>JANRIF010000045.1:0-5642 GCA_033765245.1 Lysobacteraceae bacterium
CGGCGCCGAGCGCGGATCCTCGCCCACGGCCATCGGCGGCTTCTGCGCGATGAAGGCGATGTCCACCCGCAACGACGAGCCCACGCGCGCCTCGCGGCCGTGGGACAAGGACCGCGACGGCTTCGTGTTCAGCGATGGCGCCGGCATCCTCATCCTCGAAGAATACGAATACGCGCGCGCGCGCGGCGCGCGCATCTATTGCGAACTGCTGGGCATGGGCTCCAGTTCCGACGCCTACCACATGACCGCGCCCAGCGAGAACGGCGAAGGCCCGGCGCGCTGCATGTCGCTGGCGCTCGCCGATGCCGCAGTGGCGTCGGAGCGGGTCGATTACGTCAACGCCCACGGTACCTCCACCCCGCTGGGCGATTTGGCCGAAACCCTGTCGCTCAAGCGCTCCCTCGGCGACCACGCTTACCGGACCATGGTCAGTTCCACCAAGTCGATGACCGGGCATCTGCTCGGCGCGGCCGGCGGCGTCGAGGCGATCTTCACCGTGCTGGCGCTGCATCACGGCGTGATTCCGCCCACCATCAACCTCGACCAGCCGGGCGAGGGCTGCGATCTCGACTACGTACCGCACGTGGCGCGCCAGAAGCGCATCGACGTCGCCTTGTCGAACGGCTTCGGCTTCGGCGGCACCAACTGCAGCTTGGTGTTCGGCCGCGTCTGACCGCTGCCGACAAGCGTTGCGTGTGTTTGCGGATTCGTAGGCTGGTGGTGAGCGCAGCGAACCCCAGCGTTCTCATCATCACGTGACAAAGGCGCTGGGGTTCCCCCGGATCAAGTCCGCGGTCACCACCAGCCTACGCACAACGCCGCCGTCATGCACAATCGTGCGGCGATCACACGCGAAGATAACCGCTGAATAGCTTGCAACATCACCCCAGGCCCACGACGTCGCTCCAGCAGTCACTGCCCGCAGACACCGATCTGCTGGCCCTGCATCGCCTGCACCCCGCGCGTTATCCGCTGTTGCTGGAAAGCGCCGCCAGCGACGGCGTGCGCGCGTGCTGGGACATGTTGTTCGTGCACGACGGCAGCGGCCTGTGCCTGGATGCCCGGCACGGTCTGCGCACACTTGCAGGAGAACCGCTGGCTGGTGGCTTTCTCGATGCCCTCGATGCGCAATGGCGCACGGCAGGGGTGTTGCCTACGCCGCACGAGTTGCCGTTCCAGGGTGGCTGGGCGCTGTTTCTGGCCTATGAACTGGCCGCCGAAGTGGAACCGGTGCTGCGCCTGCCACCGGCCCGCGACAACGGCCCGATAGCGCTGGCACTGCGTTGCCCGGCGGCGTTGCTACGCCATCGCGTCAGCGGCGCGGTGTGGGCGGTTGCCGAACCCGGACAGGAGGCGCTGCTGGCGCAAATTCACGCCGACCTTGCCAACCTGGAGCCGGCGGTTCCGCAGTCGCTGCTGCTCATTCCGCCGCAGTTGCGCGAAGACGCCCCGCAACGCTTCCTCGATGGCGTGGCGCGGGTGCACGAGTACCTGCGCGCAGGCGACGTGTTCCAGGTCAATCTCTCCCGCGCCTGGCAGGCCGAGTTTGCCGAAGCGGTCGACCCGGCCATGCTCTACGCCGCGCTGCGCGCCGCCAACCCCGCGCCGTTCGCCGGCCTGCTGGCCGGTCCGGACTGGGCCTTGCTGAGCTCCTCGCCGGAGCGGTTGGTGTCGGTGCGCGGTCGACGGGTGGAAACCCGGCCCATTGCCGGCACCCGCCCGCGCACGCCCGGCGACGATGACGCTGCGCGCGTACGCGAGCTGATCGGCCACCCGAAGGAACGCGCCGAACATGTCATGCTCATCGATCTGGAGCGCAATGACCTCGGCCGCGTCTGCGTGCCCGGCAGCGTTCACGTCGATGAAATCATGGCGGTGGAGAGTTACGCCCACGTGCATCACATCGTCTCCAACGTCAGCGGCACCCTGCGCGCCGATGCCACGCCCGGCGCGGTGGTTCGCGCGGTGTTTCCCGGCGGCACCATCACCGGTTGCCCCAAAGTGCGCTGCATGCAGATCATCGCCGAGCTGGAGGGCGAGGGCCGTGGCGCCTACACCGGCGCGCTGGGCTATCTGGATCGCAGCGGCGACATGGACTTCAACATCCTGATCCGCAGCGCCTGGCTGCAGGGCACGCGCCTGACGTTTCGTGCCGGCGCCGGGCTGGTGGTCGATTCCGAAGCGGATGCGGAACTGCACGAGACCCGCGCCAAGGCGCGCGGCCTGTTGCGCGCGCTGGGGCTGGCCGGATGAGCGTGCCGGTGTGGCTCGCGCAGGAGGCGACCATCGCCGCCGATGATCGCGGACTGAACTATGGCGACGGCCTGTTCGAAACCCTGCGCATCCACGCCGGGCAACCGGTGTGGTGGGATGCGCATTGGGCGCGGCTGAGTCGCGGCGCGCAGGTGCTGGGTATCGCCACGCCGACGCCGGAAACGGTGTTGAGCGTGTGCGCGCCGCAGTTGGCGCAACTCCGTGATGGCGTGCTCAAACTGTTGCTCACGCGCGGCTCCGGCGGGCGCGGCTACGCACCGCCCGAGTTCGCGCAGCCGCAATTGATCGTCTCACGGCACCCGCTGCCCGCGCCGTTTCCGGCATCGGGTTTGCACCTGCGCTGGTGCACGCTGCGCCTGGGCATCCAGCCGATGTTGGCGGGGCTCAAACACTGCAATCGGCTCGAACACGTGCTCGCGCGCGCCGAATGCAGCGACCCGGCGATACACGAGGGCTTGTTGTGCGACGCCGAGGGCGCGCCGACCTGCGCCACGGCCGCCAACCTGTTCGTGTTGCGCGATGGCGACTGGCTCACACCTCCGATCGATCGCGCCGGCGTCGCCGGCATCTGCCGGCAATGGTTGCTGGCGCAAGGTATCGGCCGCGAATGCCGGCTGACCCGCGAGGACGTCGAAGGTGCCGACGCGATTTTCCTGTGCAACGCGGTGCGCGGTATCCTGCCGGTGGCGCGCCTCGATGCCCGCCGCTTCGAGCCGCACCCCGAGGTGCGGCGCATCGTCCGCCTGCTGGCTCGCGCCGAGCCGGCGTTTGCCGCCATGGAGTCCGCATGACCGCATCGCCCGCTCGACTGCTGCGCCGCGTGCTGATGATCGGTGTGTTGCTGGTCGCGGCCGCGGCGGCCGTGGTCGGCGCCGAGATGTGGCGGCAATACCAGAGTTTCGCCGACCGCCCGCTGGCCTCGGTGAATGGCGAGCGCGTGCTGGAAGTCAAACGCGGCGACGGCTTTCTCACCGTGCTCCGCCGCATGCGCCGCATCGAGATCGCCGATGGTCACGACTGGCAATGGCGGCTGCTGGCGTTCGAACTCAAGGTGCTCGATCGCCTGCAGGTGGGCGAATACGCGGTCGGTCACGGCATCACCCCACGTCAGTTGCTGCGCAAGCTCGAAGCCGGCGACGTGATCCAGCACCGTTTCACCGTGGTGGAAGGCTGGAACCTGCGCGACCTGCGTGCCGCGCTCGCGCGTGAGCCCGCGCTGGCGCAAACCTTGTCCGCGCTCGATGATGCCGCGTTGATGGCCGCCATCGGCCGCCCCAACACGCACGCCGAAGGCCGCTTCCTGCCCGAGACCTACCAATTCACCCGTGGCGTGCGCGACGTCGAATTGC
Source organism: Lysobacteraceae bacterium (assembly GCA_033765245.1). Classification (GTDB taxonomy): domain Bacteria; phylum Pseudomonadota; class Gammaproteobacteria; order Xanthomonadales; family Xanthomonadaceae. The sequence goes on from JANRIF010000045.1 coordinate 3,624, forward strand.
TCAGGCGCGCCGCGCTGGCGATGGACGTCGCGCTGGCAGAAGCCTGGGTCGGGCGCGACGACGGCCTGCCGCTGGAGACACCCGAGCAAGCGCTGATCCTGGCCTCCATCGTCGAAAAGGAAACCGGCATCGCCAGCGAGCGGCCGCAGATCGCCGGCGTGTTCGTGCGCCGTTTGCGCATCGGCATGCGCCTGCAGACCGATCCCACCGTGATCTACGGGCTCGGCGCCGGCTTCGACGGCAACCTGCGACGCAGCGATCTGCTGACCGACACGCCCTACAACACCTACACCCGCGCCGGCCTGCCGCCCACCCCCATCGCCTTGCCTGGCCGCGACGCACTGCGCGCGGCCGTGCATCCGGCGCCAGGCGACGCCCTGTACTTCGTCGCGCGCGGCGACGGCAGCCACCATTTCTCCGCCACCCTCGCCGAACACAACCGCGCGGTGGCCCGTTACCAGTTGAGGCGTCGATGAAAGGCCGTTTGATCAGCATCGAAGGCGGCGAGGGCGCCGGCAAATCCACCGTGATTGCCGCCGTCGTCGCCGAATTGCAGGCGCACGGCTGGCGCGTGCAGGCCGTACGCGAGCCCGGCGGCACCCCGCTCGGCGAAGCCGTGCGCGGCCTGTTGCTCGATCCCGCGCACCCCAGCATGTGCGCCGAATCCGAACTGCTGCTGATGATGGCCTCGCGCGCGCAACTGGTGCGCGAACGCATCCTGCCCGCGCTGGATGCCGGCGAATGGGTAGTGAGCGACCGCTTCACCGACGCCAGCTTCGCCTACCAAGGCGGCGGGCGCGGCATCGACAGCGCGCGCATCGCCGAACTCGAACGCTGGGCGGTCGGCATCAAGCCCGATCTCACCCTCCTGCTCGACGTCGGCGTCGCCGAAGGTCTGGCCCGTGCCCGCCAGCGCGGCGGCGAGCTCGACCGCATCGAACGCGAAGCCGACGGCTTCTTCGAGCGCGTGCGTACCCGTTACCTCGAACGCGCCCAAGCCGAGCCGCAGCGCTACCGCGTCGTCGACGCCTCTCAACCGGCGGCCACCGTGGTGGCAGCGGTGCAGCAGGTGTTGCGCGCGTGGCTCGCCACGCAGCGCGGCGACGCGCATGCTTCCTCCCCCGCGCCTCAGGCGCAGGGGAAGGGCGCGGAGGGGTGAGCGTGGCTATCCGCGCGCTGTCAAGCCGGGCGCCCGTGCTGGAGGCGAGCCGGGCTTTGGGGGCCGGGACGCTTTCACTCCTCCCCCTGCTTGCAGGGGGAGGTTGGGAGGGGGTTGCGCTCCCGCCAGCATCCCCACGCTCGCCAGCATGCATCGTCGCCTGAGTCCATCCCCATGACCCCCACACCCCCCTGGCAAGCCCAGCCCCTGCAACGCGCCCTCTGCGCGCTCGCCGAAGGCCAACTCGGCCACGCCCTGCTGATCACCGGCGCCGAACACTCAGGCCAGTACGAACTGGCCCGCGCCCTCGCACAGCGCCTGCTCTGCACCACTGCGCATGGCGCCATCCGCGCCTGCGGCCAGTGCCGGGGTTGCCAGCAGACCGAAGCCGGCAGCCATGCCGACCTGCGCATCCTCACCCTGGAACTCAACGAGAAGACCGACAAACTGCGCACCGAAATCACGGTCGAGCAAGTGCGCCAGTTGTCCGATTGGCTGGTGCTCACCTCGCAGCAGGGCGGAGCGCAGGTGGCGATCATCGACCCCGCCGACCTGCTCAACCGTAACGCCGCCAACGCCCTGTTGAAGACGCTCGAAGAACCCGCACCCAATCGCTACCTGCTGCTGGTCACCGCCCGCCCGCACCGCCTGCCCGCCACTATCCGCAGCCGCTGCCAGCAGATCGCCCTGTGCCTGCCCGAACGCGCCGACGCCATGGCCTGGCTGCAAGCCCAAGGCCACCGCGAACCCGAAGCCGCCACCGCACTCGACGCCGCCCGCGGCAACCCCGGCCTCGCCGCCGCCTGGCTCCGCGACGGCACCCTCACCCTGCGCAAGGACGTCAGCGACGCCCTGACCCG
>JANRIF010000088.1:0-8716 GCA_033765245.1 Lysobacteraceae bacterium
ATTTCCAGAGCGAGTTGGGCTGCGCTGGCGACTGGGACCCGTCGTGCTTGCGCTCGTGGTTGCAGGATGTCGATGGCGACGGCCTGTTTTCGTTCGTTGCGTGGCTGCCGGCGGGCAACTACGAGACCAAGGTGGCGCTGAACGAAAGCTGGGACGTGAACTTCGGTGCCGACGGCGCGCAAAACGGTGCCAACATCCCGTTCGCGGTACCCGATGACGGGACCGGCGGCGCCGATGTGACGTTCCTCTACGACAACGTCACCCACGTGCTGAGCGTCAGCCTCGACGGTTCGCCCGAACCGGAACCGCCGCAGCCGCAGGCGGTGACCCTTGCCGGCAGCATGCAGAGCGAGCTGGGCTGCCCCGGCGACTGGCAACCCGATTGCGCCAATACCGGACTCGCCTTCGATGCCGAAGACCGCGTGTGGCAGCGAGCGTTCGACGTGCCGGCCGGCGACTGGGAATACAAGGCGCCGCTCAACGGCTCGTGGGATATCAACTACGGCGCCAACGGCATCCAGAACGGCGCCAACATTCCGCTGTCGCTGGCTGCGGCGGCGCCGGTGAAGTTCTACTACAGCCACGCCACTCACTGGGCCACCGACAATCGCAACAGCACCATCGCGGTGGCCGCCGGCAGTTTCCAGAGCGAGTTGGGTTGCAACGGCGATTGGGACCCAGGCTGCCTGCGCTCGTGGCTGCAGGACGTGGATGGCGACGGCGTCTTCCGCTTCAGTGCGCGTCTGCCGGCCGGCAATTACGAGACCAAGGTAACCCACAACGAAAGTTGGGACGTCAACTTCGGCCAGGGCGGCGCGCAGAACGGCGCCAACATTCCGTTCTCGGTGCCGGCCTCGGGCGGGCCGCTCGATACCGAGGTGTTCTTCTTCTACGACATCGCCAGCCACGTGCTGCGGGTCAGTCTCACCGACGTGCAGGGCGACCTGCGCACCGCACGCGCGCATTGGCTCGGCGCCGACGTGCTGGCGTGGGATCCGGCGTCGCTGCCGGCGGGTGCACGGGTGTTTCTGCATGCCGATCCCGATGCCGGTCTGCGCCTGATGCCGAACGGCGTCGAGGGCGGCGCGGCCATCGAGCTTGTTGCCGATGCCGCCGGCCTCGCACCCGAGCTGCGCGCCCACTACCCGCACCTGCAGGGCCTGCATGCATTCCGCCTGCCGGCGCTCGATCAGTCATCGCTGAGCAGCTTGCTCAAGACCCAGCTTGCGGTGTCAGTGATCGATGCCGACGGCAACCTGCTCGACGCCAGCGGCGTGCAGATTCCCGGCGTGCTCGACGATCGCTTCGGCTACGACGGCACGCTCGGACCGACGTACCGCGATGGCGGCATCCGCCTGCAACTGTGGGCGCCCACCGCACAGTCGGTGCGCCTGCTGCTGTTCGACGACGGCGATGCAGCGAGCGAGCCGGTGGAAGCGCGCGACATGCAAGAGGACGCCGCGACCGGTGTGTGGTCGGTCAGCGGCCCGCTGGCCTGGGATCGCCGCTATTACCTCTACGAGGTGACGGTGTTCGCGCCCTCGACCGGGCGCATCGAGCTCAACCGCGTCACCGACCCGTACTCGCTGAGCCTTGCCGCCGATAGCGTGCGCAGCCAGTTCGTCGACCTGCACGCAGAGTCGCTCGAACCCGACGGTTGGGAGCATCTGCGCAAGCCGGCGCTGACGGCGCCCGAAGACATCGCGCTGTACGAATTGCACGTGCGCGATTTCTCGATTGCCGATGCCAGCGTGCCGGCGCGCGATCGCGGCAAGTTCACCGCGTTCACGCACCGCGGCAGCGACGGCATGCGGCATCTGGCACGGCTGGCGCGTGCCGGTATCAGCCACGTGCACCTGCTGCCGAGCTTCGACTTCGCCACGGTGCCGGAAAAGGTGGCCGATCAAGCGCAGCCTGCCGGCGATCTCGCCAGTTACGCGCCGGATGGCGAACAGCAGCAAGCGGCGATCGCCGCGGTGAAGGATCGCGACGGCTTCAACTGGGGCTACGACCCATTCCACTACACCGTGCCGGAAGGCAGCTACGCCACCGACCCCAACGGCAACGCGCGCATCCTTGAGTTTCGCGAGATGGTGCAGGCGCTCAATCGCAGCGGCCTGCGCGTGGTGATGGACGTGGTCTACAACCACACCACCGCCGCCGGCCAGAACGAGCGCTCGGTGCTCGACAGGATCGTGCCCGGCTACTACCACCGGCTCAATCTCGATGGCGCCATCGAGACCAGCTCGTGCTGCGCCAACACCGCATCCGAACACCGGATGATGGAGAAACTGCTGATCGACTCAGTGCTGACCTGGGCCCGGCAGTACAAGGTCGATGGTTTCCGCTTCGATCTCATGGGCCATCACATGAAGACCAACATGGTGAAGCTGCGTCAGGCACTGAACGCGCTCACGCCGCGCCGGGACGGCGTCGATGGCCGCGCCATTTACCTCTACGGCGAAGGCTGGAATTTCGGCGAAGTGGCCGACAACGCACGTGGTGAGAACGCGATTCAGCGCAACATGGCCGGCACCGGCATCGGCACCTTCAACGACCGCCTGCGTGACGGTCTGCGCGGCGGCAGCCCGTTCGGCGATCTGCGCGCGCAGGGCTTCGCCACTGGCCTGCACACCTTCCCCAACGACAGCGACCAGGGCGACGCCCGCGCCACCTTGTTGCACATCAGCGACTGGGTGCGCATCGGCCTCGCCGGCACGCTCGCCGACTTCACCTTGGTCGACAGCAGCGGCGCCAGCGTGCGTGCCGATCAGGTCGACTACTTCGGCCAGCACGCCGGCTACACCGCCGACCCGCAGGAAGCGATCAACTACGCCGCCTCGCACGACAACGAGACATTGTTCGACGCCATCCAGCTCAAGGCCGCGCGCAGCGCCACCCTGGCCGAGCGCGTACGCATGCAGCAGATGGGTTTCAGCCTGATCGCGCTGGGCCAGGGCATCCCGTTCTTCCATGCGGGGCAGGACATCCTGCGCTCCAAGAGCATGGATCGCGACAGCTTCAACGCCGGCGACTGGTTCAACGCCATCGACTGGAGCCTGGACAGCAGCGGCTGGGGTCGCGGCCTACCGAGCCAGGAGAAGAACGGCGATGCGTGGCCGTTGATGCAGCCGTTGCTGGCCGATCCCGCGCTGGCGCCGAGCAAGGCCGAGCGCGAGCGCAGCCTGTCCGCGTTCGAGAGCTTCCTGCGCATCCGCAATAGCTCGCCGCTGTTCCGCCTGCGCAGCGACGCACAAGTGCGCGAGCACCTGCACTTCCTCAACACCGGGCCGACGCAGGTGCCCGGCCTGATCGTGATGTCGCTCGACGACCGCGAAGGCCGGATCGACCGCCGCACTCGCCGCATCGTCACCATGTTCAACGCCGGGCTCGAAGCCGTGGAGTTCCCGCTCGCCGACGCCGGCAACGCCGAATTCACCCTGCACCCGCTGCAGACCGCCAGCAAGGACCCGCTGCTCGCACAGGCGCGCTACGTGCGCACACACGGCAGCTTCACGGTGCCCGGCCTGACCACCGCAGTGTTCGTCGAATCGCGATCGGGGCACGATCGTATCGCCCTGCTGCACGATGACATCGGCGCCCTGCGCACGTCCAACGCGATCGGCCCCGAGCTGCACAAGCGCCTGAGCGGAATCCTGAGCCGAGCCGAAACCCAACTCACCGGCGGCAATGCCGCTCAAGCGCTACGCAGCCTGGACGAGTTCATGTCCGCGCTCGGTTCCCACCACAGCACTCGCGCGGTCCACGCCGAAGCCGCGGATATCATCGCCACCACGAGCTCGCACTGATCGCCGCACGCCCCGGACTCGCCGCAAGGCGGGTTCGGGGCCGCGGGGGTGAGACGCTTCTGTCGTGGTCCCCACCCCACGCATCAACCCGCACTTCCCCGCCACCCCGCACTCGCATACACTTCGCCCCGCTACAGGTGCTCGGGAAGCCGGTGAGAATCCGGCACTGCCCCCGCAACGGTAAGCAGGCGTAGTCCGCCAATCGCCACTGGGAACTCCCGGGAAGGCGGCGGACGTCGAGTCGCTGCACTCGCCCCTGCAAGTCCGGAGACCGGCCTGTAGCCACGGTTCGCGCGCGACCTCATTCCCCCGCGCGCGGACCCCGACTGGCGCGTTGCGGTGGGCAACGGTGCGGATCGCGGTGCGTTCGCGTGCCGTGCCTGTGCCCTGCCGACTGCGCGCGCTTCCTGCCGCGGGAGAGCCCAGGAGGCCCATCATGAACATCCGGTTCCATCGTTTCGCCAGCATCGCCGCGCTTGCCGCCGCGACCCTTGCCTTCGCGCCACGCACGGCGGGTGCGCAAACCCAGTCGGTCACGCGCCAACCTGCCGTGGTGGTCACCGCTACCCGTCATCCCCAAGACGCCGATACCGCACTCGCAGCGATCACCGTGATCACCCGCGCCGATCTCGAACGCAGCCAGGCGCCCGACCTGATCGCCGTGCTGAGCCAGCAGGCCGGCATCGACGTTTCCCGCACCGGAGGCCCCGGGCAGGCCTCGACCCTGTTCCTGCGCGGCGCCAATTCCAACCAGACCCTGATCCTGATCGACGGCATCCGCGTCACCGCCACCGGCTCCGGCCTGTTCGACCTGGCGCATCTGCCGCCGGATCAGATCGAGCGCATCGAAATCGTGCGCGGGCCGCGCGCCGCGCTGTGGGGCTCGGATGCGATCGGCGGCGTGATCCATATCTTCACCCGCGACCCGCTCGGCAGTACCGTGCGGCTCACCGCGGGGCGCTATGGGCGCGCCGAGGCCAGCGCCAGCACCGCCATCAACGGCGATGCCGGCGCGCTCGGCATCACCGCCGGCTATCGCCACTACGATGGCTTTTCCGCCACCACGCCCGATGCCTTCGGATTCGATCCCGACCGCGACGGCACCAACAATCGCAACCTCAGCCTGCGCGGCAATCGCACCCAGGGAACGCAGCAATTGGGGCTCACGCTGCTTGCCACCGATGCCGACGTCGAGTTCGATCAGGGGGCGTCGTCGGTACGCAACGTCTCGGGCGGACTCAGCATGGCGGGCGCACTGAGCGGCGCGTGGACGCATCGGCTCACGCTCGGCTTCGCGCGCGAGGATCTCGATACGCCCGCCTTCGCCAGCGTGTTCGACAGCCGCCGGCAGAGCGCCGATTGGGTGCTGTCGCGACCGATCGCCGATGGGGTATTCAGCGTCGGTGTCAGCGGCGAACACGAACAGGGCCGTTCGCTGGGCTTCGACGTGGTCGATTTCGACCGCAATCGCGACACCGTCGCCGGCTTCGCCGCCTACGGTGCGCATTTCGGTGCGCAATCGCTGGAGGCCGCCGCGCGCTACGACGACAACAGCCAGTTCGGCCGCGAGCTCACCGGCAGCGCCGCCTGGGGCTGGCAATTCCATCGCGTGGCGCGCCTGCGTGCCAGTTGGGGCCAAGGATTTCGCGCGCCGAATTTCAATGAACTGTATTCGCCCGGTTTCGGCGGCTTGTTTGCCGGCAACCCCGAACTGCACCCGGAGCGCTCGCGCACCGTCGAGGCGGGATTGGAGCTGACGCCAGCGACGAATCAAAAACTCTCGCTGTCGTGGTATCGCACCCGGGTCGGCGATCTGGTGGCGTTCGACGGCGCCAATTTCGCCGCGGTGAATATCGCCCGCACCCGTATGGACGGCGCCGAACTCGAATACCGCGTCGATGGCGCGCATTGGCTGGGCCGGATCGCCGGTGCTTGGCAACGCGCGCGCGACCGCGACAGCGGCGCGCCCCTGCTGCGGCGCCCGGCACGCAAAATCAACGGCCAACTGGATTACCGCTTCGATCGCGGCTGGCTGCTCGGGGTGGACGCACAGGCGGTTGCCGCGCGCGCCGATTTCGGCGGCGATCTCGGCGGCTACGCGCGCATCGACCTGCGTGCGAGCGTGCCGCTGGATCGGCAATGGCGGCTGGAGGCGCGGCTGGAAAACCTCGCTGATCGCGACTACGCACTGGCGCGCGGATTCGCCACCGCCGGTCGCAACCTGGCGATCAACCTGATATGGGACTCCGCGAGCCGCTGAAACGCGAACCACGCCGCGGACCGGCCATGACGCACACCGCGGGCGCGAACGTCGATCGAGCGTCGCTCGCGGTCCTTGGCCCGACGCCCCAAGGTGCTTAGACTGCGCCTTGGGGAAGTTTATCCAGGAGGCTCCGCATGTCTGCATCGGAAACACCGTCAGGCACTGCTGCCGCAAAACCTCCGGCCACGCTGTCGGCGCGCGCCTTTCCAAGGCGTGCACGACGCCTGCTGGAAAGCATTCTCGAATATGCCTCGGACGAGTTGGAGCGCACCCTTGCCGCCACGCTCGACGACGTCGAGCAGCAGTTGTTCAAACTCGCCGAGCAGGCGCGCAGCAATGAAGTGCAACAGCACTGCTTTGAAGCGCTGCGCACGGTCAAGCGCGGGCGTTCGGACCTGACGCCGCGTTTCATGATCGGACTGGAAGCGGCACTGGCATCGATCCGCGATCCCGATGCCGCCGAGGGGCGTGATGCCGACGACAGCGGCTTCGGCGATCTGGCGCTGGTCGATGTGATGGACGCGGACGAGTCGGCGGCGCTGCGCGAAATCGCCAGCCGCATGGAGATCCGCAACAGCCTGCCGCTGTATCTGCTCGGACAGCGCTTTGGCGTGCTGGCCGGGCAGCCGGCCTTCGATCCGGAGCATCTGCCGGTGGGTCCGCACGTGCTGTGCCACATCCTGGCCGATGCCGCCCGTTGCCTCGACCTGAGTCCCGCCAATCGCCTGGTGGTGTTCCGCCAGTTCGACCGCCAGATCACGCCGGTCTTCGGTGGATTGATCGAGGCCATCAACACACTGCTGATCCGCGAGGGCGTGCTGCCGCACCTGAGCTTCGTCCCGGTGCGCGGCCGCGCCGCCGACGCCCGCCGCGGTGCCGGCAGGGCGCGTGCCGACCAGAGCAGCGAAGCGGCGCCCGCGGGCAGCGGCGCGCCAGCACCGGCGCCGGCGCCCGCCGCGGTGTCGCCGCCACGCCTCGGCGCCGTCGCCGACACGCCGACGACGCCGCTGACCGGCTGGCCCAGCATCGAGCCGCCGGTACCGCTGGATGCGGCTGGCGGCGAAAATACCTTCAGCGTGCTGCGCGACCTGCTGGCCAGCCGTCGCGCGCTGCTGGGCAAGCTCGGACAAGGGCCTGCCGCCGCCCCCGCCAAGCCGAAAGAACACCTGCACGTGGTGTCCGAGGACGATGTGCAGTCGGTGCTCGGCGTGCTCCAGCACAAGGCCAACCACGCGGTGCTGGTGAATGGTCAGCCGGCGACACGCTCGGTCACCCACGTCAAGCAGGATCTGCTGAGCCAGTTGCGCCAGGTCGCGCCCGAGGGCAAGGCCCCCGCGCTGGCGGAGGAAGATACCGACACCATCGATCTGGTGGGCATGCTGTTCGACGTGCTGATGCGCGACGTCAAACCCAATTCGCCGGCGGCAACCCTGCTCGCCAAGTTGCAGGTGCCGCTGCTGCGGGTGGCACTGCGCGACAAGGAATTCTTCACCCAGCAGCGGCACCCGGCTCGGCAGATGCTCAACGCAGTGGCGGAATCGGGCACGTTCTGGTTGGGCGAGGACGACGGCGATTCCGGCACGGTCGAGAAGATGCAGATGCTGGTGGATCGCGTGGTGGGCGAATTCAACGGCGACCTGAACATCTTCGACACCCTGCTGCAGGATCTGGGCGGTCATCTGCAGACGCTGGCGCGCAAGGCCGAGGTCAGCGAACGCCGACACGTGGATGCGGCGCGCGGCAAGGAAAAACTGGCGCTGGCGCGGTTGCGCGCATCCGAGGAAATCACGGAGCGGTTGAAGGGCCGCAAGGTGCCGCGCTTCGTCAAGACGCTGCTCACCGAGGCCTGGGCCGACGTGCTGGCGCTCAGCTTGCTGCGTCAGGGCGAGGATTCGGCGGCGTACAAGCAGCAACTGGCGGTGGCCGAGCAATTGATCGATGCGGCGCGCGCCGACAAGGGCGCGATCAAACCCCGTTCGGCGAGCCAGATCGAAGCGCTGCGCCACGAGATCGAACAGTCGCTGTGCCAGGTGGGTTATCACGCCGAGGATGCGCAGGCGATCGCCAATCGCCTCAGCCAGGCCAGCGAACCCGAATCCGCCGACGACCCCGCCTCGCGCACTGAACTGGCGTTGCGCCTCAAGGCACGCTCGCGCCTGGGCGCCGACGTGGAACCCAAGCACGCCGCCAAGCCGGCCGAGCCGCTGTCGACCGAGGAAACCGCCGCCGTCGAACAGATCAAGCAGTTGCCGTTCGGCACCTGGTTCGAATTCAGCGACACGCCGAGCGGCGAGCGGGTGCGACGCCGCATGTCCTGGTTCAGCACGCTCACCGGCCACGTGCTGTTCGTCAACCATCGCGGCCAGCGGGTTGGCGAGCACACGCTGCAGACGCTGGCGCACGCGATGGCGAGCGGCACTGCGCAGGTGGTGGTGACACAGCGTTCCACCCTGATCGACCGGGCCTGGAACTCGATCGTATCGGCGCTCAAATCGTTCGCCGGCAAACCGGCATTGGCGGGAGACGCGGCATGAACGAATCGCGACGCGCCAAGCGGCGGCCGATCGCGCAGGCGATCGAGGTGATCGACGCGATGACCGAGTCGCCGATCGGCCGGCTCGGCAACCTGTCGCAAACCGGCATG
>JANRIF010000091.1:0-20991 GCA_033765245.1 Lysobacteraceae bacterium
GCGGAGCCGCCACAGCGCTTTCTCACGGGCGCTTGGCGCGCTATCATTGGCACTCATGCGGGGGGAGTGCTAACAAGCCCCTCGTTTGTTCACGAAAAACAACCGTTTAAGAGGACTCACATGAGCATCAAGCCGCTGTACGATCGCGTTGTCATCAAGCGCATGGAAGAAGAGAAAGTCTCCGCCGGTGGCATCGTCATCCCCGATTCGGCCACCGAAAAGCCGCTCAAGGGCGAAGTCGTCGCCGTCGGCGAGGGCAAGGCTCTGGACAACGGCACGCTGCGCGCGCCCAAGGTGAAGAAGGGCGACAAGGTGCTGTTCGGCAAGTACGCCGGCACCGAAGTCAAGCTCGACGGCGTCGATTACCTGGTGGTCAAGGAAGACGACATCTTCGCCATCCTTGGCTGATCCGACCGGCCGCCGGCCGCGCCCACGTTCGCGTGGTAGCCGCGCCGCGGTGGTCCCTCGTTTCCCCTTTTTCGTCCGAATTCCAGAGGTAAAGCAATCATGGCTGCCAAAGACGTACGTTTCGGTGAAGACGCCCGTGTCCGCATGGTGCGCGGTGTCAACATCCTCGCCAACGCGGTGAAGGTCACGCTCGGTCCCAAGGGCCGCAACGTGGTGCTGCAAAAGAGCTTCGGTTCGCCGACCATCACCAAGGACGGCGTGTCCGTCGCGCGTGAGATCGAGCTGGCCGACAAGTTCGAGAACATGGGCGCGCAGATGGTGAAGGAAGTCGCTTCCAAGACCTCCGACACCGCCGGCGACGGCACCACCACCGCCACCGTGCTGGCGCAGGCGATGATCCGCGAGGGCATGAAGGCGGTCGCCGCCGGCATGAACCCGATGGACCTCAAGCGCGGCATCGACAAGACCGTCACCGCCGCCGTCGCCGAGCTCAAGAAGATCTCCAAGCCCTGCGCCACCAGCAAGGAAATCGCCCAGGTCGGCGCCATTTCCGCCAACTCCGATTTCAACATCGGTGAGCTGATCGCCAAGGCGATGGACAAGGTCGGCAAGGAAGGCGTGATCACCGTCGAGGACGGCTCGGGCCTGGAGAACGAGTTGGACGTGGTCGAGGGCATGCAGTTCGACCGCGGCTACCTCAGCCCCTATTTCGTCAACAACCAGCAGTCGATGTCGTCCGAGCTGGAAGATCCGTTCGTGCTGCTGTACGACAAGAAGATCTCCAACGTGCGCGAGCTGATCCCGGTGCTGGAAGCCGTTTCCAAGGCCGGCAAGCCGCTGCTGATCGTGGCCGAGGAAGTCGAGGGCGAGGCCCTGGCCACCCTCGTGGTCAACAACATCCGCGGCATCGTCAAGGTGTGCGCGGTGAAGGCGCCGGGCTTCGGCGATCGTCGCAAGGCGATGCTGGAAGACATGGCCATCCTCACCGGCGGCACCGTGATCTCCGAAGACGTGGGCCTGCAACTCGAGAAGGCCACCATCACCGATCTGGGCCGCGCCAAGAAGGTGCAGGTCAGCAAGGACAACACCACCATCATCGATGGCGCCGGTGAAGTCGAAGCGATCCAGGCCCGCATCAAGCAGATCAAGGCGCAGCTCGACGAGACCTCGTCCGACTACGACCGCGAGAAGCTGCAGGAGCGCATGGCCAAGCTGGCCGGTGGCGTGGCGGTGATCAAGGTCGGCGCGTCCACCGAGATCGAGATGAAGGAAAAGAAGGCGCGCGTCGAAGACGCCCTGCACGCCACCCGTGCGGCGGTCGAAGAAGGCGTGGTGCCGGGCGGCGGCGTGGCGCTGGTGCGCGCACTGCAGGCGCTGAGCGCGCTCAAGGGCGACAACGAAGACCAGAACCACGGCATCGTGATCGCCAAGCGTGCGATGGAAGCGCCCCTGCGCGAAATCGCCACCAACTCCGGCGACGAGCCGTCGGTGGTGCTCAACAAGATCTCCGAGAGCAAGGGCAGCTACGGCTACAACGCCGCCAGCGGCCAGTACGGCGACATGCTGGAGATGGGCATCCTGGACCCGACCAAGGTCACCCGCACCGCACTGCAGAACGCTGCCTCCATTGCCGGCCTGATGATCACCACCGAAGCGATGGTGGGCGACGCCCCGGACAAGGACAGCAAGCTCCCGAGCGGTGGCCACGGCGGTCACGGCGGCGGCATGGGCGACATGGACTTCTGATCCCGCGCAAACGCTGTTGGTAACACCCAAAGGCCCCGCAGCGATGCGGGGCCTTTTCGTTGGCGCGGGGTCGGCAAAGTCCCTGGTGAACCCTGCGGTTCAGTTTTGCGCTGCAGCGTGACTGTTGTGAAAGAGTTGTTACCCTGCAATCTCCCGACGTGGGGGGAGGGAGTAAAGCCCGTATCTGGCTCTGGCCGGTACGGGCTTTATCTTTTTGGGGATCGGTCTTTTCCGGGCTCGCCGCGCTCGCCGGCGCGCGCGGGAGGCTGTATGGGCTGTGCCAGAATCGGTGCATGACGCCTGACGCCCACCCGCTGCCTCCGGAACTTCACTCGTGGCTGCTGCCGCGCCGCGCCCGACTCGCCGAACTGGGGGTGACGCCGTCGGCGAACGAGGCGGTGTGGCTCGATCGGGTGCTGATCGCCAGCGATTTTGCCTTCGATACGTTGCAACGCTGGCCGGCGCTGTGGTCGGCATCGTTGCGGGCGGCGCCGCGGCCGTCCCTGCAACTGCCGGCGGATGCTCCGGCGGAATGGCCTGCGCGCCTGCGCCAGCACCGCGTGCAGGGGGCGTTGGCGTTGCTGATTGGCGACGTCATCGAGCGCGACAGCGTCGACGCCACCTTGCGCGGCTGCTCGGAGCTTGCCGATACCTGCATCGGCACGGTGTTGTCGGCGGTGCAGGCGGAAGTGGCGCAGCGCTACGGCTGGGTGCGCGATCGCGCCGGCCTGCCGCAGTCGCTGGTGGTATTTGCGCTGGGCAAGCTCGGCGGCGGCGAGCTGAATTTCTCGTCCGACGTCGACCTGGTGTTTGCCTATCCGGAGCCGGGCAGCAGCGACGGCGCGCGCGCGCTGGACGCCGAGGCGTGGTTCGTGCGCGTCGGGCAACGCCTGATCCAGTTGCTGGATGAAGTCACGGTCGATGGCTTCGGCTATCGCGTCGACATGCGGTTGCGTCCGTTCGGCAGCAGCGGCCGTCTGGCGCTGCCGTTCGCGGCGATGGAGCAGTACTACCAGCACGAGGGCCGCGATTGGGAGCGCTACGCCTGGATCAAGGCGCGGCCGGCGGCGGGCGACCTTGCCGCCGGCGCGCAGTTGCTCGCCAACCTGCGGCCATTCGTCTATCGCCGCTACCTAGATTACGGCGCGCTCGATGGGTTGCGCGAGATGAAGGCGATGATCGCGGCCGAAGTGGCGCGCCGCGAGCTGGCCGAGCACGTCAAGCTGGGGCCGGGCGGCATTCGCGAGCTGGAGTTTCTGGTGCAGGCGTTGCAACTGGTGCGCGCCGGTCGCGAGCCGGCGCTGCGCCAGCGTGGTTTGCTCGATGCGCTGACGGCACTGGCCGCGGCCGGGCATTTCACTGTGGCGGTGGCGCAGCGCCTCGCCGCGGCGTACCGGTTTCTGCGGCGGCTGGAGAACCGCTTGCAGATGCAGGCCGACCAGCAGGTGCACCAACTGCCCGAGGAGGCGTTTGCGCGCAGTCGCCTTGCGCTGGGCCTGGGATTCCCGGACTGGTCCGCGCTATACGCGGCATTGGGCGAGCACCGCGCCGCGGTCGGCAGCGAATTCGATCGCCTGTTGGCGCCGCGCCGCCGTGCCGCCAAGGCCAGCGCGCTGGAGCGCTACTGGCGCGCGTTGCCGGGTGATGGCGACGTGGAGGCGCTGGCAGAGGCGGGCTTCGCCGACGCCAACGGTTGCGACGCGGCATTGCGCCAGTTCGCCGCCGCGCCGGTGCTGCGCGCGTTGAGCGCGAGCGCCCGCGTCCGGCTCGATCGCGTGTTGCCGGCGCTGCTGCACGCCGCAGGCAGCAGTCATGCGCCGGACGTGGCGCTGCCGCGCCTGCTCGACCTGCTCGCCGCCATCGCCCGGCGCAGCAGCTATCTGGCGCTGCTGGAGGAGCAGCCGGCGGCGCTGGCGCGGCTGGTCGACGTGATCGCCCGCAGCACGTTGCTCTCCGACCGGCTGGCGCAGCATCCGTTGCTGCTGGACGAACTGCTGGATTCGCGCGAGGTGGAGCTGCCGTCCGCGGTCGACGCCCTGCGTGCCGAACGCGAGCGCTTGTTGTCGACGTTGGCGGAGGACGACACCGAGGAGCGCTTGCGGGTGCTCAACGAATTTCGCCATGGGGTGTCATTCCGGATCGCGCTGGCCGCGTTGGCGTCGCGGCAGCCCGCCACCCAGACCGCGCGGCAGTTGGCCTGGCTGGCGCAGGCGGTGGTGGAGGCGGTACTGCTGATGGCTACACGCGAGGTGGCGGCGCAGCACGGCCCCGCCCCCGGCGCCGGCATGGCGGCGATCGGCTACGGCAGTTTCGGCGGCGCCGAGCTGGGCTTTGCCTCGGACCTGGACCTGGTGTTTCTCTACGACGCGCCCGCCGACGCGCTGTCCAGCGGTCCGCGTCCGCTGGAGGCGCCGCGCTGGTATGCCAAGGTGGTGCAGAAGGTGGTCAACCTGCTGGCCGTCCCCACGCCGGCCGGGCGGCTCTACGAAACCGATCTGCGGCTGCGACCGGACGGCGCCGGCGGCCTGCTGGTGTCCAGCGTCGACAGCTTCGCCGCGTATCAGCGCGAGCGCGCCTGGGTGTGGGAACAGCAGGCGCTGGTGCGCGCCCGCCCGGTGGCCGGCGCGGCCGTGGTGATGCAGGCGTTCGAACGCATCCGTCAAAGCACGCTGGTGCAGCCGCGCGAGAGCGAGTCCGTGGATGGCGAAGTGGTACGCATGCGCCAGCGCATGCGCGCCGAACGCGACCGTTCGCGCCCGACGCAATTCGATCTCAAGCACGGCGAGGGCGGTCTGGTCGATCTGGAATTCGCCTTGCAGGCGGCGGTGTTGGCGCACGCCAGCGCACACCCGGAGCTGCTGGTTCCGCGTGCCAGCGACGATCTGATTGCAATGATTGCGGCGGCGGGCATCTGGACGCGCGCACAGGCCGATGCGCTGCGCGCCGCCCACGAATTCCTGCTGACGCGCACGCACGAGTGCACGCTGGATCGACGCACCCGCATGATCGCGCCCGACGCAGCGCTCGACCAGGCGCGCGCGGCGGTGCGTGCGGGCTGTCGGGCACTGGGGCTCGACTTCGCGGACGTCGCTTCGTAACACGGGTGCCGACGTGCACGTGACGGCGGGCTGTGGCAGCCGCAGTGATGCGGTTGCGCGGATTGCGCTTGCCTGTGGGCTGTGAGCATTCACGCGGCGCCATCCGCCGCCCCGGTTCGTGGTGCGTGCGCAGTGCCAGCTACACCGGAACGGGCGGCTCGCGACGGTCCGGCATTGCCAGCAAGGCGCGCACTTGCGCGGCGATCAGCGGTGTTTCGATCAGCGGCGTCACCGCTGGCCAGGAGGAATCCGCAATCGCGTCGACGATGCGGCCGCTGGCGCGCAGCGCGCGCAGGAACTCGGCGTGTCGTCCACGGGCGCGCTCCATGCCTGGCACCAGCACTGGGGAGGTAGTGGCACAGGCTTCGGAAATCATGTTGACCGAGTCGGGCGACACCACGATGCGGTCGGCCCAGGCCAGCATCCCCGGATAGGGATTGTCGCCGTCGCCGGGGTCCAGCCAACGCGCACCGGGCAGCGCCGGCATGAGATCGCGTACCGCCTGCCGCAGCCAGGCGGGCGTGCGCCGCGAAGCGCTGATCATCATGCTGGCGTGCGTGCGCGTGAGCGCGGTCAGCAGTGCCAGCGCGTGTTGCCACCAGCGCCGGTCGATCGGCACGTTCGCCACCGGTCCACCCAGCAGCAGCAACAGGCGCGGCCCCGGCAGCGCGCCCAATGCCGGGTGCGCAGCGCGCGCAGCGGCCAACCATGGCGCGTCGACCGGATGCAGGCTGCCGAGCGGAGACAACACGTTGGCGCCGCGGAGTCGATCATGTGCCGGCGCGATCACCGCATCCCAATGGCGCGGGTCGATGCGTGGGTCGAGGATCTGCACCGCGCGCGCGCCATGTTCGCGCGCTAACCGCGTCGCCAGCGCACCCTGGCGGCCGCAGCCGATCGCCAGTTGCGGCGGCGCCGCCAGCGCTTGCGCGAAGGCATCGCCGAACGCGGCGCTCGCGCCCGGCCAGCGACGCGGCGCCAGCCAGCGCCACGGCGCACGCGCATTCAAGGTCCACTGGCGCGGCGCGGCAAAACCCAGGGCCGCCGCCAACGCCAGCGCCTGCCGCCGGTTGCCGGCGGCGGCGTCGGTCAGCACCCAGCAGTGCGCGTCGTCCATCGCGCCAGTGTCGCCCATCGTTGCGCCGTGCGCATCAATCCGTTGCAGCGGCGCCGGCTGTCGCGTTGGCGTCGAGCCAATACACTGTGCATCCCGCCAAGCGTTCGCAATGGAGATGACGATGCACACCGCACTCAGCAATCAGGCCCTGGCGCAATTGTTCGCCGACGCCCGGACCCACAACGCCTGGCTGCCGCGCGAGGTCGACGATGCGCAACTGCGCGCGCTCTACGACACCATGAAATGGGCGCCAACCAGCGCCAATTGCTCGCCGGCGCGCATCGTGTTCGTCAAGTCGGCGCAGGCCAAGGCGCTGTTGCAGCCCGCCCTCGCTGAAGGCAATCGCGCCAAGACCATGGCGGCGCCGGTCACCGCCATCGTCGGCAGCGACTATGCCTTCCACCAGAAGCTGCCATATTTGTTTCCGCACGCCGACGCCAAGAGCTGGTTCGAAGGCAATCAACCGATGATCGACACCACCGCGTTTCGCAACGCCAGCCTGCAGGGCGCCTATCTGATCTTGGCGGCGCGTGCGCTGGGGCTCGATTGCGGGCCGATGTCGGGTTTCGACAACGCCAAGGTCGATGCCGCGTTCTTCGCCGGAACTTCGGTGCGCTCCAATTTTCTGATCAACCTGGGTTACGGCGACGCCAGTGCGCTGTATCCGCGTTCGCCGCGACTGAGTTTCGACGAGGCCTGTCTGATCGCCTGATCGTCTGATCGTTCATCGCCTTTCACCCGCCGTACCACCTGATTTGGAGAACCTTATGCTCAAGTCCTTCGCGCTTGCCGCCGCCCTGATCGCCGCCAGCCTCAGCACCCCGGCCGTGGCTGCGCCGCAGGCGTATCAGTTCGACAAGGGCCACACCAACATCCTGTTCTTCATCGACCACCTCGGTTTCTCGAAGATGGCCGGCGAGTTCCGGAGCTTCGACGGCGTGCTCAACTTCGACCCGGAGAACCCCGCCGCCTCGTCGGTGCAGATCAACATCCAGGTGAACAGCGTGTCCACCGATGTGAAGGCGCTGGACGAGCACCTGCAGAAACCAGAGTTCTTCAACGCCGAGCAGTTTCCCGCCATGAGCTTCAACAGCACCGCAGTCACCACTGCCGGCGACGGCAAGCTCAAGGTGGTGGGCGACCTGACCCTGCTCGGCGTCACCAAGCCGGTCACCCTGGACGTGACCGTCAACAAAGCGGCTCCGCATCCGTTCACCAAGGCGCCGGCCGCTGGCTTCAGCGCCACCGCCACCCTCAAGCGCTCGGACTTCGGCATGAGCGCCATGCTCGGCATGCTGGGTGACGACGTGTCGATCCGGATCGAGACCGAGGCACAGGTCGCCAAGTAAACGCCGCGGGGCGCGAACCCGATAGCGCCGCTCGCCAGCCGCCTCCCACAAGAGCACCGGAATCTGTCCGCTCTTGCGGGAGCGCGCTTGCGCGCGATGTACAGGATGTACAAGTGCTGCGAGCGCATGGATGCGCAAGAGCAGCCGACAGGTGCGGCGGGCTCGCACTGGAGAACGGCGCAGGCGGTCAATGAACGGCTAGAATGAGCGCTCCGGTTCGCACCCTTGAGCGACACATGTCAACTCCCGCTTCCGCATCCGCACAGCCCGCCAATGCCGAACGCCGATATCAGGTCTCGCGCAAGGACCTGCCGCTCAGTTGCCCGACGCCGGCGATGAGTCTGTGGAATTCGCATCCGCGCGTGTACCTGCCGATCGAAGCCACCGGCAGCGCAGTGTGTCCGTACTGCGGTGCGCGTTTCGATCTGATCGATTGATGCCGCAATCCGGCAACCGGCGATGCGCACCCTGACGGTGCTGCAACTGCTGCCGGCGCTGGAGGCTGGCGGCGTCGAGCGCTCCACCCTCGAGATCGCGCAGGCGCTGGTGGCGCGTGGGCATCGCGCGGTGGTGATCTCCGAAGGCGGCCGCCTGCTGCCCGAGCTGCTGGCCACCGGCGCCGAGCATCTGGCGATGCCGATCGGCCGCAAGTCGCTGCGGACTCTGCGCTGGGTCGCGCCATTGCGGCAGGCACTGGCGCGGATCGCGCCGGACGTGGTGCACGTGCGCTCGCGCATGCCGGCGTGGGTGCTGCGTCTGGCGCTGCGCGAGTTGCCAGCGCCGCGGCCGCGGGTGGTCAGCACCGTGCACGGGCTGAATTCGCCGGGCTTCTACAGCAAGATCATGACCCGCGCCGATCGGGTGATCTGCGTGTCGCAGAGCGTGCACGATTACGTGCTGCATCATTACCCACGCACCGATCCGACACGCCTGCGCGTGATCCCGCGCGGTATCGATCCGTCGCACTATCCACGCGGCTTTGTGCCCTCGGCGCAGTGGCAGCAATCCTACGCCGCGCAGTTTCCGCAGTTGCAGGGCGGCCGGCTGCTGTTGCTGCCGGCCCGCGGCACCCGGCTCAAGGGGCATCGCGAGGCGGTGAATCTGCTGGCGGCATTGCGCGCGCGCGGCGAGGATGCTCGGCTGCTGTTGGTTGGCGCGGTGCAGCGCGGGCGCGAGCGCTATCTGGCACAGATAGAGCGCCACGCGCAGGCGCTCGGCGTGCGGCCGTGGCTGGCGTTGACGCCACCGCGCGCGGACATGCGCGAGCTTTACGCCAGCGCCGATCTGGTGCTGCAACTGTCCAGCAAACCCGAGTCGTTCGGCCGCACCGTGCTTGAAGCGCTGGCACTCGGTCGCCCGGTGCTGGGCTGGGCGCACGGTGGGGTCGGCGAGCTGCTGCATCAACTGTACCCGGTCGGCGCGGTGCGTTTGGGCGACGAGCCGGCGCTCGCGGAAGCGGCGATGGGTCTGCTCGACTGCATGCCGCTGGCGCCGGCCAACATTCCGTTCACGCTGGCCGCGATGCAGGATGCCACGCTGGCGTTGTACCAGGAGGTGGTTGGTGATGATTGAGCGTGCCCCGGACGCATCCGCCACCGTCACTGCCGCGGCGCCCGCGCGGGCGGCGGCGTGGGCGGTACTGGCGTTCGTCGCATGCTGGCCGAAGTTCGGCGTGTCCGAACTGATCGCACTGCTGGCGGGCTCGGCGATGCTGGTGGCGCTGCTGCGGGGGCGGGTGACGCTGACCCGGCGGCAGTGGCTGCTGGGTTCGGTGGTGTTCTTCAGCTACTGGCTGCCGGAGTTGTGGTCGGCGCCGGATGCGCTGGCGCGTGGTGAGGCGTGGCGCGAAGTGGCGCTGGACTTGCGCTACGCGCCGTTCGTTGCGTTGCTGATGCTGGCGGGTGGCACGCCCGGCGCGCGTGCGTTGGTGCTGCGCGGGGTGGGGTGGATCGCGGCACTCTGGGCGGCCGACGCGCTGGTGCAGGCTGCCACCGGTTGGAGCCTCGGCGGGCAGATGCTGGCGGATCGGCTGAGTGGCGTCTTCGGTGCCGACAACCTCAAGCTGGGCTGGGTGCTGACGGTGCTGGCGCCGTTCCTGCTGGCGTTGGCGGCATCGCACGGGCGCGGATGGTGGCTGCTGGCCGCCGTCGCGGTCGCTGTGGTGGTGCTGCTGGCGGGGGCGCGCGCGGCATGGTTGGGGACGGCGCTGGTGCTGGGCGGCTCCGCGCTCGCGGTGTTCGGCGCGCGGCGGCGGGTGTTGGTATCGGCGGCGGCGATCGGGCTGGGCCTGCTGAGTCTGGCCTACCTCGGATCGGATCGTTTCGTGCAGCGCATCGAACGCACCGCGGCAGTGCTGTCGGGCAACGTCGATGGGCTCGACACCGCGTTGTCGTACCGGCTACCGATCTGGCGCGCGGCCGTGCGCATGTCGGTCGAGCACCCGCTCAACGGCATCGGCGTGCGCGGTTTCCGCGAGCACTACGCGCAGTTCGTCGCACCCGACGATCACTGGCTGCAGGGCCCCAACAATGGCGCGTTTCATGCGCATCAGTGGGTGCTGGAAGTGCTGGCCGAGACCGGCGTGCCGGGGCTGGTGTGCTGGATACTGGGGTTGAGCGTGTTGTATCGACACTGGCGCGGGGCGCCGGTTGCGGCACGCGCTGCAGCCGCAGCGCCGGGGCTGGCGTTGGTGGCGGCGTTGTTCCCGCTCAACACCCATCTGGCGTCGTATTCGAGTTTCTGGGGTGGTGTGCTGCTGCTGTTGTTGGGCTTGTTCGCGGCGGCGCTGGCGGCCGCGACGGAGCCGGCGCGATGAGCCGGGCGCCGCTGTCGGCGGTGGTCACCACGCTCAACAACGCCGCCACGTTGGAGGCGTGTCTGTCCAGCCTGGCGTTCTGCGACGAGATCGTAGTGCTCGATTCGGGTTCCACCGACGCCACCGAGGCGATCGCTCGCCGTCATCGCGCGCGCTGGCAGGTGCATGCGTTCCAGGGCTACGGACCACAGAAACAGGCCGCGGTCGATCTGGCGGCGCACGATTGGGTGCTATTGCTGGACGCCGACGAACACCTCACTGACGCCGGTCGCGCCTGCATCGAGCGCGAACTGGCGCATCCGCGCGCCTGCGGCTACCGGCTGCCGCGACAGGAATGGCTGTTCTGGCGATGGTCGCATCGATGGTCGCGCGCCAATTGGCATCTGCGCCTGTTTCGTCGCAGTTGCGGCGGGCTCAACGCGGTGCCGGTGCATGCCGCGCCGGAAGTGACGGGCCAGGTGATCGACCTGCCGGCGTCGTTCCGGCACTACGGCGAAGCCGACATCGCCGCGCGCGCCGACAAGGTCAACCGCTACTCGTCCGGACTGGTGCCGCACAAACGCGCTCGCGGTGTACGCCTGGCGGCACTGCGCATGCTGTTGCAGCCACCACTGGCGTTTCTCAAGCTGTACCTGCTCAAGCGCTATTTCCTCAACGGCTGGGCCGGCTACATCGCGGCACGCCTGCAGGCGCACTACACGTTTCTGAAGTACGCCAAGCTTTATGAGGCCCGGCGTCGGCAGCGCGATCAGTAGAGCGGCGCTTGCCCCGGCGGACGCCGCTTGAATCGCTGGTGGATCCACAGGTACTGCGCCGGCGCGGCACGCACCATCGCTTCGATGCGGGCATTGACGCGCGTGGTGTCGGCTACCGGATCGGTGGACGGAAAGTCGGCCAGCGCCGGCGCCAGCGCGATCACGTAGCGATCGCCCTCGCGGCGATGGAAGAACGGGATCACCGCGCAGCCGCTCAAGCGCGCCAGTTGATGCGTCGCAGTGATCGAGCCGGCGGCGATCCCGAAGAACGGCGCAAACACGCGGTCGCGCCCCAGCATGTCCTGATCTGGCGCGTACCACAGCACGCCGCCATGCTTGAGATGGCGCACCGCGCCGAGCACCTGCTCGCGGGTGAACATGGCGGTGGCGTAGCGCAGGCGGCCACGGCGCACCGCCCACTCCATCGCCGCGCTGTCGTAGGGCCGATACATGCCCGATACCGGCAGGTGATCGCAAAGCAGGCGCCCGCACATCTCCAACGTGGTGAAGTGGCCTGAGACCAGCAGCACCCCGCGCCCACCCGCGAGCACCTGTTGTGCGTGTTCCAAACCTTCGAAGCGGACGGTGCGACGCAACGGCGTCACCGAACCCCACCACGCCCGCGCGAACTCGAACACGCCGACGCCCAGTGCAGCGAAATGCTCACGCAGCAGTTGCGCACGCGCGCCGTCGTCGCGCTCGGGCAGGCACAGCGCGAGGTTGCGCTCGGCAATCCGGCGTCGCCTGGGCAGCGCCAGCCACAGTAGGTTGCCGAGCGCACGTCCCAGCAGGCGCTGCAGCGGCCAAGGCAGTTGCGCCAGTAGCCACAGCACCGCGACGCCCAACCAGGCGGGCCATTGGGTCGGATGCAACAGGGAGCGGCGAGGAAGCGACATCCCGGCATTTTCGCCGATTGCCTCACGCAACGGGGCAATCGGCGGGATGCGGTTATCGTCAACCAGGGGCGCTGGCCGCTATGCTTGCGTGATGTCGCTCACTCCGTGGCAGCGCGTCCAGCGCCTGTTCTACACCCTCGTGATGTACCTGCTGGTGCCGGTGATCCTGTGGCGCCTGGCGTGGCGCGGGCTGGCGCAACGGGAATACCTTCGCCGCTGGCCCGAGCGTTTCGGGTTCTTTCCCGCGCGCATCGGCGAGCGCAGGGCGTTGTGGGTGCATGCGGTGTCGGTGGGCGAGGTGGCGGCGGCGGCGCCGTTGATCGCGCGTCTGCGCGAGCGCCATCCGCACTGGCCGCTGCTGATCACCACCATCACGCCGACCGGTTCGGCACAGGTGCGTAAACGTTGGGGTGACGACGCCTTCCATGTCTACCTGCCGTACGATCTCGGCGCGGCGGTGCGGCGCTTCCTGCTGCGCACGCGGCCGGCGCTGGCGATCGTGATGGAAACGGAAATCTGGCCGAACCTGTTCCTTGAATGCAGCATCGCCGGCATCCCGATCGTGGTCGCCAATGCGCGCCTGAGCGAGCGTTCGCTGCGCGGCTACGGTCCGGTGCGGGGGCTGGCGCGCATGGCGATCCGTTGCGCGCGCACCGTGGCGGCGCAATCGACCACCGATGCCGAGCGCCTGATCGCGCTGGGCGCGCGGCCCGAGCGCGTGGTGGTGGCGGGCAACATGAAATACGACCTGGCGTTGCCGCAGGGGTTGCCGTTCAAGTCGGCATCGTGGCGTTCGGGGTGGGGTGTGTCGCGGCCGGTGTGGCTGGCTGCCAGCACCCACGAACTGGAGGAGCCCGACGTGCTGGCGGCGCACCAGCGCGTGCTCGAGCAGTTTCCCGACGCCTTGTTGCTGTGGGCGCCGCGCCATCCGGAGCGCTTTCGCGCCGTCGAGCACGCAGCGCGCGAGGTGGGCTTGCGGGTCGCCACACGCCGCGTCGACGGCTTGCCGGGACGCGATTGTCAGTGCTTCGTGATCAACACGCTGGGCGAGTTGCTGAACTTCTACGCCACCGCCGATCTCGCCTTCGTCGGTGGCAGCCTGCAACCGATCGGCGGGCACAACGTGCTGGAAGCGGCGGCGCTCGGCGTGCCCTGTCTGGTCGGGCCCCATACCTTCAATTTCGCCGAAGTGACCGAGCATCTGCTCGCCAGCGGCGCCGCGTTGCGCGTTGCCGGGGGCGCGGTGCTGGGCGAGGCGGTGGTGCAGTTGCTGACCGATGCCGATCAGCGCATCACCATGGCCGAAGCCGCGCGCGCGCTGGTGGAGCGCGAGCGCGGCGCGGTCGAGCGCACCCTGCTTCTGGTGGAAGCGGTATTGCCGGAAAGCTCTGTGGTTGGCGCGTAGCCGGCGCCGCGGGCGATGCGGCGCCGGGGCGTAGGCCGGGCGTTACGGTGCTTCCTGATCCAGCGCGGCTTCGGCATCGGCCACGAGGTAGGCGTTGACCGCCTTGATGTCCTTGACTTCCACGGTGCCGGCCGCCTGCTTCAGGCGCAGGCTGTTGACCAGAAAGGCG
This sequence comes from Lysobacteraceae bacterium, assembly GCA_033765245.1. Classification (GTDB taxonomy): domain Bacteria; phylum Pseudomonadota; class Gammaproteobacteria; order Xanthomonadales; family Xanthomonadaceae. The sequence goes on from JANRIF010000091.1 coordinate 13,759, forward strand.
TGGCGCGAGCGCGCCAGCTCACGTTGCGCGGCGTACAACTGCTGCTGCCCGATCAGCACGTCGACGATGGTGCGGGTACCGACCTCATAGCCGGCCTCGGTGGCTTCCAGCGCGCTGCGCGCCGATACCAGCGCCTGTGCGCGCGCGTCGATTTCGGACATGCCATTGAGCAGCGCGCGGAAGGCGTTGCGGGTCTGCCGCGTCACCGCGCGGCGCTCCTGCTCGGCTTGGTCGCGCACCGCGTCGCGCGTGTGGATCGCCTGGCGCACGCGCGACTGGGTGGCGAAGCCGGCGAACAACGGCACCCGCAACTGAATGCCGACGGTCGCATCGTTGCCGCTGCTCTTCGAGGGGATCACGCTACCGCCGGTGACGAACTGACCCCACGACTCGGTATCGGAGTAGTCGAAGGTCGCGTTGAGGGTTGGCAAGTGGTCGGCACGCGCCGTGGCGATGTCGTGCTCGCTTGCCTCGAGGTCCAGCAACCGCGAGCGCAGCGTCGGATTCTGGTCCAATGCCAGCCTTACCCACGCCTCGGCTTCCTGGTTGTCCGGCAGCGCGGGCTGGAAATCGGGGGCGAGGCCCTTCAGGCCATTGAGCGCCTTGCCGGTGACTTCGGCCAGCGCCTCGCGGAAATCATCGTAGCTGTTCTGCGCGGCGATGCTCGCGGCGCGCGCGCTGTCGTAGCGCGAGCGTGCCTCGTGCACGTCGGTGATCGGCGCCAGCCCCACTTCCAAGCGCTTCTCGGCCTGATCCAGTTGGCGCTTCACCGCCACTTCCTCGGCGCGCGCCGAGACCAGCACCTCGATCGAGGTCAACACTCCGAAATAGGCATCGGCCACGCGCACCGCCAGGGCCTGGGTGGCGGCTTCGAAGTCGTCGCGCGCTTTGGCGGAACGCGCCTTGCTGGCCTTCAGCGCCGTGTAATTCGCGTGATCGTAGAGCGACTGGCGGACGCCGAAATTCCAACTGCGGGTGCGCGAGTCGTTGTTGCTCACGCTCGACGACAGGAACAACGGGTTGAGCGAGATCGGGCGGACCGAGCGGTTGTCGCCATTGGAATCGCTGAAATTGCCGGTGATGTCCACCTGCGGCAACAACGCCGCCCGCGACTGCACGACCCCCTCGCGCTGCCCCAGCGCGCGCGCTTCGGCGGCGGCCAGTTGCGGGTCGCTCTGACGCGCCAGATCGTAGGCTTGGGTCAGGTCGGCGGCGTTCGCACTGCCTGCAAGCGAAAGCACCAGGGCGAGGCTCAGGGAGGTCGGTCGAAGCGACATGGCGATTCCTTGAAGAAGCAAGTCAGAGTACGAAATGGGGCGTCGGCGCGAAGCCGTGCAGGTAGGGCAGTTCGGTTTCGAACAGGCTCAGCGGCTCGAATGCGTCGCCGCGGCGCAGCCAGCGCACCGCTTCTTGCGCCGGTGCGTGGCCGCGCACTGCGAACAAACGGCCGCCCGGACGCAGCCAGCTCAGCGCACGCGGCGGCAGTTCGGTCACTGCGCCGGTGAAGCACACGGCGTCGAACTGACAGCCGGGCTCGAAGCTGGTCAGGTCGGCGTGGCGCAGCGAGATGTTGGTGTGCGCGCCGTCGGCGAAGCGCGTGCGCGCACGCTCGATGAAATCGGCGTGGACGTCGATGCTGACCACTGCGCGCGCCAGATGACCGAGACAGGCGGTTATGAAGCCCGAGCCGGTTCCGATTTCGAGCACGCTGTCCTCGGGCACCAGATCGAGCGCCTGCAGCATGCGGCCTTCCAGGTTCGGCTTCATCATCGACTCGCCGTGTTCCAGTGGCAGCACCAGATCGGCGAACGCCAGCTTGCGATGGCGCGGCGGCACGAAGTCCTCGCGCTTGATCGCGTGCATGACGTCGAGCACGCGCGGATCCAGCACTTCCCAGGGCCGAACCTGTTGCTCGATCATCGCGAAACGGGCTTGCTCGAAATCGATGGACATGACGCGCAAATCCTTGACGGGAAAGACTCCCAAGTTTACCCCGGATGCGCCGGGCGCGGCAGCGCGGCGGCGGCGCACAGGATCGCCCGAAGCGGCCGCACGCGCGCAGTGCCGGTGGTCATGATGACGTTCGGCGGGCCGCCGGCTTGCGCGCCCTGACCGGCGCGGCGCCTGCTTTCTCCGGCGGCGCATACGCGCGCACGAACAGCGCCACCACGCTCTTGAGGTGCGCCTGCACCGCTTCGCCGCGCTCCATCGGGGCGCAGCCGAGCAGCGCGCGCATGTGCGCCACGCCCTTGACCATGCAGAAGAAGTGCTCGGCGGCTAGGCGTGGCTCCGGCACTTGCAGCTTGCCGGCGGCGTGCGCCTTGCGCAGCAGCGATTCCAGCGCGTCGATGGTGCGCTTGGGGCCGGCGTCGTAGAAGATCTGAGCGAGCTTGTCCTTGCCGGGAGTGCGCGCTGCCATCATGCGATACATTTCCATCGCCTCGTCGCCGCAGGCCAGCGCATGGAAGCGCTCAGCGATGGCGGCGAGGGTGTCGGCGATCGGCACTGCGGCGGCGGGCAGCGCGAAGGTGCGATGCGGCAGTTGTTCCTCGCAGCGCGCCTTCACCGCGGCCGCGAACAGCGAGTCCTTGTCCTTGAAGTGGCTGTAGACGGTGAGCTTGGACACGCCCGCCTCGGCCGCGATCGAGTCCATCGAGATGCCGTCGTACCCGTGGCGCGGAAACAGCCGCTTGGCCGCTTCCAGGATGGCCTTGCGCTTGGCCAGATCCTTGGGGCGGCCGGGGCCGGCGCTGCGGGCGTCGGCGCTGCGCTTGCTGGCGGCCTGGGTCGGGGGTCTGGGCATGGGCTCGATTGCTGGACTCGCAAGTGCCGCAACTATACTATACGGCGCAGTTCAAATATTAAGCGATCTTCGCGCACTGCGAACGCGCGCGGATTGCCGGGGATCAATCCACTCCAGCAGGCGCGCGGCGCCTGGGGTTTCGCGCATGGCCGTCAGCGGTCCGCGCGGCTGCCACCGTTCGGGGAAGGAAACCGTTATGCGCTTCAAGCCGATGCAATACGCGATGCTGGCCGTGCTGGTACTGACGGCCGCCGGTTGCGGGCGCCGCGACGCCGACGTGGAGGTGATCCGTCCGGCGCTGGTGGTGCAGGTGCAGACCGTCGATAGCGCGGTCAATGCCTACGCCGGCGAAGTTCGGGCGCGCTACGAACCGGCGCTGGGCTTCCGCATTCCCGGCAAGATCGCGCGGCGTCTGGTCGATGCCGGCGCGCAGGTGGCGGCGGGACAGGTGCTGGCCGAGCTCGATGCGGCCGACGTGCGCCTGCAGGCGCAGGCCAGCGAGGCGCAATGGCAGGCGGCCAAGGCCGATCTGGAACTGGCGCAGGCCGAGCGCGAGCGTGCCGCCGCGCTGCTCGATCGCAAGCTGGTCAGCCAATCGGTGTTCGACACTCGCGACAGCAACTGGCGCGCGGCGCAGGCGCGCGCGCAGCAGGCGCAGGCGCAGGCGGACGTGGCGCGCAATCAGACCGACTACGCGCAACTCAAGGCGCCCAAGGCCGGCGTGATCGTGGCGCGCCATGCCGAGGCCGGGCAGGTGGTAGCGGCCGGGCAGGCGGTGTTCACGCTTGCCGAGCAAGGCGACCGCGAGATCGCCATTGCCATTCCGGAACAGCAGATCGCACATCTGCAGATCGGCCAGGCGGTCACCGTCGAACTCTGGGCGCAGCCCGGTAGCCGCTTCCCCGGCCGTGTGCGCGAACTGTCGCCAGCTGCCGATCCGCAGACCCGCACCTACGCCGCGCGGGTCGCGCTCGGCGCCGGCGCGGCGCTGGCGGAACTGGGCCAGACCGCGCGCGTCTATGCCGTCGAGGCGGGCGCCAAGGCGGTTTCGGCGCTGCCGTTGTCGGCGGTCACCGCCGAGTCGGGTGCCGCCTTCGTCTGGACCGTCGATCCCGCCACGGCGCAAGTGCATCGGCAGCCAGTGACCATCGGCGCGTATCGCGAAAACGACGTGCCGATCCTCGATGGCCTGCATCCCGGCGCATGGGTCGTGGCGGGCGGAACCCACCTGCTGCGCGAAGGGCAGAAGGTGCGGCCGGTGGATCGCGCCAATCGTCCGGTCGCGCTGACCGCGACCCCCTGAGGAGCCGCGATGAGCCGCTTCAATCTGTCGGCCTGGGCGCTGCACAACCGCGCCCTGGTGCTCTACGCGATGGTGCTGCTCGGCATCGCCGGCGTGGTCTCGTACACCCGGCTCGGGCAGTCCGAAGACCCACCGTTCACCTTCAAGGCGATGGTGATCCGCACCCAGTGGCCGGGCGCCAGCGCCGAAGAAGTGTCGCGCCAGGTCACCGAGCGTATCGAAAAGAAGCTGATGGAGACCGGCGAGTACAAGTTCATCCGCTCGTACTCGCGTCCCGGCGAATCGCAGATCACCTTCATGGCGCGCGACGAAGTGCGCAGCGGGCACCTGCCTGAGCTTTGGTACCAGGTGCGCAAGAAGACCAGCGACATCCGCCAGCAACTGCCGCCCGGCATCGTCGGGCCGTTCTTCAACGACGAATTCGGCGACACCTTCGGCAACATCTACGCGCTGTCCGGCGACGGTTTCGATTACGCCACCCTCAAGGATTACGCCGATCGTCTGCAGATTGCCTTGCAGCGCGTGACGGACGTCGCCAAGGTCGATCTGATCGGGCTGCAGGACGAGAAGATCTGGATCGAGCTGAGCAACGTCAAGCTGGCTACGCTCGGGGTGTCGCTGGAGCAGGTGCAGCAGGCGCTCGACCTGCAGAACGCGGTGGCGCCCGCCGGCTTCTTCGAGACCCCGAGCGAGCGCGTGCAACTGCGCGTGTCCGGGCGGTTCGAGACGGTCGAGGACATCCGCCAGTTTCCGATCCGCGTAGGCGACCGCACCTTCCGCGTCGACGACGTGGCGCAAGTGCATCGCGGTTTCAACGATCCGCCGGCGCCGCGCATGCGTTTCATGGGCGAGGATGCGATCGGCATCGCGGTATCGATGAAACGCGGTGGCAACATCCTGCAACTGGGCAAGGCGCTGGAAGCCGAATTCGGCCGCCTGCAAAACACCTTGCCGATAGGCCTGAGCCTGCGCAAGGTCTCGGATCAGCCGCAGGCGGTGCGCGATTCGGTCGGCGAGTTCGTGCGCGCGCTGGCCGAAGCGGTGATCATCGTACTGGTGGTGAGTTTCTTCTCGCTGGGCCTGCGTACCGGCATGGTGGTGGGGCTGTCGATTCCGGTGGTGCTGGCGATGACCTTCGCCGGCATGCACCTGTTCGACATCGGCCTGCACAAGATTTCGCTGGGCGCGCTGGTGGTGGCGCTGGGTCTGCTGGTGGACGACGCCATCATCGCGGTGGAGATGATGGCGGTGAAGATGGAGCAGGGCTTCGACCGTCTGAAGGCGGCCAGCTTCGCCTGGCAGACCACCGCTTTTCCGATGCTCACCGGCACCCTGGTCACGGCCGCCGGTTTCATGCCGATCGCCACCGCGCGATCTTCCACCGGCGAATACACCCGCGCCATCTTCGAAGTGGTGACGCTGGCGCTGCTGCTGTCGTGGATCGCGGCGGTGGTGTTTGTGCCCTACCTGGGCGACAAGCTGCTGCCGGCGCGCGCGCCGACGCATGGCAACGACGATTTCGCGCGTCTGCACGCGCCGCCGCACGATCCCTACGCCAGCAAGTTCTATCGCCGCTTCCGTGGTTGGGTGGAGTGGTGTCTGCGCCATCGCTGGCTGGTGATCGGCGCCACCGCCGCTGCGTTCGTCGCGGCGTTGACCCTGTTCCGTTTCGTGCCGCAGCAGTTCTTCCCGGCCTCGGGCCGGTTGGAACTGATGGTGGACCTGAAACTCGCCGAAGGAAGCTCGTTGCGCGCCACCGGTGTGGAAGCGCGCAAGCTCGAAGCGCTGCTGGCCAAGCATGAAGGCATCGAAAGTTACGTCGCGTACGTTGGCAGCGGTTCGCCGCGCTTCTACCTGCCGCTGGACCAGGAACTGCCGGCGGCCGATTTTTCCCAGTTCGTGATACTCACCCACGACATCGCCGCGCGCGAAGCGGTGCGCGCCTGGTTGATCGAGCAATTGCCGCAGGTGTTTCCGCAATTGCAGGCGCGGGTGTGGCGGCTGGAGAACGGGCCGCCGGTCGGCTATCCGGTGCAGTTGCGGGTGTCGGGCGAGCACATCGACGTGGTGCGCGCGCTGGCGCGGCAGGTGGCCGAGCAGGTGCGCAAGAACCCGCACGTCAATAACGTCAACCTCGACTGGGAAGAACCCAGCAAGGTGGTGCGCCTGAACCTCGATCAGGAACGCGCGCGCGCCATCGGCATCGATTCCAGCACGCTCGCACGCTTCCTGCAAAGTTCGCTCTCCGGCTCGCACGTCAGCTTTTTCCGCGAGGACAATGAGCTGATCGAAATCCTGCTGCGCGGGCCGCCGTCCGAGCGCGCCAGTCTCGGCATGCTCGACAGCCTGTCGATCCCCGTGGCCGGCGGTCGCACCGTGCCGCTGGCGCAGATTGCCACGCTCGAATATGGCTTCGAGGAAGGCGTGATCTGGCACCGCAACCGTCTGCCCACCGTCACCGTACGCGCCGACATCTACGGCAAGGAACAACCCGCCTCGGTGATCGCGCAGATCGAACCCTCGTTGACCGGCATCCGTGCCGCGTTGCCGAGCGGTTACCTGCTGGAAGTCGGCGGGACGGTCGAGGATTCCGCGCGCAGCCAACGCTCGGTGGTGGAGGGCATGCCGATGCTGCTGGTGCTGGTGCTGACCTTGCTGATGCTCCAGCTCAAGAGTTTCCCGCGCGTGCTGATGGTGGTACTCACCGCGCCGCTGGGCCTGATCGGGGTGGTGCTGTTCCTGCTGGTGTTCCGGGTGCCGTTCGGCTTCGTCGCCATGCTCGGCACCATCGCGTTGTCCGGCATGATCATGCGCAACTCGGTGATCCTGGTCGACCAGATCGAACGCGACATCGACGGCGGCAGCAGCCCCTGGCAAGCCATTGTCGAAGCTACCGTGCGCCGCTTCCGGCCGATCGTGCTGACCGCGATGACTGCGGTGCTGGCGATGATTCCGCTGTCGCGCAGCGTATTCTTCGGTCCGATGGCGGTCGCCATCATGGGGGGGCTGATCATCGCCACCGCGCTCACCTTGCTGTTCCTGCCCGCGCTGTACGCGGCGTGGTTCCGGGTGCGCAGGCCAGACTGACGGGGATGCGTGGCGCCCGCCCGCGCCACGCAGTCCGTTT
>JANRIF010000093.1:0-4988 GCA_033765245.1 Lysobacteraceae bacterium
AGGTCGGCGAGCGCTTGCGAGAGGCCTTGCGCGCCGGTGGTGAGGGCGGCTTCGTTGGCGATGAGTTGATCGCGGATGTCGGATAGCTGCTGGTTCTCCAGCGTCACGATGGCGTGGTTCACCGCCAGCATCTGGTGCGCGGCGTCGGATTGGGTGGCGGCGTCGGCGCTCTGCAGCGAGAGCATCCATTGCGCCGAGAACATCGCCTTGCGCGTGGCGCGCAACTGCTTGAGGGTCATCGATTCGATATCGGACGGGTTCATGGCTTGGGTGCCTCCGGGGTCGGCGCTGCGGCGCGCGCACTGCGGCCGTTTTCGATGGCGGTGAGGATGTTGTTGAGGTCGGTCTGCAGCGCGGCGATGCGTTCGCCGGTGAGGCGGTTCTCGACCAGCGCGACGAAGCTGCTGCGCAGGTTGCTGGCAGCGTCGGCGGCGGCCTGCACGGGCGTGGTGTCCAGCGTGCTCTGCAGCAGGTTGGCGCGGGTGGTGCTCCAGTCGGGAGCCAGCGCCTTCGAACCGGCGTAGGGCAGCGCCACGCTATCGCGATAGGTCTGCGCCGCCACCACGCCCAGGTCGGCGGCGTAGGCTTCGGCCAGTGCCTGCAACGCCGCCTGCTGCAGTCGTATCTCGCGGTCGATGGTGGGGGCGTTGCGGGTCAGTTCTTCGTCGAGCACATGCGACTGGTGCGCGACGAAGGCGAATTCGGCGGCAGGCGCGATCAGGCTGGCGATCTTGTTGCCGGCGATCGAGGCGTTGGCGATGCGCGCATCGAGTTTGCCGAGCGCATCGACCAGCCCTTGGGCGACCCCGGTCATGCCGGAGGATTGCGCGGTGGTGGCGGAAAGCGAGGCCAGGGCGTCGAAGTACGACTGCAACACCCCGAGGTGGCGCTTGAGGTCGCCCAGAATGGCCAGGCGCGCGTTGAGGTCGTCGTCGGCCTGTTGCAACGCCTGCAACCGGTCGGACGCCGACAGGGGGTCGCGTGCCTGCAGCAGCACCAGCGAGTTGGTGGTGGCGGTGGCATCGAAGGACTCGCTCAGCACCGGGTCCACCGCCTTGGTGAAGGCGCTACCGGTGGCGGCGAAATCGGCGAATTGATCGACGCGGACCTGTTCACTGGCGCAGCCGCTGGCGAGCACGATGCCGGCGAGTACCGCGACGCGGGCCAGTCCGCGCAGGCGTGAATTTTTCAGGATTGCCATTCCGTCCTCCTTGGGGTGCGGCGCCAACATACGATCCGCCCGCGTGCTTCGCAACGCATCGTTGCGGTGATCTGGTGCCCTCTACTGACGCGGAATCCCCGGCCGATCGGCCAAGCGCGCGCGGAACGGCGCCCCGCTCCGGCAACCCCGGGTGACCGGCTACAATCGTCGCCCACGCGGAGCCCCCATGCACGGACTCAACACCCCCCAACGCGAAGCGGTGCTGCATACCGAGACACCGCTGCTGGTGCTGGCCGGTGCCGGCAGCGGCAAGACCCGGGTGATCACCGAGAAGATCGCGCATCTGATCGCCAGCGGCCGCCATGAGGCGCGCTACATCGCCGCCATCACCTTCACCAACAAGGCTGCGCGCGAGATGCGCGAGCGCGTGAGCAAGCGGGTCAAGGCGGATCGCGCGGAAGGGCTCACGGTGGCGACGTTCCATTCGCTGGGATTGCGTTTCCTGCAGATCGAACATGCGCGCGCGGGGCTGCGCCGCGGCTTTTCGATCTTCGACAGCGACGACCAGCTCGGCCTGATCAAGGACCTGGCGCCGCATGGCAGCAAGAACGACGTGGTGGAGAACCTGCGCGGGCTGGTCAGCGCCGCCAAGAATGCCGCGTTGACGCCCGAGCAGGCGCTGGCGGCGGCCGGCTCGGTGCGCGAGCGCGAGGCGGCGGCGATCTATGCGAAATACCAGGCGCGGCTGGCGGCATTCAACGCGGTCGATTTCGACGACCTGATCCGGCTGCCGCTGCACCTGCTCGAAGCCGACCCCGATCTCGCCGCGGCATGGCGCGAGCGCATCCGCTACCTGCTGGTGGACGAGTGCCAGGACACCAACGGTGCGCAGTACCGGCTGCTGCGGCAACTCGCGGGGCCGCGCGGGTCGATCACTTGCGTCGGCGACGACGATCAGAGCATCTACGCCTGGCGCGGCGCCAATCCGGAGAATCTGGAGCTGCTGGCGCGCGATTACCCCGATCTCAAGGTCATCAAGCTGGAGCAGAACTACCGCTGCTCGGCGCGCATCCTGCGTGCCGCCAACACCCTGATCGCCAACAACCCGCACACCCATCCCAAGCAGTTGTGGAGCGAGCAGGGGCAGGGGCAGCCGATCCGGGTCTGGCATTGCCGCGACAACGAACACGAGGCCGAGCGTCTGGCCGGCGAGATCGCCTTCGTGAAGGAGCAGGCCCAGGCGGAGTGGTCGGATTTCGCGGTGCTGTTTCGTGGCAATCACCAGTCGCGACCGCTGGAAAAGGCGCTGCAACTGCTGCGCATTCCGTATCACCTGTCCGGCGGCACCGCGTTCCTGGATCGCGGCGAGGTCAAGGACGTGCTGGCGTGGTTGCGGGTGCTGGCCAATCCCGATGATGATGCCGCGTTCCTGCGCGCCATCGCCGCGCCCAAGCGCGAGGTCGGCAGCGCCAGTCTGGCCAAGTTGGCGGAGCTGGCGGCGCACGCGCACATGCCGTTGTCGCGTGCTGCCAGCCATATCACCTTGCTCAAGCAATTGCCGCCGCGTGCCGGCGCCGGGTTGACCGAATTCACCGACATCGTGCACCGCCTGCAGGGCCTGGCCGAGCAGTTGCCGGCGGCGGAGTTGTGCCGCGAGGTGACGCGCCAGTCCGGTCTGGTCGAGGCACTGCGCGCACAGTGCCGCGACGACGCCGTGTTCGCGCGGCGCCGCGCCAACCTGGAGGAGCTGGCGGACTGGTTCGATGGCGGACCCGCCGGCGCCAGCCGCGATCTGGCCGCGCATCTGGCCCTGCTCAGTCATTCCGACCGCGACGAACCGGGCAACGCGGTGCGCCTGATGAGCCTGCATGCGGCCAAGGGGCTGGAGTTTCGTTACGTGTTCATCGTCGGGGTGGAGGACGGCAACCTGCCGCACGAGGCCAGCGTCGAGGAAGGCCATCTCGACGAGGAGCGGCGCCTGCTGTACGTCGGCATCACCCGCGCCAAGGAAGCGTTGTGGCTGAGCCACAACACCCAGACCCGGCGCTTCGGCCAGGTGCTGTCGTTGCAACCCAGCCGCTTCCTGGCGGAATTGCCCGCGGGCGACCTGCATCGCGACGGCGAAAACCCCGAGCGCGATGCCGTCCAGCGCAAGGAGCGCGGCCGCGCCCACCTGGACGCCATCGCCAGCCTGCTCGGCCCCTGAACCCGAGCGGTCATGCGCGCTTGCTACACTGCACCGCCGACGCCACTCACCCAACGGATGCCACCATGTCCCTGAAACTGCGCGCCATCTCGGTTGTCGCCACGGCCATCCTGCTCGCCGCCTGCGCCAGCACCGCGCCGGTGGCGACCACCCCGGCGCCGACCATCGAGCGCAGCGCCGCGCACGACAACCTCGACGCCACCTTGTGGATGCAGAGCGCGGCCGAACACGATGCCGCCCTGCTGGGCACGTATGCGCTGGCGCGCCAGCAGCTCGACGCGGCGCTGGCCGATGCGCGCTGGGATGCGCTGCCCGACGGTGAGCGCAAGATCGCGGCGGCGGGGCTACCGCCGGCGATCATCACCGACGCCGACGAGACCGCGATCGACAACAGCGCGTTCCAGGCGCGCCGCATCGCCGACACCAGCGGCGGCGGCTTTCAGTATGAGCAGTGGCTGGGCTGGGTCAGCGAGCGCCGCGCGCGCGCGTTGCCGGGCGCGCTGGCGTTTTTCCAGTACGCCGCCGAGCAGGGTGTTACCGTCTACTACGTCACCAACCGCGACGACCCTGTCGAACGCGCCGCCACCCTCGACAACCTGCGCGCGCTCGGTTTTCCGGTCGCGGCCGACGGCAGCAACCTGATGCTGCGTAACGATCCGCGCGCGCCGGGCCGCGAAAAAGGCACGCGCCGCGGCTGGATCGGCGAACGCCACCGGGTGTTGCTGATGCTGGGCGACAACCTCGGCGATTTCCTCGACGGCATCGGCGGCGACGTCGCCGCGCGTCAGGCCCTGGTGGAACGCAACCGCGCGCGCTGGGGCGTGCAGTGGATCATGCTGCCCAATCCCGCCTACGGCAGTTGGGAGAGCGCCGTGTTCAAGGGCTGTGGCGAGCGCGCCCAGACCGATCCCACCGGCTGCAAGCGCGCCGCCTTGCGCGTGCAGTGAGCCCGCGCCGATGACCTTTGCACGTTGCCCGGGCTCCGGCGTGCACGCTACAACGGTCGCGCCGTCCCGTCATCTGGAGCAAACCATGGCCCGTTTTCCATCCGTCCGTTCCATCGCCCTGCTGGCATTGCTGGCCGCGCTCGCCGCCTGTGGCAAGCACCCGCCGGCGGTGGAGGCCGGCAGCGATCCGGTCGCCGCCGTCGCCGCATTGACCAGCAGCCTGCGCGATAACGACCTGCAGCGCTTCTACGGGCTGTCGGTGCCGTCGGAACTGCGCCAGCGCACCGAAGCCGCCTACGACGCCAAGCGTGCCGCACTGCCGCCGGTTGACCCCAAGGAGCGCGAGGAATTCGCGCACACCATGGCCAAGCTCACCGCGCCGGACGCCGAGGACGTGCTGTACGCCGAGCTCGAACCGGCGCTGGTCAAGCTGGAGGCGGAGGTCGCCAACCAGTTGCCGTTGATGGTGGCGATGGGCAGCGGCTTCGCCAGCGCCGCCATCAACGAAAGCGAGACCCTCAGTGCTGACGAAAAGCAGCACGCCTCGTCGGTGTTGGCGGCGCTGACCGGCTGGGCCACCACCGCACCCGTCGCCGACCGCGCCAAGGCGCGCGCCGCGATCGCTGCGGTGACCGCCAGCGCCCGCGCGATGCAGATCAGCGACCTCGACACC
>JANRIF010000121.1:0-13410 GCA_033765245.1 Lysobacteraceae bacterium
GGAGGCGCGCGTCAGCAGGCCATGGCTCATCGCCACCGCCTTGAGCTGCAACGCGATGTACGGAACCATGCCGACCACCGCGACCGCCGTCACCGCCGCCGCCAGCCACGAATCCTTGCCCAGCCGCGTGGCAATCAGGTCAGCCAGCGAACTGGCGTTGTGTTCGCGCGCCAACTTCACCAGCGTGCGCAACAGGCCGATCCCGAACACGTACAGCACGATGGTGCCGACGAACGTGGGCGGCAGCGCCCAGCCCGAGCGCGCCGCCTGGGTGACGGTGCCGTAGAAGGTCCAACTGGTGCAGTACACCGCCAGCGACAGTGCGTACACCACACCCCAATGCGCGCCGAATCGCGCGCGCCGCTCGCCCCACAGCGCCGCACCAAACAGCAGACCGAGCCACAGCAGGCCCGCCGCCAACACGGCCGTTTCGGTCAGCATGGAGCGTGCGCCGCTCCGGCCGGATCAAGCGTGCCGCTCACGATTCCCGCTTCCTGCAATCTCCGCATGGATGCCCCTGTCGGCTCGATGACTGCCCGATGGCGGGCGAATCGCATCGTGGTCGGTGCGTCGCGCGCGGGCGCTGGCGCCACGATATCAGGGGTCCCATCGTACGTGTTTCAAAGCGGCGGACGCCGCCTCGAAACGGAACTCAGCGATGGCGTTGGCGACCACCCCGACCGCCACCGACAACCGGGTACCCTGGGTCAACGCCACCAGTTCACGCACCGTATCGGCAGCCTCGGCGTCGATCCCATCCAGTTGTGCCTGCAGGCGTTCTATCTGCGCCTGCACCGCGGGGCGATCGAGTTCGTCGAGCTCGCCGCCGGCGTCGGGACGGCCAGAATCCAGCCGTGCCAGCCCGGTCAGCACCGGCGCCAGCGCAGCCACGACGGCGGCCAGTGCCGAGTCGATCACCGAGCGCGTTTCGCGCGACGCGCAGGCGCGCTCCAGATCAGCCGCCGCTGCCTGTACTTTCCGCGCCCCGACGTTTCCCGCGGCGCCACGCAACGAGTGTGCACAACGCGCACCAGCGCCACGGTCGGCCTGCCGCATCGCGGCGATGAATTGTTCGGCGAATCCACTCTGGGTGTCGCGAAACTTCACCAGCAACCGCCGCAACAACCGCGTATTGCCCATGACGACGGCGAGTCCAGCCTCCAGGTCGATGCCCGGAAGCACCGGCAGCGCCGCGTCGCCATCGCCCGATGCGGCACGGCCCGGGAGCGCCGTGTTGCGTGCCGCGAGGCGTTCGGGCGCCAGCCACCGAGCGAGCGTCAGAAAGAACTGCTCCACGTCGATCGGCTTGGCAATGTGATCGTTCATGCCCGCATCGATCGCCCGCGCCTTGTCGCCCGCCATGGCACTGGCGGTCATGGCGATGATCGGGATCGGCGGGATGCGCGGATCGCGGCGAATTTCACGGGTCGCGGTGTAGCCGTCCATCACCGGCATCTGGCAATCCATGAGAATGCATTGAAACGCACAATCCTCGGCGAGCACCGCCAGCGCGTGTTCGCCATGAGAGGCAATCACCACGTCGATCCCCGCGCCGGACAGCAACTCGTTAGCCAGTTCCTGGTTGACCTCGTTGTCCTCGACCAGCAGCACGCGAGCGCCCGCCAACGCATACATGGCACTCGCGACGCTATCCGGCTGTCCCGGCCGGCGCACCACCGACAGCGACGCGCGATCGAGCGCGGCGTTGAGCGCATCCAGCAGGGCGGAGGGCGAGACCGGCTTGCTGAGTACCGTTTTCACCTGAACCCCGTACTCCTTGGCGCGACCCACCGCCTCGTCGCGGCCGAATGCCGTCACCATGATGACCGCCGGCATCCGTGCACTGTGCTCATGCTGCAGGCGGCGAATGCACTCGATACCGTCCATCGACGGCATCTTCCAGTCCAGCAGCAGCACGTCGTACGGACGTCGCTCCCGATCGGCTGTCGCGATCATCGCCAACGCGCTCTCGCCGCTGTCGGCGACATCGGGATCGAGCCCGAAGCTGCGCGCCGACACAGACAGTATCTCCCGCGCCGACGCATTGTCATCGACCACCAGCAATCGAACGCCGCGCAGTCCGCGTCCGCCATCCGCACGATGCGTCGCCTGCGCCTGCAGTCCGAAGCGCGCCTGGAAATGAAACGTGGAGCCCTTGCCCTCGCTCGATTCGACCCAGATGCGGCCATCCATCAAGTCGATCAACTTGCGCGAGATGGCAAGACCCAGGCCGGAGCCGCCGAACTTCCGCGTCGTCGACGCATCGCCCTGCTGGAACGACTGGAACAACACCGCGCACTGCTCGCTGCTCATGCCGATCCCGGTATCGCGCACCCAGAAATGCAGATCGACGGTGTCCGCATCGCGCGACACCGGCTCGACGCCGACCACGATTTCGCCCTGCTCGGTGAACTTGATCGCATTGGTGCCGAGATTGACCAGCACCTGTCCGAGCCGCAGCGGGTCGCCGACCAGTCGCGTGGGAACCTCCGGCGAGTAGTCGAACAACAGCTCAAGCGACTTGTCCTCGGCGCGGATCGCGATGACGTTGGCTACGTGTTCCATGACGTTGTCGAGCACGAAGTCGATGCGCTCCATCGTCAATCTGCCGGCCTCGATCTTGGAAAAATCCAGGATGTCGTTGATGATTCCCAGCAGACTCTCGGCGGCGCGATGGATTTTTTCGATGTAGTTGCGTTGGCGCGAGTCCAGTGCCGTCTCCAGCGCCAGATGCGACATGCCGATGATGGCGTTCATCGGCGTGCGTATCTCATGGCTCATGTTGGCGAGAAACGCCGACTTCATGCGCGTCGCCGCCTCCGCCATCTCCTTGGCACGCCGCATTTCGAGCTCGGCCTGCTTGCGGGTGGTGATGTCGATCAACCATGCGAGGACACCGGATTCGCCGCCTTGGGAAATCGGCAGAAAGGTGACCAGAATGTCGCGCACGTCGCCGTTGCGGTCGAACATCTTCAGCTCATGGTTGGCGACGATGCCATCGCGCTCGAGGCGCGCCCGCAGCTCGTCGCGCTCCGACGGCTGCGCGTAGATACGATGCACGTCGTCGCCAATCGTCAAGCCGAACACCTCGACGAAGCGCGGATTGACGAAACGAAACTTTCCCTCGATCGAAAATGCCACGCTGATGGGGCTGGCGTCGAGAATCTGCTGAAGACGCTTGCGCTCGTTCTGCAGTTCGAGCTCGGATTGCTTGCGATCGGAGATGTCGCGTACCGATGCGCAGACGCACGCCCCGCGACTGCCGAGCACCGGCATCCCCGAGAGGCTGACCTCCACCGGGAATTCGCTGCCGTCCCGGCGGCGTCCCCGCAGATCCTTGTTCAGCGCGCCCATCGGCCGCCGCACCACGTTATGCATGTAGGACTGGCGCAAATCGACGTGATGGTGCGCCACCGCGTCGGGCACCAGCACCTCGATCTGGCGGCCGATCAGGGAGCCGTTGGGGTAATCGAACATGACGTCGATCTGCGGATTGGCGAGGATGATCGCGCCGCGCTCGTCGACCACCAGCAGACCATCCGGCGCCGACTCGGTGATGCTGCGATACCACGCCTCCATCACCTCGACCTGGGCGCGCTGGCGTTGCAGGTCGGACGACTCCCGTTCCAGCCGTTGCGCCTGCTCGGCGAGACGTTGATCCAGGCGATCGAGCTCCACGTGGCGCTCCCGATGCGACGACATGGCGTCCGCCGACGCCTGCTCGCGATTGCCGGCATCCGTGCGCGATGCGCCTTGTAGCGAGGCAACGTGTGCACCGCGGCGAAGCGTCCGCCACGCGAGCGCCAGCGCGAGCGCGCTGGCTACCCACACGGCCAGCGCGATCTGCAATGCCAGCGTCGCGCGATTCCCCGCCGCGCCTGCGGCGGCGCCGAGTCGGGCGGTCAGCGCGATGCGTGTCACCGCCACCTCGGCTACGGCGGCCCGCTCGATGGCATCGAACGCCCGCCCATACACCAACGCGATGGCTGCCGTGTCGCCGCTCGATCGCGCTTGCGCCACCCGATCGCCCCATTGTCGCAATGCCGCGCTGGCGTCGATCGCGCGTTCGATCCGCGCCGCCTCGACCTCGGTCGCGCCGGATCGACGCACCAGCGCAAGCTCGCGGTTGCCACTCCCGCTCCGCACCACCACCGCATCGAACGCCCGCCGTGCGGCAACGTCGCCAGTTGCAGCGTACGTACGGATCGCATCGATCGCCCGGGCGCTCGAACTCTCCAGCTCGCCCAGGGACACTGCCAGTTCGTCTCGTTGCAACTCGGCGTGGCGACGTTGTGCGGAGTACGCATACGACAACATCGCCGAGCCGATGCCGGAGATCGAAAGCGCCGACACCGCGACTGCGATTCCAAGTGGGACGCGCAAGCGCTTCATGCGCCGTCAGCCTTGGTCGCCACGATGGTGTTCGAAGTGACTGGTACGCATCGCGACGGTTTCGGCATCGTCCGAGAAGCGACTCGCGATGTGGCAAAACTCGTCTTGCAGATCGACGAAGGCATCGACGATATCGGGATCGAAGTGATTGCCCCTGCCATTGACGATGATCGCCGCCGCCTCGGCGTGTGGCATCGGCTCCTTGTACACGCGCCGACTGATCAAAGCATCGTAGACATCCGCCAGCGCCATCAGGCGGGCCGAGATGGGGATCTCATCGCCGCGAGCCCCGGTCGGGTAGCCGCTGCCATCCCATTTTTCTTGATGGCCGTAGGCGATTTCCTTGGCGAATTGCAGAAACTCGACCTCTCCTCCCAACTGCCGCTCCGCCGCCACGATGAGATCGCGTCCCAACGTGGTGTGGGTCTTCATGATCTCGAATTCCTCGGGCGTGAGCGGGCCGGGCTTCAACAAGATGCGGTCCGGTATCCCGACCTTGCCGATGTCGTGCAATGGCGCCGACTTGAACAGCATCGTGATGGTGCGATCGCACAGCACATCGGCGAACCGACGATGGGTGCGGAGTTTTTCGGCCAGCAATTTCACGTAGTGCTGGGTCCGGCGGATATGATTGCCGGTTTCCGGATCGCGAGTTTCCGCGGTCGCCGCAAGCGCGAGAATGGTGACGTCCTGGACTGCCACCACGTCGCGGGTACGTCGCTGCACTTCGGCTTCGAGAAACACGTTCTGATCGCGCAGAAAATCGGCAGCGGCCTTGTTTTCCAGTTGAGTGCGCACCCGCGCCAGCACGATCGGGGGCGAGATCGGCTTGGTGATGTAATCGGCGGCGCCGAGGTCGAGCCCCTTGGATTCGTCCTCCGCCGCGCCCATCGCGGTCAGGAAGATCACCGGGATCTCCCGCGTGCGCTCCTGCGCCTTCAGCGCCCGCAGCACTTCGTATCCCGACAGCCCCGGCATCATGATGTCGAGCAGGATCAGATCCGGCACTGCCTCGCCCTGCGCGTACCTGAGGGCGCGTTCGCCGCTGCTGGCGACCCTTACCCGATAGACCCCTTTGAGCAATTCGGACATCAGGGTCAAGTTGTCAGGCATGTCGTCGACGACAAGAATGGTGGGGCGATGGTCGTGACCGGTAAGCGCTGGATCGAACATGGCGTTGTCCTCGCTATGCGCCTGCGTCCCTTCTCGTTGCAATCCGCAGCGGTTGTGCAACACAATTCGGCCCGGAACAAATCGGGGGCATCCCGGCCACGAATCGGGATCGACAATATTTCGTGCCAATCGCCGGCTTCCGGTGCTCCCGCGCATCGCGTTTCACGCGCTTCTGCGTCCTGCGCGAGCCAACGCACGACGCGAGCAATACTCCCGTGTTGCGTCGCGGCGACGTTCGACGCCTCCCGTACGTCTACAGGATACGGAGCGGCGTCGGTACACCGGCCATCCCGGTTGCGACGCAGCTCTCAGTTCGCCAATTGTTATGGCACCAAACTTGCTTTGTGTTTCGCGGGTGTTGCGTCCTGAAGATCCACTGAATTGGAACGTCTGCGCGTGACGATCTCCCCTGTCCTGTACGTTTCCCACGGCGCTCCAACCTTCGCGCTCGATCCGGGCACGCTGGGTCCGCGTTTGCGCGCGGTCGGATCGAATCTGTTCGGGATAAAAGCCATCGCGGTGGTTTCCCCGCATTGGCAAACCAGTAATTTCAAGGTGATGTCCGGCTCGGCGCCGGCCACGCTGCACGATTTCGCCGGATTTCCGCAGGCGCTGTACGCGCTGACGTATCCCGCACCGGGACATCCGGAATACGCACGTGAGGCCGCCAGGCTCATCGCCGAGGCGGGGTTCACCGTCGGCCTGGACGAGCAACGCGGTTTCGACCATGGCGCTTGGGTGCCGCTACGGTATCTGCAGCCCAACGCGGACGTGCCGGTGTTCCAGGTATCGATGCCGCGCTGGTTGAATCCACGCGAGGCGCTCGCGCTCGGCCGCGCCCTCACTCCCCTGCGCGCCCGGGGCGTGATGCTGATCGGATCGGGAAGCCTGACCCACAATCTCGGCGATCTGCGCTCGGGCGGCGGCGACGACGCGCCGTACGCGCGCGAATTCGCCGACTGGATCGACGCCACCTTGACCGCCAACGACACCGCGCAATTGCTGGACTATCGCCAACAGGCGCCGCACGCCGAGCGCGCGCATCCGAGCGAGGAGCACCTGCTGCCCCTGCTGGTGGCTTATGGCGCGCGTCTGGAAGGCGAAGTGACCCACGTCATCCGCGGCGGCATGAGCTACGGCTCGTTATCGATGGACTGCTTCGGCTGGGGCCTGCCGCCCGCGCGCGCGTTGCGCCGATGACTCGCCGCCGATAACTCCAGTCCGCGCCGGCTGCCGGCGGCGGCGCAACCGAGTCGGGACCAACCCCGGATGGGTTGGTCCCGAACGTGCCTCAGGGCGCCGTCACCGTGAGCACCACCCGCACTGTTGCCTGCGGCGTGGCCGGGTCGTTGCTCTGGATGCAGACAAAGGCGGTATGGGCGCCTGGCGCCAGAGCGCTGGTATCGACATTGATGCTCAGCGTGTTCGACTGCGCAAAGCCCAGCGCGCCCGATGCTGGCGTCACCGAGGCGATCCACGGCGCCCCGCATGGCACCGTCCCTTCCATCTGGAATGCCAGCCCGGCAAATACGAGGTTCGGCGCCCATACCGGCCCGGTACTGGCGGGGAACACCGTATGCGCGGGGCTACCACCGCCGGTGTTGCTGAAGAACCATATCCAGTTGTTGGCGGTGGTGACTGTGGTGGAATGCACCACCAGCCAGTACGTCCCCGGCGCGAGCGTCACATTCTGACCAGCCGCGGCGAGATTGAGCGTGATGATGTTGTTGGCGGTGCCCACGCCTGGACCGTTGGGCGCCGAGGTGTAACTCCACACCGCCGCGCCCGGATTGGTCTCGGGATTCCCGGCCGGTTGGCCGCCGAGGTCGGGATACACCGACCAGGTGATCGCCGATGCACCGGTGGTCACCACCGCGCCCTGGGTGAAGCCCTCGGCCAGCAGCATACTCAGCGTGGTGGTATCGCCGAGGGTGAAATCATCGCTGGCGTAAAGGCCAAAGCCGAGTCCGGAAATGAAACCGCTACGGGTGCCGTTGTTGACCCCGCCGCGCGGCGCATTGACGATGCTGCGCACGGCGCTGCCGGCATTGGCAACCGCGAAGTTCAAGGTTGGCCCGCCGTTGTTGGACACGTCCACGCTGGTCTGTCCGCTCCCGCCAGCCGGCACCGTCAATGCCACCGCATCGGCGCTCAGCACGATCTCCGGCGACGGCACTGCGACCGCGATCGGCAGGCGCAATGTCGGCGATTCGTCGTTGCCGTTGCCGCGCGAATTCAGCACCAGGGTGCCGAAGTGCCAAGCTCCATCGGATGCGAACTGGCGCGTGTCGATGGTGACTGTCAGCGTGCCGGTTCCCGAACTTCCGAGATTGAATCGGGGCTTGTCGACCCTGCCCGTCAAGCCGACGAGCTTGACGTCCCAATTGCGCTGATTGGCGCGGGTGCTGCGGAAAGTGCGCGTGAACGTGCACGAACCGATGCAGCGCGACTGCGCCATGCTGGGCAGGTTGAGCGTGGACGGATCGCCGCCAGCGGCCGGATCGGCAGCCAGATAGCGGGCGGTGGTTTCGGCCAGCACCAGACCGGCTCGCGCAGCCTTGTCGACCTGGATGCGGCCAGCACCCGCAGCGAATGCATCGGCCTTGGTCGTGCCGTCTTCCCGCAACACGGTCTGCGCGGCGGTCATCATCAGTGCCGACTTGATCTCGGCAGGCGTCCACGACGGGTTCAACTGCCGCAGCAAACCCGCTGCGCCAGCATTGTGCGGCGACGACATCGAAGTACCGCTCAACAGCGCAACCACGTTCTCCGACCCGGTCGGCGCAGGCCCCGCCACCGCCGCCAGAATCTGCACGCCCGGCCCGGTGATGTCGGGCTTGAGCAGGTCGAATCCGCTGGGACCGCGCGAACTGAACGAGGCCAGCACGTCAGGGACGTTCGGGAAAATCGTCGCGGCCAGCGCGATGCCCGCGGTGACACCCGGATTGGCGGCGGCGAAATCGCGCAATGCATTGCCGTTCGCCTGCAACGTGCCGAATACCGGGATGGTGGTGCCCGGCACCGATGGCGTGATCGCCCCGGCGGCGTTGTTGGCGATGACTACCGCGATCGCACCGGCAGCGGTTGCATTGTTGGTCTTGATGCTGAACGAGCAAGTGCCGCGCCGGATCACCGCGATCGCGCCAGCGAACTGGTTTGCCGCAAAGGCCGCGCACCCATCGTTGGCGGTACTGATGCCGGGACTGACCACCAGCGGCGTGGTGCCGGGGATGTCGGCGATCTGCGCAACGCCATTGACGCCCGGCGTCAACACCGGTTGCGCCAGGTTGGCCGGAGGCGGCACCGGGCCGGTGATGTTGAGCACCTGGTCGAAACCGCCGCGGCCGTGTTGCGCCGCCGCGACCGACGCCACCCAGGGCTCGACGTGACCCAGCGTGCCGGCACCCGGGCCGGAGTTGCCGGCCGATGCCGACACGAAAATACCGGCGTCGGAAGCCGCCAGGAACGCCAGCGAGTTGGCCTCGCTCCAGGGCTGCTCGCCGCCGCTGATCGAGAAGTTGATCACGTCCACGCCGTCCGCGACCGCCTGATTGATGCCCGCCAGGGTGGACACGTTGGGGCATAGCCCGGCGCCATCGCTGACCCGCGTGTAGCACACGTCGTAAGCCACGATGTTGCCGCGCGGCGCAACGCCGGATATCTGGCGTTGCACGCCGCGGAAGGTTGCCATGCGCTTGTTGCCGGCGGCAGTCGATGCGGTATGCGAACCGTGGCCGTTGTCGTCGGAGAAGCCCGGAAACTCCAGCGCCGCCGGATCGGTGCAAAGCGTCGTCAAGGTGCAGATGAAGTCGTAGCCGCCGATCAGCTTGGCGTTGCACCGGCCTTCGTCGATGCCGCCGGGCGCGCAGGTGCCAAGGTAATTGCCATCGCCCAGCGGATTGGTGTGAACGAAGCCATCCATGTCGACTTCGGCGAAAGACGGGCTGCCGAAATTCACGCCCGAATCGACGATGCCGAACACCACACCCTCGCCGCGTGCGCCGTGGCCGTCGTCATCGTCATCCTCATCTTCGTCCTCGTCGTCATCGCTGTCGGCGCCCTCGTCCCAGACCTTCGTCGCACCGATATGACCGGGGCCAACATCGGTATCCAGGCGATATTCGATATACGGTTCGATCAGTCGCACGTCGGGATCGACGCGCAGCGCGTCGGCTTCGTCGGCGCTCAGGCGCACGATCACGCCATTGAACGCATGCTGCATGCTCAACTCGGGCTCGACGTGACGCCCCAGCGTGCGATCGATGCGCGTCAGCTTTTCGAGCTGCCGCCCGTGCAGCGCCTTGACGTACGCGGCGGCGGCGGGGCTCGCCACCTCGATGCGGCCGCGATGGGCCGCGCTGCGTTGCGGCGCCGCCAGGTCTTTCAGACCGCCTCGATACGAGGCCAACGGCGCCTCCTTGAATCCCACGATGTAGATTTGCCGCTGCGCCACCGTTTCCGCCGTTGCGGGGGCAACGGCGAACGAAGCGCAGGCAAGCAGGCAGGCGGCACCCAGGGTGCGGCCCGCGCGGACGTAAGAATTGGACATGGAAGGAAACTCCCGGAACGGATTGCGGATCATCCGGAGCGACGGAACAGGGGCTCCGGCACAAGCGGCACCCGATCATCCCTGAGCTGAGCACCATGGAAGGCACAGCGATGCATACCCACGTCGACCCCGGCCGTCCCCGCCGCGGGTCGTAGTCCGGACTGGAACCGGAACCGACGCCGGCGAGCTTATCCCGCCCGGATCGTCATTGCGATTTGCGACGCAGCACACGGTTTTATGTCACCCGACGTGATAGGCGTAAAGAACTCCACGCGGATCGCCGCCGCGCCGCCCCTGACACCCCGTCGCTCGACAAGGCCCCTGCGGCAAGCGCGCACGCGCGCTGCCAACCCGTCGCAGCGGCGATACCGGATCAACACGCGAATTGCTCGCCAGAGCGGCCATCGGCCGCAACATGCTGCAGCGCGTCACGCAGGCGTCGTCGCGCGACAGCACCCCGCCTGCATTTTTCACACTCCTCCGACCGCGGCTGCCCCTCCTTCGCCACGGAAAGGCCCGCGAAGTGCGGGCTAGAATGTCGCTCCCTTCCGCCCAGGCATGCCCATGGCACCCAAAGCCACCGTGATCAAAGCGGAACTGCAGGTCAGCGACATGGACCGGCATTACTACGCCAGTCACAACCTCACCCTGGCGCAACACCCGTCGGAAACCGACAAGCGCCTGATGGTGCGGCTGCTGGCGTTCGCGCTATTTGCCGACGAGCGCCTGGAGTTCGGTCGCGGCCTGAGCAGCGACGACGAACCCGATCTGTGGCGACGCGACTACACCGGCCTGATCGAGCAGTGGATCGAACTCGGCCAACCCGACGAATCGCGCATCAAGAAAGCCTGCTCACGTGCGCGGCAGGCCATCGTGGTCACCTACGGCGGCCGTGCCAGCGACATCTGGTGGGACAAGACCGCGCCCGCGCTGGCGCGCCTGAAGAACCTCAGCGTGATCGACATTCCCGCTCCGGCGGTAGACGAATTGGCCAGCCTGATCGAACGCAACATGCGCTGGAACTGCATGATCCAGGATGGCGACCTGCAGTTATCGAACGACACCCGCAACGTGAGCGTGCGACCCGGTGTGCGCATGGCCGGCGCGTGAGCCCATGACCGAGGCGTTCGACGTCATCGTCATCGGTGGCGGTGCTGCGGGTTTGATGTGCGCTCTCACTGCCGGGCAACGCGGTCGCCGCGTGCTGTTGCTCGAACGCGCCAGGCGCGTGGGCAGCAAGATACTGATGTCGGGCGGCGGCCGCTGCAATTTCACCAACACCGGCGCCACGCCCGCCAACTATCTCTCGAACAACCCGCATTTCTGCAAATCGGCGCTGGCGCGCTACCGGCCAGCCGATTTCATCGATCTGGTCGAACGCCACGGCATTGCCTGGCACGAGAAGGAACTCGGGCAATTGTTCTGCGACGATTCCGCCAAGCTCATCGTGCGGATGCTGCTGGACGAATGCGCAGCGGCCGGCGTCGCCATCCGCACCGGCTGCGCGATCGAGCGTGTGCTTCATGGCGTCGACGATGGCGAGCACGCGCCGTTCCGCGTGCATACGAACCTGGGCACCTACGCCAGCGCGGCGCTGGTGGTCGCCAGTGGCGGCCTGTCGATCCCCAGCATGGGTGCCAGCGGCTTCGGTTACGAACTCGCGCGCCAGTTTGGTCACCGCGTGCTACCCACACGCGCTGGGTTGGTGCCACTGACGCTCAGCGGCAAGCATCAGGCGCGTCTGGCCGACCTCAGCGGCGTGGCGTTGCCGGTGATCGCAAGCTGCAACGGCCAGTCCTTCCACAACTTCATGCTCATTACCCACCGCGGCATCAGCGGCCCGGCGATTCTGCAGATTTCCTCGTACTGGCAGCCCGGCGACGATCTGCGGCTGGATTTGCTGCCCGGCACCGATGTACCGGCGCGCCTGCAGCAGGCGCAGCGCGAACGCCCCGCATCCGAACTCAAGACCGTGCTCAGCGAATGGCTGCCCAAGCGCTTCGCACAACGTTTGTGCGAGGTCTGGTTGAGCAACAGGCCGATCAAGCAGTTCAACCCGCCACAACTGCGCGAGATCGCAGACATCCTGCAGCACTGGCCGTTGGTCGCCAGCGGCACCGAAGGCTATCGCACCGCGGAAGTCACGCTGGGTGGGGTCGACACCGATCAGATTTCATCCAGCACCATGCAATCGCGTCTGGTACCGGGCCTGTATTTCGTCGGCGAAGTGCTCGACGTCACAGGCTGGCTGGGCGGCTACAACTTTCAGTGGGCGTGGGCTTCGGGACATGCCGCCGGGATGGCCGTGTGATGACGAGGCGCTACGCTGGCAACACCATCGCGGCTCCGCGCGCATGCGCGGTAGCCCACACACAACCCTCCCCCGCGCGCAGGGGAGGGTCGTTCGTCGCACCGCGTGTCGCGGTGCTGCACCTCCCGCTTCGCCATCACAGCGAAGCGGGTACGGCGGCCGCTAATGCCGTGACAGCGAAGGTTCGCCGCCCGACATGACCATGTTGTAGGCGTCTTCTCTGGCGCTGCCCATCGCGCTCGACTGCGAACTGGTCCGGCTCGCGAGCGACTGCAGCAACTCCTCGCGCGGTGCACCGCCATCGATGGCTTCCATCTCGATCGCGCTGCTGCCCACTCCCTGACGCAACAAGGGCTGATCCTGCGATTGCAGTGCCACCCGCTCCGATTCGCTGGTTTCGATGATGATTTTCATGTCGGCTCCTTTACCAACCCAACACCGCGTAGCGCGCTTCGATCTGCACTTCGGTGTTGGTGAGATTGGTAATGTCGATCCAGTAGGTGATGAAACGATCGGACGCACGCTCCACGCGGACGTGGAAATCGATCTGCGGCGCGCCCGGCCTGGGCGACAACGGCACCACGTTCCACAGTACGTGCAGATGCTCCGGCCAACTGTGGGTGAACCAGCGGCGGGTACTGTTGGCCGGCACGCTGCCGGTGAACTGCACCCCGAGCCATTCGCGCAACTGCAGTGCCGCCGAGATCAGTTGCCGCAGGTTCGGTCGGTTGCCGATGCGCTGCGTGCGCGGCCGGCCGGCCGCGTCGGTCTGCGGCGATCCGGTGCTGCGCAGCAGGTCGCGGGCACGAGTCGGGCTCAACACAGGCCGTTGACGGGCGCGCAGCGCGCCCTGCACGCAGGCGATCGAACCCACCACGATCGGCGAGGCGCTGGACGTACCGCTGAACTGGTCGGTGTACCACAGGTTCTCGTTGACGCCGCCCTGCAGATCGCCGTAACCGCAGGTGGTGACCTCGCGTCCCCA
>JANRIF010000127.1:0-3254 GCA_033765245.1 Lysobacteraceae bacterium
CCGGATCGCCAAGGGCTTCGGCGTCAGCCTCAACGATGTGGTGATGGCGCTGTGCGGCGCGGCTTTGCGCGAATACCTGCTGCGTCACAAGGCATTGCCACGCACCTCGCTGGTGGCGGCAATGCCGTTCAGCCTGCGCGCTGGCGGCGATGGCGAGGCCAACAACCAGGTGTCGATGGCGCAATGTGCGCTGCATACCGAACTCCCCGATCCGGTGGCGCGCTTGCGAGCCATCGCCGGATCGACCCGGCGCATCAAGCAACAGGTCGGCTTGCTGCGCAACTTCATCCCCACCGACTTCCCCGGCCTTGCCGCGCCCTTGTGGGCCAGCGGCCTGAGTCGAGTGTGGGCCAGCGGTCATCTCGCCGAAAAACTGCCGGCGCTGGCCAATCTGGTGATCTCCAACGTGCCCGGCTCACCGGTGCCGCTGGCGTTGGCCGGCGCGCGCGTACTCGCCAACTATCCGGTATCCATCGTCACACACGGTTTGGCGCTGAACATCACGGTACAGACTTATGCCGGGCAACTGGACATCGGCATCGTCAGCGACCGTGACGCAGTTCGCAATCCAGCGGTGTTGCTGCGTGGTATTGATCGTGCAGTTGCCGCATTGTTGGCGAAGATTCCCGCATGAGCAAAGACACACCGCCGCTGCTGCCACCGTCGCCCATGTTGCTGGCGCTGGAAGGTCGTGCCCTGTTCGAGTGGGCCGCCTTTGCCGCCGCGCGCCCGTGGTTGGTGCGCAACGCCCCGCGTGGCGACGCGCATCCGGTGATGGTGTTGCCCGGCCTGATCGCCAGCGATCGCAGCACCGGGCCGCTGCGCCGCTTTCTCAGCGATTGCGGCTATCACGTGTATCCGTGGGAGCAGGGCTTCAATCGCGGCCCGGTGGCCGATACCGAGCAGCGCCTGCTCGATCGCGTGCAACAGATCAGCGCCCGCCACGACGGCCGCAAGGTCAGTCTGGTGGGCTGGTCGCTGGGCGGCGCGATGGCGCGCGCACTGGCGGTGGGCCTGCCCGAGCATGTCCGCGCGGTCATCACGCTCGGCTCGCCGCTGGGCGGCGACCCCAAAGCCACCAATGCCTGGCGCGTGTTCGAAATGGTCAGCGGCCTCAAGGTCGACGATCCCGGCCTGCACCAGCGCCTGATCGAACATCCCACGGTGCCGTTCACCTCGATCTTCAGCAAGACCGATGGCGTGGTGCATTGGCGCCTGAGCCTTGCGCCGCAGACGCGCTGGTCCGAGAACATCGTGGTGGAAGGTAGCCACCTCGGCCTCGGCGCCAACCCCGCCGTGCTCTGGGCCATCGCCGACCGCCTCTCCCAGCGCGAAGGCCAGTGGGAGCCGATGGACCGCAACGGCTGGCACTCGGTGTTTTTTCGCGAGCCACGCAACCGCGACCGCCTCGCCGACCTGATCGCGCGCTGAGCGCGTACCGTTCTCCTTGTGCGAGCGCGCTTGCGCGCGGCGCCGTTGCGCGCGTGCGGATTGCAGAGTGCAAGAGCGATGGGTCCGCAAAGGACGCCAAGAACGTAAATAAGAGCCAAGGCATTGAGGGTGAAAAGCCGCTTGCATGACGCTCCGCACCAAGGCGCCTGCGCTTGACTTCAATGAAGTGATTCTGGCGCTTCCTTTGCGTCCTTCGCGTCCTTTGCGGACCCAACGCAATCCATACCGACCGTTGCATGCGACCCGCCACCGCCCATGCATTGGCCTAAAATGGCGAAACTCCCCACTCGCCAAGACCCCACCGTGACCACCATCCAGCACGAAGACTTCGTGCAGAGCATCGCCGATGCGCTGCAGTACATTTCCTACTATCACCCGGTCGACTACATCCAGAACCTCGCCGCCGCCTACGAGCGCGAGCAGTCGCCGGCCGCCAAGGACGCCATCGCGCAGATACTGATCAACTCGCGCATGTGCGCCGAGGGGCATCGGCCGATCTGTCAGGATACCGGCATCGTCACCGTGTTCCTCGAAGTGGGCATGGACGTGCGCTGGAACAGCGCGCTCTCGGTCGACGAGATGGTCAACGAAGGCGTGCGTCGCGCCTACCTGCATCCGGACAACAAGCTGCGCGCCAGCGTGCTAGCCGATCCCGCGGGCAAGCGCAGCAACACCCGCGACAACACGCCCGCCGTGGTGAACGTCAAGCTGGTGCCGGGCAACAAGGTGCACGTGATCGTCGCCGCCAAGGGCGGTGGCTCCGAGGCCAAGAGCAAGTTCGCCATGCTCAACCCGTCCGATTCCATCGTCGATTGGGTGCTCAAGACCGTGCCCACCATGGGCGCCGGCTGGTGCCCGCCCGGCATGCTCGGCATCGGCATCGGCGGCACCGCTGAAAAGGCGATGCTGCTGGCCAAGGAGGCGCTGATGGAGCCGATCGACATCACCGACCTGATCGCGCGCGGCCCCAGCAATCGTGCCGAAGAGCTGCGCCTGGAACTGTTCGAGAAGGTCAACGCGCTCGGCATCGGCGCGCAGGGACTGGGCGGCCTCACCACCGTGCTCGACGTCAAGGTGAAGGACTATCCCACCCACGCCGCCAACCTGCCGGTGGCGATGATTCCCAACTGCGCCGCCACCCGCCACGCGCATTTCACCCTCGATGGCAGCGGCCCGGTCGCGCTCGATCCGCCCTCGCTGGCGGACTGGCCGCAGCTCACTTACGACGCCAGCAAGGGCAGGCGTGTCAACCTCGACACCGTCACCCCGGCCGACGTGGTGACATGGAAGCCCGGCGAAGTGCTGCTGCTCAGCGGCAAACTGCTCACCGGCCGCGACGCCGCGCACAAGCGCATGGTCGATATGCTCAACAAAGGCGAAGCGCTGCCGGTGGACCTGCGCGGCAAATTCATCTACTACGTCGGCCCGGTCGATCCGGTGCGCGACGAAGTGATGGGCCCGGCCGGCCCCACCACGGCCACCCGCATGGACAAATTCACCGAGCAAGTGCTGGCGCAGACCGGCCTGCTCGGCATGGTCGGCAAGGCGGAACGCGGCCCCGCCGCCATCGAAGCGATCAAGAAACACCGCTCGGTGTACTTGATGGCCGTCGGCGGCGCCGCCTACCTCGTGTCCAAGGCCATCAAGGCCGCGCGTGTGGTCGGCTTCGCCGATCTCGGCATGGAAGCCATCTACGAATTCACCGTGCAAGACATGCCCGTCACCGTCGCTGTCGATTCCAGTGGCGAGTCCGTGCACAAGACCGGCCCGCGCGAATGGCAGTCGCGCATCGGCAAGATTCC
>JANRIF010000142.1:0-10369 GCA_033765245.1 Lysobacteraceae bacterium
GAGTCTGTAATTTGAACTGTGTAACTGCCCCTGAGACGATGCGGCGATGCCGCGAGGAGCAGAGACAGTGGAATTGGACAAGGCGATGCTGGATGAGCTGACCCGGGACTGCAAGACGCCGCAAGACGTGGAGGCGCTGTATTCGCAGATGCTGCAGCACATGATCAACCGATCGCTGGAGGCGGAGATGCAGGCGCATCTGGGCCACGAGCGGCACGGCCGGTCGGTCGGCAATGTTCGCAACGGCAAGAGCCGCAAGGCGGTGCAGAGCGCGGTGGGCGAGCTGACGGTCGAGACACCGCGCGACCGCGAGGGCACGTTCGAGCCGCAGTTGGTGAAAAAGCGTCAGGTGCGACTGGCCGGGATGGAAGAGAAGATCCTGACCCTGTACGCCAAGGGCATGACGACGCGGGACATCGAGTCGGCGCTGGTCGATCTGTACGGGGTGACGATCTCGCACAGCCTGATTGCGCAGGTGACCGACGCGGTGCTGGACGAGGCCCGGGCGTGGCAGGCACGGCCACTGGACGCGATCTACCCGATCGTCTGGCTGGACGGAATCGTGGTGAAGGTGCAGCAGAACAAGCAGGTAATCAACAAGTCGGCGCACGTGGTGCTGGGCGTGAACCTGCGCGGTGAGAAGGAGGTGCTGGGGCTGTGGCTGGCCGAGAACGAGGGCGCCAGGTTCTGGCTGTCGGTGCTGACCGAGTTGAAGCATCGCGGCGTGCAGGACATCTACATCGCCAGCATGGACGGGTTGAAGGGGCTGCCGGAGGCGGTGAGCGCGGTGTACCCGAAGACCCTGACGCAGTTGTGCATCGTGCACCTGGTGCGTGCCAGCCTGCGTTACGTCAACGCTAAGGACAGCAAGGCGGTGGTGGCGGCGCTCAAGCGCGTCTACCAGTCGGCGACGGCCGAGGAAGCGGCGATGGAGCTGGACGCCTTCGAAGCCGAGTGGGGCCACGCGTACCGGGCGGTGGTCCGGCTGTGGCGGGGCAACTGGGACAACATCATCCCGTTCTTCCAGTTTCTGCCGGAGATCCGCAAGGTGATCTACACGACCAACGCGATCGAGTCGCTGAACATGGTCATGCGAAAGCTCACGCGCAACCGGCGTATCTTTCCCAACGACGAGTCGGCGCTGAAGGCGCTGTTCCTGGCGGTTCGGGAAGCGTCGAAGAACTGGAAGTCGATCCATCATTGGAAGCCGGCGCTACAGAGCTTCCAGGTGATGTTTGGCGAGGATCGCGTGCCGTTGGGCGCGCTGTGAAAACCGCGGTTACACAGTTCGTTTGACAGACCCTCGGGGCACAGAAATGCCACTCGGATTCCCAGCCTCGCCAGGTCTTGCCACCATCCCAACCACTTGCTGTCCCCCGCCTGCCAGACCGCTGGCTTATCGGGGTGGGCATGGGCGACTGCGACGAACTTGCGATCACTCGGATCGAAGCGGCCCTGCAGGGCGTCATCGGGAAACTCGATGAATCGATCCACGCTGGTTTGATGGATAGTGACGCGATGCACGCGCTTGCCGTTGGCTTGGTTCTGCAACAGCCATTTCAAGAACGCATCACCGGCTCCCTTGGGCTGGTTGGGCCGGGTTTTGTGGCAGTACTCCCCCAGAATCCTACGCGCATCGTCAATCACCACCACGCCTACTCGCTGCCGCTGCAACAGGTGCCGCACGCAGGTTTCGCGACACTTCTGCGTGACGCCGGCATGGCTGCCGTTGGCGATCAGCAACACATTGGTGTCGATGACTACGGCGTCCATTGCCGATACCCTCATGCCGCCCCCGCCCGTCGACGCGACCCCGCCAGGACGCGCTCGGCAATATCACCCATTTCGTCGCCGAAGAAATTCTCCGGCCAGTTCTCGATCTCACCGAATTCGTCGAGTCGCAACTCCTCCAATTCGGCAGCGACGCCATTGCGGTTGACGAAATAGATCGCCACGTCACTGGCCGCAATCTGTTCTTCCGCAACCCGCCGCTGGAGCCGGGTGAGGAAATGTTCGGAATGGGTTTCGACGATCAACTGAGCCTGTCGAGGCTTACCGGCCTCGTAGGACTGAACGGCACTGATGAAAACGTCGGCCAGATTCGATTGCGCCATCGGGTGCAAGTGGATCTCCGGCTGCTCCATCCAGACCGTCGAACCCGCAGGGGCATAGAACGCCTGCACCAAAGCCGGCAGCACCTGCGAGACACCGAAGCCGACGTCGGTCAACCGCACCACCTCGGCCTTCGGATGGGTTTTGACCAACACCTCATACTCCTTTCTGCCCTTGGCGACGGGCCGCACGACGAAGCTCTCGATGACACCAAGGTCCTTGAGCCAGCGCGCGATGAATGCATCGAATCGGGCGGTATGCAATTTGTGGCTGCGGTTGAGCTTGCGATCCTGCCCCGTCGCCGCCAGCAGCGCCGCCACGGCAAACCGGCCATCGGCACCGACGTCATAGGGCGTGTCACCAGCCCATGGGTATATCCGCTTGGGCGGCGCGCGCAGTGGTCCGAGGAAATAGATGCCCTCCAGCATCTGTTCGGTACGCAAGGCAAAGTCGGCCAGGAAATCCGCGTTCTGGTAACGCAGCAGGGTACGATCGGCGAAGCGGTAGAACTTCTCCGGCGGCTCGACTGGCCACTTTCGACCTTGCGCATGAATCAGGCGGAGCGGCTCGCACTCAAGCGTCGTGGCCGTGTGCTTGATATCGAGCCGGGTCTCGCCTTGGTCGAGTAGCTCGTAGCGGAACACATCGGCGACCGGCTGCTCTTGTCTGTCGGCACGCAGCGTGCTGCTCAGACGCAGTTCGTTACCCTGGTAACTCTGTATTCGATTCAGCGAATCGTTGACGGTCAGATTCGGCTGTAGTTGCCAGCGCAGGGAGAACACCAGTTTTTGACGCAGATCGTGGCCGTGCAGACAGTCGGCGAAGGTTCCCAGGTCGATGGCGGAGTTCTCGTCGCCAAGGTGCAGTGCGCGTCGGCGATCGGCAAGCTGTGCGGTCTGCTTGAGCGCCATCAGCAGATGGCCAAGGCTCGACTTGCCGGAACTGTTGGTCCCGAAGATGACCGTCAGCGGCGCCAACCGAACTGCACCGGTGTCGCGCCACGCCTTGAAGTTCTGGATTCGCAGTTCGGTCAGCATGTCCGTGATGTCCCGCTCGACGTCGCTCGACGTCCGGGCGCGCTTGCTCCGGCCCTGGACGCATCGCCGTAGGATACGTCATCGTCGATGCAGCATCCCGGCGTTCGGTCAGATCGGGTGTTTTGATCAACCTGATGTTGGCCGACCAACGGGGTTGACAGCAGACACAGTGGTTGCGGCCAGGACCTGAGCTGCCTGCGACGGAGCGACCTTTCCGTCGAGCCCGGGTCGCATCGCCCGCTGGTTCAGCCCACACCAGCCAACACGCGCGATCATGACGCGGCTGCATTCCTGCGGGTCATGCCCCAGGACCGCGCCGATCATCGCATCGGCCAACCCTTCCCGCAACGACGTCATCGGAGTCGCGTACCGGCCCGCGCGCGGCCACTGTGCCACGCGCGGGTTGAGGCGGTTAGCGTTAGGGTGTGGGCGGCAATCTACGGCATCTGAAACAGGAGCACGACACAGAGATCGCCCGGTCGCGGATTGGGTGTCCAACCCGGATCATTGGCGTTGGATGACCATCCCTCCACCCAGTCCTGCGGATCCCGAATCGTGAAGCTGTGCAGAATGGAGTGTGTCCAACCCTGCATGCCATTGATCAGCACGGCCTGTCGGCTAGCCACATGTTGCGCGCTGCCCGTCAAGATTTGGATCTGTGTAGCCATGAAGTTCTCCTGTATCGAGTGAGTTCAATTTTGCACAGTCTGGAGTGCTTTGATTAACTCACGTCTTTGTTGCGGGCTCAGTAAACCAAGTTTCGTTTTGAACGACTGCTTGTCACCAACAACTTTTTCTATATCTTTTGTAAACGATGGATTAAAATTTATTCCACGCCCCCTCAACACTTCTATTGCTTTTGATAGTCTTCCAGAGCTCCCGCTCAGCATGCTCCAAAGCATTTCTGAATCCGCCTCAATAAGCTCACTATCGAGCATTTCCAGCTCGATATAATTTCTTGCAGTCTGCAATTCCATTTCGGAAACAATCTGAGCGAATGCTTCACCCAACAAACCCAGACATTTATCAAAATAATTCTCGAAACCAGAGTACAACACGCCATCGTTTTGCGATTTGATTTCGGCAAAATTGCGTGCGATGTTACGGAACAATACGACGCAGGTCATCTCAATTTCCCTGAACCGATTCGTCTCCTTGACGATCTCAAGAACGGTATCGGCCAGAACCCGATCGGTGCCGGGCAACTTCAATGCACCACTAGTGCTACCGACCGCCTGTGCCGTCGTTGCCGATGCTGCGGTCATGGCTGCAATGGCCTTCTGTAGCAGGCTCTCATGATTTTTGGCCTCCTCCGAGAGCTTCTTGTGTTCATCTGCCTGCTTGCATGCGGCCTGCTTTTTCGCGGCATCTGCCTCCGTAGCGCACGCCTGCTGGGATTCCTGCGCAGCCTCATCGGCAAGGCGTGCATCCTCACGCGCTTTCTGGTAAGCAGCCACGATCTCGGCGGTAACGCCGCCGGTAGACGCATTCGCTTGCGCTGACAATGCAGTTGCTTGCGCTCGCGGCACGCCAGTCAAGTGATCGATGGCCATGATCGATATGATCGCCCGTTGATCGCGTGCCGCCTGGATGATCAATTCATCGCCTGAAATTCCGCCACTCAGGTAGCGCTCGCAGTTTCGATACATCATCTCACGCAATACATTCGTGGTCTGACTTCTTTCGATTGTTGCAGCATTCTCACTGCTGGCATAGCTGAACTGTGCCGCTAATTTCATATTTTTGTCGGGAGCGAGCGCAGCACTTGCGCTGGCGCCCAGCGAACTTGCCAGAACAGAGAATACGTCCGGCGATGGTTCGGCGCAGAAACGCTTTAGCGTTTCTTTATCGACCTTGTTCGAGATAAGAAACCGTTGTTTCGCGTCGACGCTGATGGCATGCGCCGAATCGGGAATATCCGCGCTTCGATGGATGGACTTCCAATTCGCACACCCTCCGAGCACCACCAACGCCATCACTGGAACCATGTTTATCAATCGGTTGAGTACGTATAACATGCCGTGCGCTCCTTATGATTTTCAATGCATCGCCATTCCAGAAACGTCAAACAGCCCGCCCACCCACCCGGCGCATGCCCCGACCGTATCGCAGCAGGCATTGGTCAATGTGGCACTGGCTGCATCTGACAACGTCTATCCAACCGATGACGCAAGGCAGGTCGACGTCGTCCGCATCGACTACGGGCCATCGATGCGGGTTCATGATTTCTGGTGTCATGGCGAGGCCGTTTGTCTCACTCAAGGCATGCCCGTAGCGACACCACGTGTGCGGCGCAATCCGATTGCAACGTCAGCGTTCGATGACCGCCACCCGCTCCAAATGCACCCATCCGGCCCAATGAAACGGATGCCGGAAGGCGCGGCTGGCGCGCAGGGCGCGGCGGGCTTCGGCGAGGGCGAAGGCGACGTCTGGCTGGCCACCATCGGCCGCCAGGGCGCGATAGAACGCGGGCACCCATACCGCGCTCGCGGTATCGCTGACCGGCCATTGCGCGGCGACGATGTGATGCGCACCGGCGCGGCTCATGGCGGTGGCGAAATCGAGGGCGGCG
Source organism: Lysobacteraceae bacterium (assembly GCA_033765245.1). Taxonomy (GTDB): domain Bacteria; phylum Pseudomonadota; class Gammaproteobacteria; order Xanthomonadales; family Xanthomonadaceae. Next base: position 5,722 of record JANRIF010000142.1, read on the forward strand.
CTGGCGGCCGCCGCATCGCCAGGTGCCAATTGGCAGGCGTTGAGCACCAGCAGGTCGGTGCCGACGCCGCGTTCGAGCACGTCCGCCCAACTCAGGAATTCGGCGTTGCCGCCTTCTTGTGGGTCGAGCCAGATGCCAGATCCGAGCAAGCGTTCTGCGCTGGTCAGGCCGTGCGCCGAAATATGCAGCCACGTGCCGGGTTCCGCGAGCTTTCCAAGCAACTGTGCGCGATCGCTGAGTGCGGCTGAGCGAACCGTACGCGCAGGCAACGCGTGTTCGATCAGCGTGGGCTCGAGTGTTGCGCCGCTCAAGTTCGGCAACACGGCAGTGCTGTCCTGTGCGGCGAGCAGCACGTCGATACGCGCCGATGGCGTCGAAGTGGGCGTGGGCGGCGCGGACGTCTGCGGCAGCACCAGGCTGACGGACGTGGTCGCGACCAGCGAGTCCGTTCCGCCGGGCCAGTAAAGCGCCGGCCAAGGCACGCTGCTGGAGAGCCCGTTGGCGAGCACCTGCAACTGCGCGGGCGCCGCGCCATTGAACCCGTCGAACAATAACGTCGACAGCGTGCGGGCGTGGCGATCGATGGCTGCAAGATCGCCTTCGGGACGACCGATGTGATCGCGCAACGCGGCAAGGTGGTCGCGCAACGTCGGCAGATCGACCACGGCAACTTGCGGACTGCGCCTAGCAACGAACTGCAGGCGCAACGCGGCCCGTCGTCCGCGCAGCAGCACCAGCAAGGGCCGGCCCGGTTGAGCCATCGACTGCAAAACGTGCAGCGATGCATTCGTCCTGACAGGCGATGCGAGCGACGCGGTCCGATCCGGGCGGCTCAGCCGGTCCACCAGGGCGCGTGTAGCGGCGCGCGTAGCCGCATCATTGGCGCGTGACGACGACACATCCACAAGCAGCGCCGCCTCCAGCGCGACATCGTTGCCGGCGTCGGTGCGCGCGCCTTGCCCACCCCGCTCATCGAAGACGGAATGCACCCAAGGAACGAGATGGGCGATGGCGGCAGCGTGGTTGGCTTCGGTCGCCACCAGCTCGCGTGCGATCAAATCGATGGCAGTTTCGCGCAGTGCGTCGATTCCCGTTCGCGCGAGGTGCGCCAGCAACACGTTGTCGATGCGCTCGGCAATGTCGGCTATCGCGCTGGCTTGCGCGAGCAGTGCGACGTGCGCCTGCGCAATGTGTCCTGCTTGCCAGTCCACCTCGGCTTGCAGGCGCCCATGTTCGATCCGTTGACGCCAGGTCATCGCCGACATGGGGCGAGCCAACAGCGACCGCGCTGATTCCGGCGAGCGGGCGTTTAGCGCGAGTCGCGCTTCCAACTGCCGACGCTCGACGCGCAATTCCTCGACAGGCAACTCCTCCGGCAGCGATTGCAACGTTGCGCCGGACTGCGCGTCGAACCCAGCCTCAGCCTGCAAGCGCGCGAGTAGCAGCGTGGCTTGTGCGAGCTCCTCGGACATGTCCAATTGTCGATAAGCGGTGAGCGCGCGCGTCGCCGGATCGATGCCTGCCGCTGGCGTGCCCTCCGACAGTGCGATCCGCGCCAGCAGCGAATTCGCTGCGGCTACGCGAGCCGGCGCATTGCTTTCGCTCAATGCGGTCAACGCCAGGCGTGCCGCAGCATGCGCCTCGCCATGGGCGTGAAACTGATTCAACAATGAACCCAGTTGCAGCAGCACGTTGGCCTCCCAACGTCGCTCGCCGGCATCGTCGAACAATTGCTGGGCCTGCCGCAGGCGGTCCAACGCGCGTGCAAAATCGCCCTGATCGCGGTCGAGCATGGCGAGTGCGAACAACGCCCGAGCGCGTACGGTGCGCGATTGCGGCCCTTGCGCGAGCTCCGCACTGCCGTGCAGCAATGTGCGCGCAGACGCGAGATGGGATCGACTGCTCTCCAGCGCGGCGTAGTCGATGCCGACCGACGCAAGCTCAAGCGTCTCGTCGAGTGCGTCGAAGCGCTCGCTGACCCAGGCGTAGCACTGCGCGGCTTCGTCCAGACGACGCACATAGTGAAGCGCAAGGCACCGCGCATTCTCCAGCCGGGCACCGAAATAGTGGCTGCCGTCGGGACGACCTTCTCCGCTGCGCGCAAGATCGAGCACGCGCGGATATTGCCCGCTGCGATTGAGATCCTCGGCGATGCCGACGAGTGCGGAGCTGGCGCGCGCCGGCTCGCCCGCCGCCGACCAGGCGGTAGCGGCCTTGGCGAACGCGTCGGCCGCCTCGGCGGACCGGCCGGCCAACAACAACGCCTGCGCGAGCAGGTGCTGCGCCATCGCTCGACTGAACGGATCGAACGCCTGCGCGTTCGAGGCAGCAAGCGACTCGTCGGGAAAGCGCTCGGCGAGACTGCCGACACCGCCATCGAATTGCACCGCGACCGCGTTGACCCACTCCGTCCACCGCCACAGTCGTTCGGCCTGCGCAACATCGCAATGCAGCCGCAGCTCGATCTCGCCCAGCCCCTTGCCGGCGCGGACCCGCTCGACGTGCAGATTGGTGGCGTTACCAACGCGAAACCACGTGATGCCGTAGCGCGGCGGCACCTGCGCAGAGCGGCGCACATCGGCATCGAGGCGCAGCACCACATCCTGCCCGTCCTCGCGGATCTCCAACACAGCGTGCGCGGGCCAGTGCGTCGGCAATACCAGCTTCAGCGCCTGTGGCGAGGGTGGCAACGGGTGGCGCCATGGCGTTGCATTCGCACAGTCGAGCTCAACCGCAACGGGCGTTTGCACACTCGCGGTCGCGACCGCGGCAGACAGCAACACCAACAGCAACAGGTAACGCACGACGCCGCGCTGCAAGGTCGCCCGATCAAAGCCGTTTACGCAACAGGGATGCATGCTGGTGCGACCTGTGTGGGGCATGGCCCGCTCAATGACTGCTTCGTGTTTCCGTCGACGTGCCAGGTGTCGGTGCGGTGTTACTTGTCCTTGATAGGCGGCTCATGGCCGCCGCCGGTGTCGGTTTGAAGAGTTCGAATTTTTACCAAGCCCCTATTACTAGAATTGCTATCGCTTGATGAAAATTTGCCACACACAGGGCGGGAATCGTTGACGGCGCAAAGCGTATCTTTGCTTGGCAAATGGGATTTGCAACCGCTATCTGATCTATCGAACGCCTCAATAACATAATATTTTGGAAAACCACCCTCAAGACCGTCAGAAAACAACCGCATATCCGGAAGAAAGACGTAAAAATCCATGTTAGAGAACAATTTTTTTTTGCTTTTTAACCAAACATACTCATTTTCGTTATGGGGATTATGCTCAGCCTTCATTTGACGCACGTAGTCAATTTTTTGCCGCCTACCGGAACGCACAACGACAGCATGAGATATTACAAGCCGGTACCGTCCGTCGCCAACATGATCGAGTGTTATTTTGCTATTATTCATAAAAACATTTCGAGGTGCACACAAACCGTTCGTTCGCTTTTCATTGTTATAGATTGGATTGAGAAAAACCGGACATTCGGCGCCCCATAAATAATCTTCATGCCTTGTCGCGATAATTGGCATTGCAGTATCAATATTTTTGGCGTTGATGTTTATTAAACGGCGACTTCCAGCAACTTGCGCTGCGTCAACATTGATTGCCCCAACCTCCTTGGCCTCGTCAATATCCTTGGGACATCCAAGATATGAATCATCAGCACGAGGAAATGAAACAACTCCGCCCAACTGCGAGCATCCAGAAGAAATGGTCAATAAAAAAACTGAAAAAATAATTGCACGAGCGTTCATGGCAACCCCCGTCATAACGTGGACTTGATTTTCAAAACGCGCCGACCAACAACGCCGTCAGATTGATACTCCACACGCTGACCGGGAACATTGGCATTCAGCACGTCCTTCGCCACCAAAAAACTCGCAAACCCATCCGGCGAAACCACCAGCGGGATCGGTTCGTGTCCTTCCAGATGCAGCACCACGTTCGTCGCATCCGGCGGCAAGCCCACCTCGACCAGCACGTAGCCGCTATCGGCGGCGCCGGCATGAACCAGCGGCGGGCTTTCGACGCCGCGCAGGGTGTCGAACACCACGCGCATCGGGCTGGCGACGATCAACTCGGAAGGCGCGCCGCTACCGGACGACAGCGGACCAGCCAGCAACGCGCCAAGACCCATGGCAACGACCACGCTGGCGGCCCACGCCATGTGCTGCCAGCGAAACGGTGCGGAGCCTCCGTGGCCGGAATCGGGGGCCATCGGCGCGCTCGTGTCGGCAACGCTCGCCGTCGGTACCAGCGCCAACCCGTCGCGCAGGTCGTTGTCGGCCTCGATTTCGGCGATCAGATGCGGTTTGTCGAGTACATACATCTCGAACCACTCCGTTTCCGCGTCCGACAGCTGGCGCTCCAGGTAGCGTTGCAACCAGGCGCGCTCCAACCAGTCGGATAGGATTTGGTCGTTGGACATGCGATTCACCGACGATTCCTTGTGTTGCTCGGTGTCCCTGCGCATCCATCCAGGTGTCGCGAGCGGGCGATAGGTCTCACTGCGCGTCTCCGATGCCGCTGCGCTCGAGCAGTTGCTTCATGCGGGTGCGGGCGCGGTGCAGCACGCGGTGGAAATGCTCCGGATCGATGGACAGCGCGGCGCAGACCGTGTCGCGATCCTGTTCGTCGAGGTA
>JANRIF010000144.1:0-1934 GCA_033765245.1 Lysobacteraceae bacterium
GCGCGGTTCGCTCGGTCGGGACTCGGGACTCGGGACTCGGGCGAGCATATCGAGACACGGTGGGTGGCGCGTCGGCTCTTGTGCGAGGCTGCTTGCGGACGACCGAGCGAAGCGAAGGCATAGCATCGCGCAGCGATGCGCTGTCGCGTAGCGACTGACTGGGCGGAGCGAAGGCACAGCCTGCGTTGTTGCGACGCGACCGATTGCGCGTAGCGAAGGCATAGTACTGTCTCGTAGCGACCAACCTGGTCGAGGATAATTGCCGATCCACATGCAACACGACACCCACAATCTGCAGCCTCTGCCCACGCCGCGATCGGTATGCCTGTTGCGGCTATCGGCATTGGGCGACGTCACCCATGCACTGAGCGTGGTGCGTACCTTGCAGCGCGCGTCGCCCGATATCGCGATCACCTGGATCATCGGCGAATTCGAAGCACGCCTGCTGGACCGCCTCGATGGCGTGGAGCTGATCCGCTACGACAAACGCAGCGGGCTGCGTGGCTGGCTTGATTTGCGCCGGCAGTTGGCGGGACGCCGCTTCGATGCGCTGTTGCTGATGCAGATGGCGTTGCGCGCCAATCTGCTGTCTACCGCGATTCGCGCGCCGCTGCGCATCGGCTTCGATCGTGCCCGCTCGCGCGAGGGCCATGGCCTGTTCGTCAATCGCCGCATCGACGGCGGCGGCCGCCACGTGCTCGACGTGATGGCGCGTTTCCTGCGGCCCTTGGGCGTGCGGCAGGAGCATGTGGAATGGCGCCTGCCGATCGGCGCCGACGATCGCGCCTGGGCGCGCGAACGGGTGCCCGAGGGCGCGCCTGTACTGATGATCTCGCCCTGCTCCAGTCACCCGCTGCGCGACTGGCGCGCCGAGCGCTATGCCGAAGTCGCCAACCACGCCGCCGCCCACCACGGGCTCCGCATCGCCTTGATCGGCGGCCGCAGCGCGCGCGAACGCGCCATGGGCGACGCCATTCTGGCGCGCGTGCAATCGCCCGCGCTCGACTTGATCGGCCAGGATACCATCCGCCAGTTGCCGGCGCTGCTGGAGCGCGCGCACGCCCTGCTCGGACCCGACTCGGGCCCGGTGCACATCGCCAACGCGGTCGGCACCCGCGTATTGGGCCTGTATGCCTGCACCGACGCCGAACGCAGCGGCCCGTATTCGGATCGTCGCTATACGGTCAATCGCTATGCCGAGGCGGCGCGCGTGTTCAAGGGCGTGGAACCAGGAGCCCTGCGCTGGGGGCAGCGCATCGAGCAAGTCGGCGTGATGGACCTGATCGAGGTCGACGCGGTATGCGCGTGCCTGGATCGCTTGGTCGCCGATCAGGCGCCGTCGCTGCGGTAGTCCTGGTACGACTTTTCCTCGATGTAGGTAGAACCCAGCGCCAGATTGATCTCACGCTTGATGCGTGCGCGCTCGTCGTTCTCGAAATACACCGCGCGCGCCAGCCGGATGAACTCGGCATCGAACCGCTGCGCCTTTTCCTGCACCCGGATCGCATCCTCGATCTGCCAGAGCCGTTCATTTACCGCCTTGAGCGCCGCACGCAAGACCCTGAGGTCGACTGCGCTGGCCGCGTGCACGGCCCAGGTGGCGTTGAGCGCATCAAGCTCGCGCCGCACGTTGGCGCGCTTGTCGGGGGCGTCGATGCGCTCCGCCTTGATCTCCAGGATGGCGATCTTGTCCAGCAACTCGCCGAAGGACACCGGCACCATGATCTGCGACATCGACGTGTGGCTCCCAAAACAGCAACGCCGCCTTGCGGCGGCGTGCTTGCGTCTGGCGGAGAGGGAGGGATTCGAACCCTCGGTACGTCGGAGACGTACACCGGATTTCGAATCCGGCGCATTCGACCACTCTGCCACCTCTCCAGCATGCTCGATCAGGACCACTGGTCCTGCCGCGGCGCACAACGACGCCGACAGGG
>JANRIF010000145.1:0-10671 GCA_033765245.1 Lysobacteraceae bacterium
CGCCCGCTGCGCCTTACAGACGCAGCGGATTGCCGCGATCGGCGTCGATCTTGTACGTCTTGATCGCCCGCGCGACGTCCTTGGCGGTCATCTTGCCCTCCGCCGCCAACGCCGCAATTGCGGCATGCGCAATGTGATAGCGGTCCACCTCGAAGTGTCGGCGCAGGTTCTCGCGGGTGTCGGAACGCCCGAAGCCGTCGGTACCCAGCACGGTGTACGGCATCGGCACGAATGCGCGGATCTGGTCGGCGAACGCGCGCACGTAATCGCTGGCGGCGATCGCCGGGCCGGCGCGGCCTTCCAGACACTGCGTGACGTAGGCCTTGCGCGGAGTCTTGGCTTCCGGATGCAGGCGGTTCCAGCGCTCGGCGTCGAAGCCGTCGCGACTCAGTTCGGTGTAGCTGGGGCAGCTCCAGATGTCGGCGCAGATTCCAAAGTCCTTGTCCAGCAATTCGGCCGCCGCAATCGCCTCGCGCAGGATCGTGCCCGACCCCAGCAACTGCACGTGCGGCTTGTTGTTGCCTTTGCCCTTGCCTTTCCCCGAGTCCCGAGTCCCCAGTCCCGAGTCCCGCAACAGATACATCCCCTTGATGATCCCCTCTGCCGCCCCTTCGGGCATCTCCGGATGGGTGTAGTTCTCGTTCATCAGGGTGATGTAGTAGTACTCGTCGACCTGCTCGGCCAGCATGCGCTGCATGCCGTGCTGCAGGATCACAGCCACCTCGAATCCGAAGGTGGGATCGTACGGCCGGCAGTTGGGAATGGCGCCAGCCAGCAGGTGACTGTGGCCGTCCTCATGCTGCAAGCCCTCGCCGTTGAGCGTGGTGCGGCCGGCAGTGGCGCCCAGCAGGAAGCCGCGCGAGCGCATGTCGGCCGCCTGCCACGCGCTGTCACCGATGCGCTGGAAGCCGAACATCGAGTAGAAGATGTAAAACGGCAGCAACGGCAGGTCGTTGGTGCTGTAGCTGGTGGCGCTCGCCATCCACGACGAGAACGCGCCGGCCTCGGTGATGCCTTCCTCCAACACCTGGCCCGCGATGTCCTCGCGGTAGTACATCAACTGGTCGGCATCCACCGGCTTGTACTTCTGCCCGAACGGCGCGTAGATGCCGATCTGGCGGAACAGGCCCTCCATGCCGAAGGTACGCGCCTCATCGGCCACGATGGGCACCACGCGCGGGCCCACCTGCTTGTCGCGCAGGATGATGTTGAGCGCCTGCACGAAGGCCATGGTGGTGGAAATTTCGCGTTCGCCGCTGCTCTTGAGCAGGCGGTCGAAGCCGTCGAGCGGCGGCACTTCCAGGCTTTGCGTGCTCTTGCGCCGGCGCTGCGGCAGCGAACCGCCGAGGGCGGCGCGGCGCTCGCGCAAATACTCCACTTCCGGCGACTTCTCGCCCGGATGATAGAACGGCACACCATCGAGCTTGTGGTCCGGAATCGGAATGTGGAAACGGTCGCGGAATGCGCGCACCGCCTCGTCGTCGAGTTTCTTGGTCTGGTGCGTGGGGTTGAGCGACTCGCCCGACTTGCCCATGCCGTAGCCCTTGACCGTCTTGGCCAGGATCACCGTGGGCTGACCCTTGTGCGCGCTGGCGGCGGCATAGGCGGCGTAGACCTTGTGCGGATCGTGACCGCCGCGATTGAGGCGCCAGATGTCGTCGTTGCTGAGATTGGCGACCATCTCGGCGGTTTCCGCGTGCTTGCCGAAGAAATGCTGGCGCGTGTAAGCGCCGCCGAAGGCTTTGCAATTCTGGTACTCGCCGTCGACGGTCTCCATCATCAGCTTCTTGAGCATGCCGTGGCTGTCGCGCGCCAATAGCGGATCCCAGTAGCTGCCCCAGACCACCTTGATGACGTTCCAGCCGGCGCCGCGGAACACGCCTTCCAGCTCCTGGATGATCTTGCCGTTGCCGCGCACCGGGCCGTCGAGGCGCTGCAGATTGCAGTTGATCACGAAGTTCAGGTTGTCGAGCTGCTCGCGCCCGGCCAGCGCGATCGCGCCGAGGCTCTCGGGCTCGTCGCACTCGCCATCGCCCATGAAGCACCACACCTTGCGATCGGACTTGGGCATCAGGCCGCGGTGTTCGAGATACTTCCAATTGCGCGCCTGATAGATCGCGCTGATCGGCCCGAGGCCCATGCTGACGGTGGGGGTCTGCCAGAAGTCCGGCATCAGCCACGGATGCGGGTAAGAGCTGATGCCGCGACCGTCGACTTCCATGCGGAAGTTGTCGAGCTGGCTCTCGCTCAAGCGTCCTTCGAGGAACGCGCGCGCATAGATGCCGGGCGAGCTGTGGCCCTGGATGTAGAGCAGGTCGCCGGGATGCTCGGCCGACGGCGCGCGCCAGAAATGGTTGAAGCCGACATCATAAAGCGTGGCGCTGGAGGCGAAGCTGGCGATGTGGCCGCCGAGTTCGCCGGGCTTGCGGTTGGCGCGCACCACCATCGCCATCGCGTTCCAGCGCAGGATCGAGCGGATGCGCCATTCCATCGCGCCATCGCCGGGGCTCTTGGCTTCCAGGTGCGCCGGGATGGTGTTGATGTATTCGGTGGTGGGTCGGAACGGCAGTTGCGCCCCGGCACGACGGGTCTGCTCGACCATGCGATCGAGCAGGAAGTGCGCGCGCTCGGCACCGTCGTTCGCGATCACCGAGGACAGCGACTCGACCCATTCCCGGGTCTCGGTGGGATCGATGTCCTGATCGAGGATGTCGTTGAGAATGTTCATGTCGGCCCTCCCGTGCGCCGCGGCAAACGCGAGCCGCAGTATTTAATCGTGGCGAAGCTCCCAGTGTAGCCGATCGCCCGTTCCGGCCCGGCGCCGCATACGTATGCGTGGCGATATCCGGCGCGCGCAAGCGCGCTCCCACCAGAGCAGAGGCGGCGGCGCCAGATGTTGTGGGAGGCCGCTTGCGGGCGACGGCAGGGTGTTGGGCCGCGCCGTCACCCGACTCGCTGCTGACGGATCTGCGCTTCCACCGCGGCGATCGCGGTCATGTTGACGACGCGCCGCACGGTTGCGGCCGGGGTCAGCACGTGTGCGGCGCCGGCCACACCCATCAGGATCGGACCGATGCCGACGCCGTCGGTCATCGAGCGCACCAGGTTGTAGGCGATGTTGGCGGCATCCAGATTGGGGAACACCAGCAGATTGGCACTGCCGGTGAGCCGCGAGTTGGGAAACAGACGGTTTCGGATGCACTCGTCGAGCGCGGCGTCGACCTGCATTTCACCCTCCGCCTGCAACGTCGGCGCGCGCTGGTGGATCAGCGCCAGCGCCTCGCGCATGCGCACCGCGCTGTGATGGCTGCGTCCGCCGAAGTTGGAATGCGAAGTCAGCGCGATGCGCGGCTCGACGCCGAACAGCCTGAGCCGGAACGCGGCGGCCAGCGTCGCCTCGGCGATCTGCTCGGCGCTGGGCGCGTACTGCACGTGGGTATCGACGAAGAAGAACACGCCCTTGTCGTTGAGCACCGCCGACATCGCCGCCGGCGCGCTCACTCCCGGATCGAGGCCGAGCACATCGATCACGTGCTTGAGCTTGCCCTCGTAGCGTCCGACCGTGCCGCACAGCATCGCGTCGGCCTCGCCACGGCGCACCATCAGCGCCGCGATCACGGTGGAACGCGAGCGCACGATCGCCTTGGCGTTGTCCGGGTTCACGCCGCGCCGCTGCATGATCTGGTGGTAAAGCTGCCAGTACTCGTTGAAGCGCGGGTCGTCGTCGATGTTGGTGAGGTCGAAATCGGTGCCCGCGCGGATGCGCAGGCCGAGACGCTCGATGCGCATCGCGATCACCGACGGCCGCCCGATCAGGATCGGCCGCGCCAGACCGTCGTCGACCACGGTCTGCACCGCGCGCAGCACCGTTTCCTCCTCGCCCTCGGCGTAGACCACGCGCTTGAGATCGCTGCGGGCGCGTTCGAACACCGGCTTCATCAGCAGCCCGGTGCGGAACACGTGTTGCGACAACTTTTCGCGATAGACCGCCATGTTCGCGATCGGCCGCGTCGCCACGCCCGAGTCCATCGCCGCCTGCGCCACCGCCGGCGCCAGCATCACCAGCAAACGCGGATCGAACGGCCGCGGAATCAGATAGTCGGGACCGAAGGTGGGCGCCTCGCCGGTGTAGGCCGCGCCCAGATCGGTCGCCTCCTGCCGCGCCAGTGCCGCGATGGCCTTGACGCAGGCCAACTTCATCGCCTCATTGATGGTGTAGGCGCCGACGTCCAACGCGCCGCGAAAGATGTAGGGGAAACACAGCGCGTTATTGACCTGGTTCGGGAAGTCCGAGCGGCCGGTGGCGATGATGCAATCGGGGCGCGCCTCGCGCGCCGCCTCGGGCTGGATTTCGGGATTGGGATTGGCCAACGCCAGAATGATCGGCCGTGAGGCCATCCTGGCGAGCATCTCCGGCTTGAGAATGCCGCCAGCCGACAAGCCGAGGAAGATATCGGCGCCATCGACCAGTTCGGCCAGCGTGCGCGCCTTGGTATCGCGCGCATAACGCAGCTTGGCGCCTTCCAGATCGGGGCGCCCCAGGTACAGCACACCGTGATGATCCATCGCGCAGATGTGCTCGGGCTTCAGGCCCAGCGCCACCAGCATGTCCAGGCAGGCCACGCCCGCCGCACCGACGCCGGTGCTGGCCACCCGCACGTCCTCGATCTTCTTGCCCACCACTTCCAGCGCATTGAGCACCGCCGCGCCGACGATGATCGACGTGCCGTGCTGATCGTCGTGGAACACCGGAATCTTCATCCGCTCGCGCAGCTTGCGCTCGACGATGAAACACTCCGGCGCCTTGATGTCCTCCAGATTGATGCCGCCGAAAGTGGGCTCCAGGCTGGCGATGATCTCCACCAGCTTGTCCGGATCGCGCTCGCTGATCTCGATGTCGAACACGTCGATGCCGGCGAACTTCTGGAACAGCACGCCCTTGCCTTCCATCACCGGCTTGGCCGCCAGCGGCCCGATGTCGCCCAGACCCAGCACCGCGGTACCGTTGGAGATGACCGCCACCAGATTGCCGCGCGCGGTCAAGGTGCTGGCCTCGCCCGGATCGTCCACGATCGCCTCGCACGCCGCCGCCACCCCCGGCGAATACGCCAGCGCCAGATCGCGCTGCGTCACCAACGCCTTGGTCGGCGTCACCTTGATCTTGCCCGCCGGCGCTTGGCGGTGATATTCGAGGGCGGCTTTCTTGAGGTCTTGGTCGGGCATGGGCTTCACGGGCGGGCGCGGTCTGGCGATTGTAGCTGCCCGCCCGGTGGCGTGGTGGAAAGGCGGGCGCGCGCTCGCCCCTACAACCCCAACACCAGATCGTCCGCCGCCACGTTGTCGAGGCGTATCTTGTTGAACGCGAGCAAGCTGGCGAGGCTGCTGTGCAGACCCCTGCGCCCCACCCGCACATCAGCATGCTGCGCCAACCGCTACACCCGTTGATCGAAAGACACCGTGCATGAACGCGACTGACAAAGGAAAGCCACGTCAGCGCCCGCCACCCTAAGCGCCTCCTTGAAGACGCATAACCGAAGCTACGGATCGTTGCCGTCACTCGGCAACGTGTAGCGAAACAGCAAGTATCCCACCCAAGACAGCAACAAGACCGAAAACACACCCAGCCAACGACCCGATCTCGCACGCCATACATAGCACAACGGCAAGACATAAAGCGGTGGCAAGAAAAGCAACAACCAGATTATCAATGAAAATGACGCCATGATCACCTCCTATTCACAATTGATTAATAACGTACACACGTTATTATTCCATCCCTTGCACCCGTACATGCGAGACGATGACCAGAAGACCCAACAATAGGTATCCCCATCTGGCGCGCAAGATCCAATTGCCGCTCAAGAGAACGCCCTGAAAAATCTCTTGAGAAATCGAAATTAATCCCAACAAAATCATTAGCGGCATGTGGAATTGGATTTCCTGCACCATCTAATTCGGAGCCCTCAACATACTCAATGCCTTCGTGCAATATATCATAGTCTATAACGACTCGTGATCCGTCAGGAAAGCGAATCGTTATCAACGCATTGACGGGGACTTGTTTTAACACATTGATCACTGCTGCGATTACACTATGCGCCGCGCCAAACAAAAATTCAGGCACGTTCCTAATATTTGTTGGGGGACTATTAGCCCAATCAACCAACGCAGTCCTAGCACCGCCTGGGCGTGCCACATCAAAAGCGGAGCCAATCCCAAGCTCCGGCGGCACCGTAAGCTCTACAATCGTTGTCATTGTTCCACTAGTAGTCTGATGCACCGTGGCCAACGCCGACATCAACTGCTGCATTTCCGGTTCGACACTCTCCTGATAAACGAACCAATCATAAGTGCCACCCTCCGCCGGCTCGCGCTCAACCTGAAAACGCCAAGCCAACCCCATCGGGACATTATAAATGTAATGCAATCCAACCCCAACCTGACGAGCTCGAACAGACGCAGACGCTTCGGTAGTACAGGTATCGCACCGGACTTCAGAGGCATAGAGTGACGATGTACTGAACATCGATACAGCCATGAACAGCGCGTGCATCCATGCGCGTCTTGTCGTATTGCGTAAGGCGCAAGTCCAAGTGCAGTCCATCACGGCACCAGCAGGCGCGTCCACTATCGAACGAGGACACTGGTCGCCGGCACTGCCAACAAAACTTGTTTCAACACCACCGAGCGAACGCTCCTTAGCATATCCATTCTTGTGCATGCGCCACTCCTTATATGTAGCCGAACCAGCTCATCGCTGGCGTGCACATCTAAGCGGCCGCGCGTCGCTGCGTCAAGCCCATGCCACTCGGAAACGACTACCTGTATGGTACAGGCCGATGGACTAGGTGCGCGCCAGCAGAAATTTCCGCAAGTAATTCAACATGTTCACCACGGCGGTGAGGAGTATTCACCACTTTGCTGAATGTCGTTCACCCGATGAAGGGCGCTCAGCGCGCTGCCAACACCTGGACGCCCGCACGTGATGGGCGCGCACCGAAGAACGCTACCGCCGCCACCCGCTGTAGGAATTTTCCTACCCCCACGTCAGCACTTTGCCTACGGTAGTCTGGATTGCGCCGTGGCATGCTTCCCTTTGCCGGACGGTCACCTTGGTAACCGCCGCAGGGAGTCAGCAGCGGCACCGCGCGAGCGCTGCCATTTGCAATCCTGAGCGGAAAATGTGACATTTATCACACAAAATGCGGCCCCGGCACGGTAGCGCCCAACTGAAAGATGAGTGCTCTGCCTCAAGCGCGCTGACAACCACGCAACGGAGAACATCACCACATGCGCCTGTCTGATCGTGTTCGCGCCGCTCGGCGCAGCAGAGGTCTCAGCCAGTCCGAGCTGGCGGTTTTATTGCGGGTGGACCGCAGCGCGGTTGGACATTGGGAGCGGGGCGAGGGCAGCGCGCCGTCCACGGCTCGCTTGTTTGCTCTCGCCAAGATCGCTGGCGTCTGCGGAGAGTGGCTGGCTACCGGCTCCGGGCCAATGCGTCCAAGCGACTCGCGAGAGCATACGGCGTCGTCGCTTGCGCTCAACGGCGAGGAAGAACGACTGGTTTGTGCTTATCGTTCGCTCGCGGGGCGCGCACGGGTGGCGTTGCTGAAATTGGCTGAGAGTCATTCGAAATCGCAAGCCTCAGCGCAGAGCCTTTGAGCGGATGGAAACTTTGTGCGTCACCACCTTCTTAGTGCCAGATCGCGCTGTGTCACCAACGCCTTGGTCGGCGTCACCTTGATCTTGCCCGCCGGCGCTTGGCGGTGATATTCGAGGGCGGCTTTCTTGAGGTCTTGGTCGGGCATGGGCTTCACGGGCGGGCGCGGTCTGGCGATTGTAGCTAGCCACGCGCCGGCGTGCCCGACTTACCGCCGACCTGACGCATCGCGCGCCGACGGGAGGCTGCGTGCGCGGCCCTTGCGTCCGATGTACGCCTCGCTCGATTGCCCCGGCAACGACCAGCGGCGCCCCAACGGGTACCGGCGCACATCGTGCAGCCCGGCACGGTCCAGCCATTCGCACAGTTGCTCCGGCGCAATCGCGCGGTATCGCCAGCGCATGCCGTGCAGCGCATTCATCGCCGTGGCACGCGAGGTCACGATCAGTAGCGGCGCGCCAACCCGCAACACGCGCGTCATTTCTTCGATGGTTTCGGCGGGCGTCGCGCTGTGTTCGAGCAAGTGCGCGCTCATCACCATGTCGAGGCCTTCGTCCGGATACGGCATCCGGTTGACGTCGCCACAATGCATACGCACTACCAATTGTGATCGACGCAGTCGCTCCAGCGTTGCACGCGCGCGCCTCAGCATCCGCGACGACAGGTCCACGCCGTCAACTTCCGGTGCCTGCGCAAGCGCACTCACCAGCGCCGCGCTGAGCGCTGCCGTACCGATACCCGCATCCAGCACCCGGGCTCCGGTGCGCAGGTCGCGCAGCCAATCGTCCTGCGCCAGACACTCGAACAGCCGCGCATAGGCTCGGCGATACCCGAGCGCGCAGACGCTGGCGTCCCAGCGCCAGGCAGCGCGGTCGTAGGCGCGCCCCAGCGCGGTGGGCGCCGCAAGCGTCCGTTCGAGCGTGAGCCGCCACGACCCGACGCTCCATTCGATCAGGCTCACGACCCGGTCGCCGCGACAGGCGCGGCCGACGGGCGCCCGCCGATCACGCCGCCTCCGGCACGGCGCCGTGGCGGCGCAACACATCAAGGTACACATCAGGCTCCGGGCGGATGCGGTAGTTGTCGGTCTCGTGGGTCCAGACGACCTTGCCGGTGCGATCGGTGATGACCACCGTGGGTAGCACCGTTTCGCTGTCGTAGCCGAGCATTTGCATGCCCAGCGGCAAACCGTACGGATTGGCAATACCCAGCGCGCGGGCCGCGGCGGCGCCCTCGTCCGTCAGGAAATCGAAATCGACGCCATGCTTCTGCGCCAGTGCCACGGTGTTGTCGTGCGGCTGCGGTGAGATCAACGCCACGCGCACACCCAGCGCGCGCAAGTCGTGGTAACGGCCCGCCAGTTCCTTGATCTGCGCCATGCACAACGGGCACCAGTTGCCGCGATAGAAGATCAGCACGGCGGGTCGATCGGTCAAGGCCGACGATGCGACGGCGGCGCCGTTGCGGTCCTTCAGCGTAAAGCGCGGCAAGGCGGCGCCGACACGCAGCAATGCGCTCGGCGTGCGGCCGAATTGCGAATACCAATAGGCATAGAACAGGAAACCGAGCCAGCCTGCCGATGCCAGCACCAGTGCCAGCGCATCGGCGCCATGCGCAATCCACGCCCACCCGGCCAACGCGACGCCGAGCGCACCGAGCAGATTCAACAGCGGGAAGTGTGCGCTGGTGCGCGCTGCGGATTTGAACAGCATGAGCCACGTAATCACCGCCATCAGTGGCGCTGCCGTCAGCATCGCACCACCCCACGCCAGTGGGTCGCCACCGTGGTACAGCATCCATCCCGACCAACCGACGATCGCCATCATCGCCATCATGAAGTTGCTGATAAAGACCGATTTGAGAAAGTTCATCGCGAATCCTCGGGGTTTGCTTGCGATCGATGCGCCACTGCTGCGCGGATGGGTGTAACGGACGCGACCGCGACATGGCGAGGCATTCTAGGTGTTGCATCGACGCATCGGATCACGCATAAATGACATGCGATGGTGCGTGGATGAGACACACTCATGGACTGGAACGACGTCAGGATTTTTCTTGCGCTGGTGCGCCACGGATCGGTGCGCGCGGCCGCGCCCTCGCTCGGCATAAGCCACTCGACCGTGTCGCGACGCATGGCTTCGCTGGAAAAGCGCCTGGGCGCCCGCTTGTTCGATCGCCGCTCGTCCGGCTACGCGCTGACATCCGCGGGCGAGGACGTACTCGCCATCGCAGAGGGTGTGGAGCACGACCTGGACGGACTGGAGCGCCGCGTACTTGGCCACGACCAGCGTCTGGCGGGCCATATCCGTCTGACCGCTGCCGACTTCCTCGCCAGCCATCTGCTGATGCCCAGCCTCGTCGAATTCACCCGTCTGTATCCGGACATCGACCTGGAGGTAGTCACTACCTACGAAGTGCTGGACATGAGCAAGCGCGAGGCCGATGTTGCTCTGCGCTTTACCAGCCGACCGCCCGAGCATCTGGTCGGGCGCAAGTTGGCGACGCTGGGTACCGCCGCCTATGCAACCGCGGACTATCTCGAACGCCATGGCGTGGGCGCCGATTCGACCGCAAGCTGGATCGGCTCCGAACACCACGCGCGCCGCCCCCGGTGGGTCGCCGACAGCGACTACCCGCAATTGCCGGTGCGCGGCAGCTTCGAAAGCCTGCTGCTGCAGTCGGAGGCGGCCAAGGCCGGCATGGGCATCGCCATGCTGCCCTGCCTGATCGGCGACAGCGAACCCCACCTGCGCCGGCTCCCGCCCGGCGACGCGCGGCCAGCCTACGACCTGTGGTTGCTGACCCACCGCGACGTACGTACCACCGCACGCCTGCGCGTGTTCAACGAATTCCTGACCGCCGCAGTGACGCGCGAGCGGGCGCGGCTAGAGGGGCGCAGCCAATCCATCGACTCGCCATGACCGTCAAATAACACTCGCCATCCGACACCTTGTCCCGCAGCGCGTGGCTTACATCCAAAGCTGTTCAGATAGTCGCCTCAGCCTTCAGTG
>JANRIF010000168.1:0-10251 GCA_033765245.1 Lysobacteraceae bacterium
TCGCACACATCGACCTCGACCCGACCGCCATCGACCAGTTTGCCGAACAGCAATTCATCGGCCAGCAGTCGCTTGATCCGATCCTGGATCACGCGAGCCATCGGCCGCGCGCCCATTTGCTGATCGAACCCGTTCTCCGCCAACCACTGCCGCGCGGCGGGGCTGGCGCTGACGGTGACGTGCTTGTCCTGCAACTGCGCTTCCAGCTCGATCAGGAACTTGTCGACCACCCGCAACACGTGGTCCATGCCGAGCCCGCCGAACTGGATCACCGCATCCAGCCGATTGCGGAATTCCGGCGAGAAAGTCTTGCGAATCACTTCCATGGCATCGCTGGAATGATCCTGCCGGGTGAAGCCGATCGAGCGTCGCGACGCCTGCTGGGCGCCGGCATTGGTGGTCATCACCAGCACCACGTTGCGGAAGTTCGCCTCGCGGCCGTTGGTGTCGGTCAAGGTGCCGCGATCCATGACCTGCAGCAGGATGTTGAACACGTCCGGATGCGCCTTCTCGATTTCGTCGAGCAGCAGCACGCTATGCGGATGCTTGACGACCTGCTCGGTCAGCAGCCCGCCCTTGTCGAAGCCGACGTAGCCCGGCGGCGCGCCGATCAGGCGGCTCACCGAGTGCGCCTCCATGTACTCGCTCATGTCGAACCGCAGCAGTTCGATGCCAAGCTGCATCGCGAGCTGCCGCGTGACCTCGGTCTTGCCGACGCCAGTCGGGCCGGCGAACAGGAAGCTGCCGATCGGCTTGTTGGGATCGCCCAGGCCGGAACGCGCCATCTTGATCGCCGACGCCAGCGTATCGATGGCGGGGTCCTGGCCGAAGATCACCATCTTGAGGTTGCGGTCGAGATTGCGCAGCACATCCTTATCGGACGCCGACACCTGCTTGGGCGGCACCCGCGCCATCTTGGCCACGATCAGCTCGATTTCCTCGACGTCAACGATCTTCTTGCGTTGTTCAACCGGCACCACGCGCTGACGTGCACCCGCTTCGTCGATCACGTCGATGGCCTTGTCCGGCAGCAGCCGGTCGCCGATGTGCTTGACCGACAGGTCCACCGCGGCGCGGATCGCGGCGCTGGTGTACTGCACGCCGTGGTGTTCCTCGAAACGCGACTTGAGGCCGATCAGGATCGCCACCGACTCGGCCACCGACGGCTCCACCACGTCGATTTTCTGGAAGCGCCGCGCCAGGGCATGATCCTTCTCGAACACGCCGCGGTACTCCTGGAACGTGGTTGAACCGATGCAGCGCAGGTCGCCCGACGCCAGCACCGGCTTGATCAGGTTGGAAGCATCCATGGTGCCGCCGGAGGCCGAACCGGCGCCGATGATGGTGTGGATCTCGTCGATGAACAGCACCGCGCCCGGCTCCTTGCGCAACTGCGCCAGCACCGCCTTGAGCCGCTTCTCGAAATCGCCGCGGTACTTGGTGCCAGCCACCAGCGCGCCCAGGTCCAGCGCGTAGATCACCGCGTGGCGCAGCACCTCCGGCACCTGGCCGTCGACGATGCGCTTGGCCAGTCCCTCGGCCAGCGCGGTCTTGCCGACGCCGGCCTCGCCGACGTACAGCGGATTGTTCTTGCGCCGCCGGCACAACACCTGGATGGTGCGCTCGACCTCTTGCTCGCGCCCGATCAGCGGATCGATGCGGCCGGCCAGCGCCGCCTCGTTGAGATTGCTGGCGAACTCGTGCAGCGGGTTGCCCTTGGGCTCGCCGCCCTCGCTTTCGCCCTCGCGCGCCGCATCGGCGGCGGGTTTGGCGTCCTCGTCGCCCACCCGGGCGATGCCGTGCGAGATGTAGTTCACCGCGTCCAGCCGGGTGATCTCCTGCTGCTGCAGGAAATACACCGCATGCGAGTCCTTCTCGCCGAAGATCGCCACCAGCACGTTGGCACCGGTGACCTCCTTCTTGCCGGACGACTGCACGTGGTAGACCGCGCGCTGCAACACCCGCTGGAAACCCAGGGTCGGCTGAGTGTCGCGGCCGTCCTCGCCCGGCAGCACCGGCACCGTATCGCCGATCACCTGCCGCAGGTCGCTCGACAACCGCTCGATGTCGCCGCCGCACGCACGCAGCACGCCCACCGCCGAGGGGTTGTCCAGCAGCGCCAACAGCAGGTGCTCGACGGTCATGAACTCGTGACGCGCCTCGCGTGCCTGCTTGTAGCACTGACCGATGGTGAACTCGAGATCCTTGCTGAACATGTTGCCTCCGGCATGAGTGCCCTGTTGGCGGCGCACGGGAGTACCGTACCCATGCGATTGCTCAAAAAACCGTGATCCGGGTAACGCTCCTACGCCTGTTCCATCGTACACAACAGCGGGTGCTGCTGCTGCCGCGAGAATTCGTTGACCTGGGCCACCTTGGTCTCCGCAACTTCTCGCGTGAACACGCCGCAAATGCCCTTGCCGCGGGTATGCACGTGCAGCATCACCTGGGTCGCCTTTTCGCGGTTCATGCCGAAGAAAACCTGCAGCACCTCCACCACGAATTCCATCGGCGTGAAATCGTCATTCAGCAGCAGCACCTGATACAACGGCGGACGCGCGACCTCGGGCCGCACCGCTTCGACCGTCAGACCATGGCTGCGTTCCTTGTCCGGCTCCATTTCACAACTCACCGCGTTGTCCTGGCGACACTATATGGGAACGAATGCCCGCCCGCGCAAGACCCGGCGCGCACCCGGCCGCATGGCACAATTGTCGTCTTGAACCACGCGAGACCGGGCATGCCCTCCCATCACCACGACAACGCATTCAACCCCGATCTCACCGTTGCCACCGTGGTGGTACGCGACGGCCGGCTGCTGGTGGTGGAGGAGGAAGTGCATGGGCGGCTGGTGATCAACCAACCCGCCGGGCATCTGGAGGATGGCGAGTCCCTGCAGCAGGCCGCGGTGCGCGAAACCCTCGAAGAAACCGGTTGGGAAGTGGAGCCCACCGCGTTCATCGGCGCCTACCAGTGGACCAGCACCGACGACGGCCGCACCTTCGTGCGATTCGCGTTCGTGGCGCGCGCGCTGCGGCATTTCCCCGAGCAGCCACTCGACGCCGGCATCGTGCGCGCGGTATGGCTCACCCCCAGCGAACTGGCCGCCTGTTCCGAGCGCCACCGCAGCCCGCTGGTGGCGGCTGTGGTCGACGATTTTCTCGGCGGCCAACGCCTGACGCTGGGCGCGGTCCGGCACTTGTCATGAGCACGCCGCCGGACATCGTGGTGGGCGTTTCCGGCGGGGTCGACTCGTCGGTCGCCGCGTTGATGCTGGTACGCTCGGGCGCTGCGGTGGCCGGCTTGTTCATGCGCAACTGGGCCGACGACGGCGACGGCGAGTGCCGCGCCGAGGACGACCGTCGCGACGCCGTGGCGGTGTGCGGCCGGCTCGGCATCGCCTTTCATACCCGGGATTTCTCCCGCGAGTACTGGGACGACGTTTTTACCCACTTCATCGACGAATACCGGGCCGGACGCACGCCGAACCCGGACGTGCTGTGCAATCGCGAAATCAAGTTCAAGGTCTTTCTCAACGCCGCGCACGAACTGGGCGCCAGCGCGATCGCGACCGGCCACTACGCCCGCACCGTCTTCAGTGGCGGCCGCTGGCGGCTGTTGCGCGGCCGCGATGCCGGCAAGGACCAGAGCTACTTCCTGCACCAACTGGGGCAGCGGCAACTGGCGGCCACACGCTTCCCGATCGGCGACCTGGAAAAAACGCAGGTGCGCCGCATCGCGCTGGAAGCCGGGCTGCCTACCGCCGCCAAGAAGGACTCGACCGGCATCTGCTTCATCGGCGAGCGCGACTTCCGCCGCTTCCTGGGCCGCTACCTGCCCGCACAACCGGGCGAGATCCGCAGTGCCGACGGTACCGCGCTGGGCACGCACGCCGGAGTCTTCTACTACACCCTGGGGCAACGCGAAGGGCTGCAGATCGGCGGCATTCGCGGGCGTGACGGAGCGCCATGGTACGTGGTCGGCAAGGACGTGGCGCGCAACGTACTATATGTCGACCAGGGCGCCGACAGTCCGAACCTGTGCGCCACCTGGCTGCGTGCCTGCGAGCCGGCATGGGTAGCGGGCACGCCACCTGCCAGCGATTGGCAGGGCACGGCCAAGGTCCGCTACCGGCAGACCGACGTCGCCTGCGCCGCACGCCTCACCGACGACGGCGCCGCGCTGGAAGTGGAATTCCCGGAGCCGCAACGCGCGGTCACACCCGGCCAGTCGATCGTGTTCTACGATGGCGACGAATGCCTGGGCGGTGCCGTCATCGAGCGCACCAACGCCCCCATCGAGATGCGCCTGCGAGGACATGCCGCATGAAGGATCGAGTAATCGCGTTGGCTGCGCTGTTGCAAAGCTGCTCACTGGTACGACAGATCGCGGCCAATGGCGATGGCGAGACGCAGCCGCTCGCGGCCTGCATCGGCAGCGTGTTTGCCATCGACGCCGAATCCCCGATCGCGGTGTACGGTGGCAATGCCAACCTCGCCCGCGGACTGCGGTTGCTGCTGGCGCATCTGGAGGGTTCGACCGCACGCGACCACGCCGTCACCCGCATGGCGGTCACCGTACTGCACCTGGAGCGTCGCTTTGCGGCGCGCCCTGACGTGATCGCACAAGTGCGTCAAGGCATCGAGGAAATCCAGCGTCAGTCGAGCCATTACGGCGCCACCCATCCCACCGTGCTGGCGCGTCTGGGTGAGTTGTACGCCGCCTCCATCAGCACACTGCGGCCACGCATATTGGTACAAGGCAACCCGGCCTACCTCGGGCAGCCGACCGTGGTGGCCGAAATCCGCGCGGTGTTATTGGCCAGCATCCGCGCCGCGGTGCTCTGGCGGCAATTGGGTGGCAGCTACTGGGATCTGTTGCTGCGTCGCGGCCCGATGGCAGCCGCAGCGCGGGAGTGGCTGGGCGAAGCATAGCGGCGCCGCACCCATCACGCGCAAGCGCGCTCCCACACAAAAAAGCACAGCGCTGCGCTTCAGCTCTTGTGGGAGGCCGCTTGCGGGCGACCGAGCGCCGCGGCCAGCGCGTATAATTGGCGGCTGATTCCGCCCCTCCCCCTTCCACGCACGCCCGCACGGAGCCAGCGCATGAGCGACTCTTTCGCCACCAAGACCCGCCTTGAAGTCAACGGTCGTCAGTTCAGCTACTTCAGCCTCGAAAAATTCGGCCAACGCTTCGACATCAAGCGCTTGCCGTACTCGATGAAGATCCTGCTCGAAAACCTGTTGCGCAACGAAGACGGCGTATCGGTCACCAAGGCATCGATCGAGGCGGTGGCGAACTGGAACGCCAAGGCCGAACCGGACACCGAGATTGCCTTCATGCCCGCGCGCGTGGTGCTGCAGGACTTCACCGGCGTGCCCTGCGTGGTGGATCTCGCGGCGATGCGCGACGCTGTGGTCAAGCTCGGCGGCGACGCGAAAAACATCAACCCGCTGATCCCGTCCGAACTGGTGATCGACCACTCGGTACAGGTCGATGTGTTCGGCAAGGCCGAAGCGCTCGACCTCAACGGCAAGATCGAGTTCCAGCGCAACGGCGAGCGCTACAGCTTCCTGCGCTGGGGCCAGAAGGCGTTCAACAATTTCAAGGTGGTGCCGCCGAATACCGGCATCGTGCATCAGGTGAACCTGGAGAACCTGGCGCGGGTGGTGATGGAGCGCGAGATCGATGGCGAACTGTTCGCCTTCCCGGACACCGTATTCGGCACCGACTCGCACACCACCATGATCAACGGCATCGGCGTGCTCGGCTGGGGCGTCGGCGGCATCGAGGCGGAGGCGGCCATGCTCGGCCAGCCCAGCTCGATGCTGATCCCGCAAGTGGTCGGCTTCAAGCTCACCGGCAAGCTGCCGGAGGGTGCCACCGCGACCGATCTGGTGCTCACCGTTACCCAGATGCTGCGCAAGCATGGTGTGGTCGGCAAGTTTGTCGAGTTCTTCGGCGAAGGTCTCGACCACCTGCCGCTGGCCGATCGCGCCACCATCGCCAACATGGCGCCGGAATATGGCGCCACCTGCGGCATCTTCCCGATCGACGCGGAAGCGCTGAACTACCTGCGCCTGTCCGGCCGCGACGAAGCGCTGATCGCGCTGGTCGAAGCCTACGCCAAGGCGCAGGGTCTGTGGCGCACTGATGCAGTGGCCGAATACAGCACGGCACTGCAACTCGACATGAGCGAAGTGAAGCCCTCGCTCGCCGGCCCGAAGCGGCCGCAGGATCGCGTGCTGCTGACCGACATGAAGCGCAATTTCCGCGACAACCTGGGACCGATGGCGGAGACGCGCGCCAAGGCCGGCAAGTCGGCCACGCCGGGCGAAGCCGCATTCGCCGACGGCAAGCTCAAGGACGGCGCCGTCGTCATCGCCGCCATCACATCGTGCACCAACACCTCCAACCCGGCAGTGATGCTGGGCGCCGGCCTGCTCGCACGCAATGCCGTCAAGCGCGGTCTCAAGCCGGCGCCGTGGGTCAAGACCTCGCTCGGCCCAGGCTCGCTGGTGGTCACCGATTACCTGAAGAAAGCCGGCGTGCTCGGCGATCTGGAAAAGCTCGGCTTCTACGTGGTCGGCTACGGCTGCACCACCTGCATCGGCAATTCCGGCCCGCTGCCCGAGGAAGTATCGAAGGCCATTGCCGCGGGCGATCTGGTCGCCGCCTCGGTGCTTTCCGGCAACCGCAACTTTGAAGGCCGCGTGCACCCGGAAGTGAAGATGAACTATCTCGCCTCGCCGCCGCTGGTGGTCGCCTACGCCCTCGCCGGCAGCATCGACATCGATCTGAGCAGCGAACCGCTGGGCACCGGCAGCGACGGCCAGCCGGTCTACCTGCGCGACATCTGGCCCAGCAGCAAGGAAATCAGCGACACCATCATCGCAGCCATCGGCCCGGACATGTTCAAGAAGAACTACGCCGACGTGTTCAAGGGCGATTCGCGCTGGAACCAGATCGCCTCGCCGGACGGCGCCTCGTTCCAGTGGGACGACGCCTCGACCTACATCAAGAACCCGCCCTACTTCGACGGCATGGGCATGGCCATCGGCAAGATCGCGGACATTCACGGCGCCCGCGTGCTGGGTCTGTTCGGCGATTCGATCACCACCGATCACATCTCGCCCGCCGGCAACATCAAGGCCAGTTCGCCGGCCGGTAAGTTCCTGCAGGCGCGCGGCGTGCAGCCAGCCGATTTCAATTCCTACGGCTCGCGGCGCGGCAACGACGACGTGATGGTGCGCGGCACCTTCGCCAACATCCGCATCAAGAACCTGATGCTCGGCGGCGAGGAAGGCGGCAATACCATCCACTACCCGTCGCAAGAGAAGCTGGCGATCTACGACGCCGCCATGAAGTACAAGGCGGATGGCGTGCCGCTGGTAGTGATGGCCGGCAAGGAATACGGCACCGGGTCCTCACGCGACTGGGCGGCCAAGGGCACCACCCTGCTGGGCGTGAAGGCGGTCATTGCCGAAAGCTTCGAGCGCATCCATCGCTCCAATCTGGTCGGCATGGGCGTGCTGCCGCTGCAATTCAACGACGGCGAAAACGCGCAGTCGCTCGGCCTCAAGGGCGACGAGGTGTTTGCGATCACTGGCCTCGAAGACGGTGCC
This sequence comes from Lysobacteraceae bacterium, assembly GCA_033765245.1. Taxonomy (GTDB): domain Bacteria; phylum Pseudomonadota; class Gammaproteobacteria; order Xanthomonadales; family Xanthomonadaceae. Next base: position 7,626 of record JANRIF010000168.1, read on the forward strand.
GGCAAAGTGGCCAAGGTCGTAGCCACCCGTACCGACGGCTCGACTCTGACCTTCACCGCCAAAGTGCTGTTGCTGACGCCGAAGGAAGTCGAATACTTTCGCCACGGCGGCATCCTGCACTACGTACTCCGGCAACTGGCCACCAAGAAAGCCGCTTAAACTTCGGCTGCCGGCGGAAGCCCCGCCGGCTCTTGTGGGAGGCTGCTTGCGAGCGACCGAGCGAAGCGAAGGCATAGCAGGCGCAGCCTGCGCCGTCGCGAAGCGACTGACTGTTGGGCGATGCCCAGCACCTGTCGCGCGCAAGCGCGCTCCCACAAAAAGCACAGCGCCGCGCTTGCTCCTGTGGGAGGCTGGCTGCGAGCGGCCAAGGCACAGCCTGCGCTGTTTCGAAGCAACCAACCCGCATCAAAGGTCATCAGCGGACAACCGGCTGCCACCTCGCCGCGATCAGTTTCCAGTCGCCATCGTCGTGCCGCCAATCGGTTTCGACGCGCCAGGCCTGGGCCTGCTCGGGCAACAACCCCCCCTGACCACCGGTCAGCGCTGCCACGAATGAAACGCTTCCGCGTTGGCCCTGCAGCGATACGTCAAGCGGGCCAGCTACCACACGTATCGCACGGAAGCGAAAGAAGTACAGCCGCGCCATCTGCGACGCACCGTCGCGATCGAGCCCCTCCGGGCCCGCGAAATCGCTGGCAAGCAGCTCCATCAGATCGCCATGGTTGCGTTCGGATACGGCGGCAATGGCCTGCTCCGCCCGACGCTGCAGCACGGCCCGCGCATCGTCCTTGACGCAGCCACCCAACAGCACCAGCAGCAGCCCCAGCGCGAGCAGACGATTCGCCTTGCGGGGTGCTGGCGCCTGTGATCCAATCGAACGCAGATAACAAACGAACAGGCGCCCGGCTGCGGCAGCCAGGGCGTCGAACGGCATCGTACGGGAGGATTTTTCCATGAGTCTACAGCGGCCTTGGCTGCAAAGTTATCCGGACGGCGTTGCGCCGCAGATCGACATCAGCCAGTACCACTCGATCGTATCGGTGCTGGATGAAGTCTGCGGACGCTACCGCGATCGCCCGGCTTTTGCCAGCTTCGGACGCCAGTACACCTATGGCGAGATCGACCAGCTCAGCCGTCAGTTCGCGTCATACCTGATCCACGAGCTGAAGCTCAAGAAGGGCGATCGGGTCGCGTTGATGATGCCCAACCTGCTGCAGTACCCGATCGCGATCTTCGGCGTACTGCGGGCCGGCATGACCGTGGTGAACACCAACCCGATGTACACCCCGCGCGAACTCCGCCACCAACTGGTCGATTCCGGCGCGTCCGCGATCGTGGTGCTGGAGAATTTTGCACACACCGTGGCGGAAGTACTTCCCGATACGGCGGTCAAGCAGGTCGTGGTGACTGGCGTGGGCGATCTGCTGCATTTCCCGAAGGGCGCGCTGATCAACTTCACGCTGCGCTACATCAAGAAGGAAGTGCCGTCGTACGACATTCCGGGCGCCATCCGCTTCAAGCAGGCGCTGACGCTCGGCGCGCAGCACACATGCCCCGAGGTCGAACTGACGCTTGCTGACGTCGCCTTCCTGCAATACACGGGCGGCACCACCGGCGTAGCCAAGGGCGCCATGCTGACGCACGGCAATCTGGTCGCCAACATGGAGCAATCGTGTTGCTGGCTGAATCGCAACGTGCGCTACGGCGAGGAGGCGATCATCACCGCGCTACCGCTGTACCACATCTTCGCCCTCACGGCGAACTGTCTGGTATTCATGAAGTTCGGCGGACTCAACCACCTGATCGCCAACCCGCGCGACATGGCTGGCTTCGTGAAGATTCTGCAACGGACGTCGTTCACCGCAATCACCGGCGTCAACACACTGTTCAACGCGCTGCTCAACACACCCGGCTTCGAACGCATCGACTTTTCCAAGGTGCATATCTCGCTCGGCGGCGGCATGGCAGTGCAACGCGCGGTGGCGGAACGCTGGAAGCATGCGACCGGCCGCACCTTGGTGGAGGCATACGGCCTCACCGAGACCTCGCCCGCCGCCTGCATGAACCCGATGGATCTTGTCGAGTACAACGGCGCCATCGGCTTGCCGATTCCGTCCACTGATGCGTGCGTCAAGAACGACGAGGGCGACATCCTCGCCATCGGCGAAGTCGGCGAGCTGTGCATCAAGGGCCCGCAAGTGATGGCCGGCTACTGGCAACGCCCGGAAGAAACCGCAAAGACCATCGACCGCGACGGCTGGCTGCACACCGGCGACATGGCGCGCATGGACGAACGCGGCTTCGTCTATATCGTCGACCGCAAGAAGGACATGATCCTGGTGTCGGGATTCAACGTGTACCCCAACGAAGTCGAAGACGTAATTGCACAGATGCCCGGTGTGCTGGAAGTCGCAGCGGTTGGCGTTCCCGACGAGAAGTCCGGCGAAGCAGTCAAGGTGGTGATCGTGCGCAAAGACCCAACGCTCACTGCGGAGCAGGTCAAGGCGTTCTGCCGCGAGAGCCTCACCGGCTACAAGCAGCCGCGGCTCATCGAGTTCCGCACCGAACTACCCAAGTCCAACGTCGGCAAGATCCTGCGACGCGAACTGCGCGACGCAGCGAAGGC
>JANRIF010000175.1:0-1508 GCA_033765245.1 Lysobacteraceae bacterium
CTGACGCACCTGCTCGATAGCGCCGACGCCATGGAAGACCTGTTGCTGCGCACTCGCGAGCGGATGCGGGCGATGCGCACGGTGGTCGATCAGGTGCCGGAGGATATCGCCGAGGTCGCCCAGGCGTCGCTGCACGCCGAGCGGCCGATCCAGGATGCGCTGCGCGACGTGCTGGAACACCGCCTGTGGATCCAGCGCCATGGGCAATCGGCCAGTTACCGCGAATTGTCGGCCGCCTGCAGCGCGATCGACCGTGCGCACCAGACGCTTTCGCAGCAGTTGCAGGCGCTGGAACACGCAGGCGCCGAGCTTTCGGCCGCCACCGCCGCAGCGGCGGAGTCGGCGCGGCGCGAGCCGCCTGCCCTGCGCCGCAGCCCCAGCGATTCCTGATTTTTCCATCCCGAATACGGAGCACGCCATGGACCCATTTCTCAAGGCCGCAATCGACGAAGCGCGACGTGGACTCGCCGAAGGCGGCATCCCGATCGGTTCGGTGCTGGTGCACCAGGGCCGCATCATCGGGCGCGGCCACAACCGCCGGGTACAACGCGGCAGCGCGATCCTGCATGGCGAGATGGATGCGCTGGAGAACGCCGGCCGGCTGCCGGCCAGCATCTATCGCGAATGCACGCTGTACACCACGCTCAGTCCCTGCCCCATGTGCAGCGGCGCGATTGCGTTGTACGGCATCCGCCACGTGGTGATCGGTGAGAACAGCACGTTCCTCGGCGAGGAGGACTGGCTGCGCGGTCGTGGCGTCACGCTGGAGTTGGCCGACGATGCCGAGTGCAAGACGCTGATGCGCGAGTTCATCGACGCGCACCCGGCATTGTGGAACGAAGACATCGGCGAATAGCCGCAGTCCACCCGCCTTTTCGGGAGAACCCCATGATTCGCACGATCGTGTCGTTGGCGGTATTGAGCGCCATTGCCTTGCTGGTGGCGGGCCCCGGCGTCCGCTTGGGGCTGTGGCCGTTTCCAGTTGGCTTCCAGATACTCAAGTACGCCGCCTTTGCCGGCGCCGGCGTTGCAGTCGTCGCGTTCGGCGCTCTGCTGGTACCGCGCAGCCGACGCGGCGGCGCCATCCGCCTGACGTTCGCCGTGCTGCTGGGCACGATGGTGTTCGCCTTGCCGTGGTGGCAGGTGCGCCAGGCGCGCGCGGTGCCACCGATTCACGACATCTCGACCGACACCATCGACCCTCCCACCTTCGTCGCAGTGCTGCCGCTACGCCAGGATGCACGCAACAGCGTTGAATATGGCGGCGAGGCGATCGCCGAGCAGCAGCGCCACGCCTATCCCGACCTGCAACCGCTGCGTCTGGCGATGCCGCCGGAGAGCGCGTTCGAGGTCGCCTTGAACAGCGCCCGTTCGATGGGCTGGGAAATCGTAACGGCACAGCCCGAGCAGGGGCGCATCGAGGCCACCGCTACCACGCTGTGGTTCGGCTTCAAGGACGACGTGGCGATCCGCGTGCGAGCCGACGGCAACGGCAGCCGCGTCGACGT
>JANRIF010000187.1:0-17129 GCA_033765245.1 Lysobacteraceae bacterium
TGGAAACTGACATGCAAGAATTCGACCTGATCGTGATCGGCGGTGGCCCCGGCGGATACGTCGCTGCCATCCGCGCCGCCCAGCTCGGCCTCAAGACCGCCTGCGTCGATGCGTTTCTCGGCAAGGATGGCAAGCCGGCACTCGGCGGTACCTGCCTCAACATCGGCTGCATCCCGTCCAAGGCGATGCTCGACTCCTCGCGCCAGTTCCACAACCTGCTGCACGGGTTCAAGGATCACGGCATCAGCGCCAGCAATCCGAGCATCGACGTCGGCACCATGGTTGGGCGCAAGGACAAGATCGTCAAGCAATTCACCGGCGGCATCACCCAGTTGTTCAAGGCCAACAAGGTCACCCACATCGCCGGCTTCGGCACCCTGCACGCGGACCGGGTGGTGAAGGTGAAGGGCCACGACGGCAGCGAGAGCGAGCTGCGGGCCACCAATGTGATCCTTGCCGCCGGCTCGGTACCGATCGAGTTGCCGTTCGCCAAGTTCGACGGCAAACACATCGTCGACAATGCCGGCGCGCTCGATTTCGACGCCGTACCCAAGCGCCTGGGCGTGATCGGCGCTGGCGTGATCGGGCTGGAACTTGGCAGTGTGTGGCGGCGTCTGGGCGCGGAAGTCATCGTGCTCGAAGCCCTGCCCGACTTCCTCGCCGCCGCCGACGCCGACATCGCCAAGGTGGCCGCGCGCGAGTTCAAGAAGCAGGGGCTGGACATCCACCTCGGCGCCAAGGTCAGTGCGGTCGAGGTGAAGAAGAACGTGGTGCACGTCACCTACAACGACGGCAAGGCCGATCAGCAAGTGCAGGTGGACAAGCTGCTGGTGGCCGTTGGTCGCCGCGCCGCCACCCAGGGCCTGCTCGCCGAAGGCACCGGCGTGGTGCTCAACGCGCGCGGGCAGATCGAAGTGGACGCGCACAATCACACCGGCGTCGATGGCGTGTGGGCAGTTGGCGATTGTGTACGCGGCCCGATGCTGGCGCACAAGGCCAGCGAGGAAGGCGTTGCGGTGGCCGAGCTGATCGCCGGCCTGCCCGGCCACATCAATCTCGACACCGTGCCGTGGGTGATCTACACCGAGCCCGAGATCGCCTGGGTCGGCAAGACCGAAGCGCAGCTCAAGAACGAGGGCGTGGAGTATCGCGTCGGCAGCTTCCCATTCGCCGCCATCGGCCGCGCCGTGGCGATGAACGAGACCGCCGGCATGGTGAAAGTGATCGCCGATGCCGAAACCGACCGCGTGCTCGGCGTGCACATGTGCGGCCCGAACGTCTCCGAACTGATCGCCGAGGCGGTAGTGACCATGGAATTCCACGGCTCGTCCGAGGACTTGGCGCGCATCGTCCACGCCCACCCCACCCTCAGCGAAGCCGTACACGAAGCCGCGCTGGCAGTGGACAAGCGCGCCATTCACAAGGCCAACTGAGGGGTTGCGTCCGCAAAGGACGCAAAGGACGCAAAGAGGCGCGATTCGCCACGAATGGCCCCAAGCCAGTCTGGCGACCATGCGTTGCTCACTGGTGATTCAAGCTTTGCGTTCATTTGCGTTCTTGGCGGACCATAACCGCTCCGCTCAAGGCACACGGTGACCGCATGCCCATCCCCACATCCTTCCGCGCCTTCCGCATCCACAACGAGGGCAACGTCCACCGTGCCGGACTCGAAGACATCGGCATCGACGCCCTGAGCGCGGGCGAGGTGGTCGTCAAGGCGGCGTATTCCAGCGTCAACTACAAGGACGCGCTGGCCGGCACCGGCAAGGGCAAAATCCTGCGTCGGTTCCCGATGGTGGGCGGTATCGACGTCGCCGGCCACGTGGTCGCTTCCACCGATCCGGCCTTCCGCGAGGGCGATGCGGTGCTGTGCACCGGCAGCGGGCTGTCCGAGACCCGCGACGGCGGCTACTCCGACTACGTGCGGTTGCCGGCGCAATGGACGATTGCGCTGCCGCAAGGGCTGAGCCTGCGCGAATCGATGGTCCTCGGCACTGCGGGATTCACCGCCGCGCTGGCGTTGCTGCGCATGCAGGAAAACGGCCAGCGGCCGGACATGGGACCGATTGTGGTCACCGGCGCCACCGGCGGCGTCGGCATGCTGGCGATCGACATCCTCACCCGCGCCGGCTACGAGGCCCATGCCATCACCGGCAAGTTCGACCAGCTCGACTTTCTGACCCAACTCGGCGCCCGACAGGTGATTTCCCGGCACGACCTGCACTGGGGCCAGCGGCCGCTGGAAAATGCGACCTGGGCCGGCGCCATCGACAACGTCGGCGACGAGATGCTCAACGGCCTGACCCGGGTGATCGCACCCTACGGCAACATCGCCAGTTGCGGTCTGGCGGGCGGCATCGCGCTGGCGACCACGGTGATGCCATTCATCATCCGCGGTGTGTCGCTGCTCGGCATCGCCTCCTCCGGCACCGCCCGTCCGCACCGCGACGCGGTCTGGGCGCACCTGGCCGACGTCTGGAAGCCGGCACACCTGGACGCCATCTGCACCCGCGAGATCGGACTGCCGGAACTGCCGGACGTGTTCGAGCGCATGCTGCAAGGCGGCTCGTTCGGCCGCACCCTGGTGCGGCACTGACCCCTCGCGCTGGACATCGGCCCACGCCGGGCTACAATTCCCCGTTGAACAAGGAGAGCCCTCCCCGATGGCACGGATTCTGGTAGTTGACGACTCACCGTCACAGGCGATGGGCATGAAGCGCATCATCGAAAAGCTCGGCCATACGGCGCTATCCGCCGAAGACGGTGCCGCTGGCGTCGAGATGGCCAAGAAAGAGCTTCCCGACCTGATCCTGATGGACGTGGTGATGCCCAACCTCAATGGCTTCCAGGCGACCCGTCTGATTGCCAAGGACGCCGACACCGCGCATATCCCGATCGTGCTGGTGACCACCAAGGACCAGGAAACCGACAAGGTCTGGGGCCTGCGTCAGGGCGCCAAGGCCTACCTGACCAAGCCCTTCAACGAAGCGGCGCTGGTCGCGTTGATCAAGGAACTGCTGCCCGGCTAACGGTAATGGCGCTTGGCACCACCCTTGAAGATGAAATGTTCCACGCGTATGCGCCACGTTTTTCGCGCTGAGCCCTGTCAGGTCCGCAAAGGACGCGAAAGACGCAAAGAAAAGCGAAGATGATGGAACGGCGAAGTCAGCAACCTGAGTTGCGGCAGGCCGATTCTCACCTGCCTTGCTTTTGCCTCTTTTGCGCTTTTTGCGTCCTTTGCGGACCCATGGCTCTCGTCCGGCCCAACTGCCATGGTGCTTGGCACTACCGCTGTGGATGCAATGTTCCACACACATGCGCCACGTATTTTACGTCAAGTCAGGGCTCCTGGCTCTTGCGGGAGCCCGCTTGCCGGTGCGCGCAGCCACATCAATCCGCGCGCGGGTCGTACTCCTCGAACACCTTGGCCATCTGCCGGTACAGCGCGCGCTGTGCCTCGCTGCCCACGCGCGGCGTGCGGATCTCCAGCTCCACGATCTGATCGCCCGGCGGCGTGCCGGGCAAGCCGCGGCCGCGCAAGCGCAACTTGCGCCCGGAGTCGCTGTCGGCGGGAATCTTGAGTTCCACCGAGCCGCCCAGCGTCGGCACCGCCAGGGTCGCGCCCAGCGCCGCTTCCCAAGGTGCCACGCTGAGCACGTACAGGATGTTGCGGCCATCCACCTCGAAATCCGGGTGCGCGCGGTACTCGATTTCCAGCCGCAGATCGCCATTGCGGGTGCGCCCGCGATTGCCCTGGCCCGCCAACCGGATCACCTGCCCCGGCCGCACTCCAGCGGGAATCTTCACTTCCAGGGTTTTGCCGTTGACGTCGATGCGCTGGGTGCCGCCGGCGTAGACCAGCTCCAGTGGAATCGCCAGCCGCGCCTGCAGGTCGCTACCGGGCTCGGCGCCAGCGGCACCGCGCGTTCCGCGTGCGCGCCCGCCGAACAGGGACTCGAAGAAGTCGCTGAAACCTGCACCTTCGCCGTAGTCGAAGCCGTACTCCGGCCCGCCGCCGTGGTAACCCGGCGGCGGCTGGAACTGATCCCCCGGCCGGAAGCCGCGCGAACGCAACTGGTCGTACTGCGCGCGTTTGTCGGTGTCGCGCAGCACCTCGTAGGCTTCGTTGACCGCCTTGAAGCGATCCTCCGCGCCGGCTTCCTTGCTCACGTCCGGGTGGTACTTGCGCGCCAACCGGCGATACGCGGTCTTGATCTCCGCCTCGCCTGCGCCCGGTTCCACGCCCAGCACCTGATAATAATCCTTGAACTCCATGCCTTCCTCGTGCTGCCTCATGCGCGGCCAACATGTTACCGCGCCGCCACGACGAAGGGGCCGGTGATGGCACCGGCCCCGCACTACCTGTCTGAGGTGAATCTACTGCGCCGTGCGATAGCGAGGCCGCGCCACGGCGGTGAAAGAGATCAGTGCGTGCTTACCGAAATGCGACGCGGCGTGATTTCCGGCTTCTTCGGGATCACCACCTCCAGCACGCCGTGCTTTCCGGTGGCGGAGATGCCTTCGGGATCGGCGCCATCGGGCAACGCGAAGCGGCGATAGAACGAGCCATAGGCGCGCTCGACACGGGTGTAGCGCTCGGTCTCCTCGCGGCTCTCGCTCTTGCGCTCGCCCTTGATGCTGAGGATGCCCTTGTCCATGTGGATTTCGATGTCCTTGGGATCCACGCCCGGAATGTCGGCGTAGATCACGAAACGCTTGTCTTCTTCCTTGATGTCCACGCGCGGCGCCCATTGGCTGGTGACCACGTTCGACTGGTCAGCGTCGGGTTCGGACAGGAACCGGTCGAACACTTGCCTGATTTCGTCCTGGAACGGAGTCTGCGCGCCCCAGGGGTTGTACCGAATGATGCTCATCTCGATCTCCTCTCGTGGGAATGCGGCCGGTCGCCGCCACGTCCGCAAAAATGGGGATTCGCACCGAGGGTTCAAGAGCGATAGCCGGGTCGCGCCCGGCCCGAGTAAACTCACAGCCCCGCTCAACCCCAGGAGTCGTACAATGAGCATTCAAATCGGCGACCGCATCCCCAAGGTCGCGATCAACCAGATCCGCGATGGCATCCAGGCCACCGACACCCAGGCCGTGTTCGCTGGCAAGAAAATGGTGCTGTTCTCGGTGCCGGGCGCATTCACCCCCACCTGCTCCGCCAAGCACCTGCCGGGATTCATCGACCACCTGGCTGAGTTCACCCAGCGCGGCATCGAAGTGGCTTGCGTCTCGGTCAACGACGGCTTCGTGATGGGCGCCTGGGGCAAGGCGCAGAACGTCCCCGCCAACCTGCATCTGCTGGCCGACGGCAACGGCGAATTCGCCCGATCGCTTGGCCTGGAGCTGGACGCCACCGGCTTCGGCATGGGCATCCGCAGCAAGCGCTTCGCCCTGTACGCCGAGGACGGCGTGGTGAAGCAACTGTTCGTGGAGGCACCGGGTGAGTTCAAGGTCTCCAGCGCCGAGCACGTGCTGGCGCATCTGGCCTGAGCGGCGCGAACGTCGTATCTTCCGGGGTCGCCCCCTGCCGCCGCGGGTCACTGCCCCGGCGGCGGGTTCGCGGCGCCGCTGCGCGCGCCATTGCCGTGCCGTTGCGCCAGCACCGCCACGGCGTCGGCCAGGCCGAGACCGCGCGCGCGCAGCAACACCAGCAAGTGATAGATCAAGTCGGCGGCTTCGCCGAGCAGGGCTTCGTCATCCTGAACCACCGCAGCGAGTGCGGTCTCTACGCCCTCCTCGCCCACTTTCTGGGCGATGCGGCGTACGCCGTCGGCGAACAGCTTGGCGGTGTAGCTGTCCGGCGGCGCATCGATCGCGCGTGCCTGTACCAAGGCGTCGAGCACGCCAAGGAAATTCTCCGGCGCATCGGGAAAACAGCTAGGCCGGTCGAGGTGGCAGGTGTGGCCGTGCGGGAGTGCCTGCACCAGCAGGGTGTCGTGGTCGCAGTCGCTTTCGATGCGCACCAGATCGAGCACGTGCCCGGAGGTTTCGCCCTTGGTCCACAGGCATTCGCGACTGCGGCTGTAGAAGGTCACCTGGCGCGTCGCCAAGGTGCGCTCCAGCGCTTCGCGGTTCATGTAGCCGAGCATCAGTACCTGGCCACTGCCGGCGTGCTGCACGATGGCCGGCAGCAGGCCGTCCTGCTTGGCGAAGGCCAGGGCTTCGAGGTCGTCAGGGTGCATCGGCAGTCTCCACGGGGCGCACGGCGATACCGCGCACGTGCAGGTATTGCTTGAGCGCAGGGATGGCAATCTCACCGGAGTGAAACACGCTGGCGGCGAGCGCGGCATCGACATCGGTGCGTGCGAACAGGCTGACGAAATGCGCCATCGCGCCGGCACCGCCCGAGGCCACCAGCGGCACCCGGCACAGCGCACGCGCGGCCTTGAGCTGCGCGATGTCGTAGCCGCTGCGCACGCCGTCGGTGCCCATGCAATTGAGCACGATCTCGCCCGCGCCGCGTCGCTGCGCTTCGACCAGCCAATCGAGCGTGCGTACCGGCAGCGCTCGGGTGCGCGACGGGTCGCCGGTGTATTGGCGCACGCGCCATTCACCATCGTCGTCGCGCAGGCTGTCGATGCCCACCACCACGCATTGCACGCCGAACGCGGCAGCCAGTTCGTCGATCAGCTCCGGCCGCTCCAGCGCCGGGGTGTTGATGGAAATCTTGTCGGCACCGGCATGCAGCACGGCGCGCGCATCGGCCACGCTGCGGATGCCGCCAGCGACACAGAAGGGGATGTCGATCAGGCGCGCCACCCGCTCCACCCAGCGCCGGTCGACGGTGCGTTGCTCGGGGCTGGCGGTGATGTCATAGAACACCAGTTCGTCGGCGCCTTCGTCGCGATAGCGCAGTGCCAGTTCCTCGATCGCGCCCACCACTACGTGATCGCGAAAGCGCACGCCCTTGACCACCTGGCCATCGCGCACGTCCAGGCACGGAATCAGGCGGCGGCTCAACATGCCAGTGCCTCGCTCAGTTCGAGGCGGCCTTCCAGCAAGGCCCGCCCCAGCACCACGCCGGCACAACCGCTGCTACGGGCGGCGATCACGTCATCCAGATCGCGCACGCCGCCGGAAGCCTGCACGGCCAGCGCCGGCAGGCGCTCCAGCAGATGCCGGTACAGCGTCTGGTTCGGGCCGGACAACATGCCGTCGCGGGCAATGTCGGTACACAGCAGGTGGCGCAGACCGACGTCGGCATAGACGGCCGCCAACGTGTCGAGATCGCGCTCGCCGTCCTCGGTCCAGCCGTGCACCGGCAGACGCCAGCGCCCGCGTTCATCCTGGCGGGTATCGAGCGCCACGGTGATGCGTTCTGCGCCGAAGCGGGCGATCCAGCCGGCGACGGCTTCGGGTTCGCGCACGGCCAGCGAACCGATCACCACCCGCTGCGCGCCGGCCTCCAACAGGCGCGCGACATCGGCCTCACAACGCACGCCGCCGCCGGTCTGCACCTTGATCGTGGTGTGCGCCGCCAACGCTTGCAGTAGCGGCAGCAGGGTATAGCCACCGGCACGCGCGGCATCCAGATCGACCAAGTGCAGCCACTGCGCGCCGACATCGGCGTAGTGTCGAGCCTGTGCCAGCGGATCGTCGCCGTAGGTGGTCTGGCGCGCATAGTCGCCCTGCGCCAGCCGCACCACGTGACCGTCGCGCACGTCGATGGCGGGATAGATGGTGAAGCTCATGCCAATCCCTTTTCGAGAAAATTGCGCAATACGCGCGCGCCGGTGTTGGCCGAGCGTTCCGGGTGGAACTGCGCGCCGGCCACGTGGCCGCGCTGCACCATGGCTGCGAAGCGCTGGCCGTGCGTGCAGGCAGCGATGCAATCGTCGGTCACCGGCGCGGCGTAGCTGTGCACGAAATACGCCTGCGCGCCGCTGCCGATGCCGTCGAGCAGCGACACCGCGCGCACCGGCTCCAGCGTGTTCCAGCCCATGTGCGGCACACGCACGCTGTGCGCACCCGGCAACAGCGCCACCCGCCCCGGCAGCAAGCCGAGGCACGGCGTATCGCCCTCGTCGGAACGCTCGAACAACAGTTGCATGCCCAGGCAGATACCCAGCAGCGGCGCGGTGACTTCGCGCAGCGTCTGCACCAGGTCCAGTTCGCGCAGGCGCGCCATCGCCGGTGCCGCCGCGCCAACGCCGGGCAGGATCACCCGCTCGGCGCCGAGAATGATGGCGGCATCGCCGGTCAGCTCGGCCTCCACGCCAAGCCGCTGCAAGGCGAAGCACACCGAGGCGATATTGGCGCCGCCGGAATCCACCACCGCGACTTTCATAGCTGCCCCTTGGTGCTGGGCAGCTCGCTGCCGCTGCGGGCGATGGCGGGGCGCAAGGCTCGCGCCACCGCCTTGAAACAGGCTTCGACCATGTGGTGGCAGTTCTCGCCGCGCACCGCGAGATGCAGGTTGAGACCGGCCGCGTCGCACAGCGAACGGAAGAAATGCGGCACCAATTCGGTGGCGAGGCCTCCGACCTGCTCGCGCGGAAACGCGCCGTCGAACACGAAGCCGGCGCGTCCGGAGATGTCGAGCGCCACCGTGACCAACGCCTCGTCCATCGGCAGGCGCAACGCCACCCGTTCGGCATCGGCGTCGGCCTGGCCGTAGCGGCCGATGCCGCGCTTGTCGCCGAGCGCGCGGCGCAGCGCCTCGCCCAGCGCCAACGCGCAGTCCTCGACGGTGTGATGTTCGTCGATGTGCAAATCGCCTTCGCAACGCAGATCGAGCGCAAAGCCACCGTGTTTGCCAAGCTGTTCCAGCATGTGGTCGAAAAAACCGATGCCGGTGTGCGCCCGTGGCTCGGCAATGCGATCGAGGTCTACGCTCACATGGATGTCGGTTTCGCGGGTCTTGCGATGCACCTGCGCGGTGCGCGGCGCGTCGGCCAGCACGTGCGCGATTTGTGCCCAGTCGTGATAGCCCGGCCCGAAGCGCAGACCGCGACACCCCAGATTGCGCGCCAGTTGCATGTCGGTCTCGCGATCGCCGATCACCACGCTGGCCGCCAGATCGACGTCGCGATCGCGCAGGTAGTGCAGCAGCATGCCGATGCCGGGCTTGCGGGTGGGCGCGTTGTCGTGTTCGAAGTGCGGGTCGATCAGCACTTCGCGCAACACGATGCCCTGCGAAGCGAGTATCTGCAGCAGCAACGCCTGCGGCCCTTCGAAGGTTTCAGTGGGAAAACTCGGCGTACCCAGGCCATCCTGATTGCTGACCATCACGAACTGGTAACCGGCGTCGCGGATGCGCAACAGCGCGGGGATCACCCCTTCGACGAGGCGAAACTTGGCGTAGCTGTCGATCTGGAAATCGGCCGGCTCCTCGATCAGCACGCCGTCGCGGTCGAGAAAGGCGATACGGGTCATGCGCAGGCTCCCGCGGCACACCGGGTCGCGCCCAGCGCGTCCAGCACCGCATCGTTTTCGGCCGGTGTACCGATGCTGATGCGCAGCGCATCGCCCAACTGCGGTTGCGCGCGCATGTCGCGCACCATGATGCCCGCCGCCAGCAGACGCGAAAACGCGGACTCGGCATCGGCGAAGCGCACCAGCAGATAATTGCCCTGCGATGGATAGACCCGTCTCACGCCGGCGCAATCCGGCAGGGCAGCCAACAGGCGTGCGCGTTCGGCGACCAGCTCGGCCACGCGGGCTCGGGTGATCGACAGCGCAGCCGGCGCCAGCGCCGCCAGCGCCAGCTCGACGCAAGGCGTGGGCAGCGGATACGGCGCCTGGCAATTGCGCAACACCGCGATCAACGCCGGATCGGCGATCAGGGTGCCGATGCGCGCCGCCGCCAGCGCGTGCGCCTTGGACAGCGTGCGCAGCACTGCGACATTGCGGTGCGTCGCCAGCAGCGTGGTAGCCGAAGCTTGCGCGCTGAATTCGCCGTAAGCCTCGTCCACCACCACCAACGCCTGCCCGCGCAACGCACGCGCCAGCGCGGCGATGTCGTCCAACGCGATGCCCTGCCCGGTCGGATTGGCCGGCGAACACAGAAACACCAGCCGCGCATTGCCCTGCTGCGCCGCAGCGGCTACCGCGTCGAGATCGAGCGAAAAGCCGGCATCGCCATCGCGCAGCGGCACTTCGAGCAGCGGCGCATTCTGCAGGCGTGCGCACACCGCATACATGCCGAACACCGGCGGCGTGTTGAGCACCGCGTCCACGCCGGGACGACACAGCGCGCGCACCAGCAGGTCGATCGCCTCATCGCTGCCGCGACCGATCAACACCTGCGCCTGCGACACGCCGTAGAGATCCGCCAGCCGCGCGCGCAACGCTTCCGGTTGCGGCTCCGGATAGCGACGGCACGCGGCGGGCGCGTCGGCGGGATTGGCCCACGGGTTTTCGTTGGCGTTGAGCCAGACCCGAGCCGGCATCGTGCCGGTGCGTCGCGCCGAGGAATATCCGGCGAAGTCGCGCAGATCCGGGCGCACCAGATCCAGTAGCTCGCTCATGGCGCACCTCCGGCTTGCAGCCGCACCCGCACTGCCTGCGCGTGCGCACTCAAGCCCTCGGCCTCGGCGATACGCTGCGCGCACGGGCCGATCGCGGCGATCCCCGATGCGCTCACCGACTGCACGCTGATGCTTTTCTGGAAGCTCGCCACGCTGACGCCGCTGTAGGCGCGCGCAGCGCCGCCGGTGGGCAGCACATGATTGGTGCCGCTGCAGTAATCGCCCAGCGCTTCGGGCGCAAAGTCGCCGAGAAACACCGAGCCGGCGCTGCTCACCCGATCGAGCCACGCCCGCGGTTCGCGCAAGGCCAGGATCAGGTGCTCGGGCGCGTAGCGGTTGCTGATCTCGAAGGCATCCGCCAGCGACGGCACCGCGATCAGCCGCGCGTGCGCCAAAGCGCGCTCGGCAATCGCTGCGCGCGGCAACAGGGCAAGCTGGCGTTCGAGTTCGGCCGCCACCGCGTCGAGCACGGCGCCGCTGTCGCTCACCAGCAACACTTGCGAATCGGGTCCGTGCTCGGCCTGCGACAGCAGGTCGGCAGCGATGAACGCGGGGTTGGCGCCGGCATCGGCGATCACCAACACTTCCGACGGCCCGGCTGGCATGTCGATCGCGGGGCCGTCCTCGGCACTGCTCACGGCCTGCTTCGCCGCGGTGACCCAGGTATTGCCGGGCCCGAACAGCTTGTCGCAACGCGGCACGCTGGCGGTGCCGATCGCCATCGCGGCAATCGCCTGCGCGCCACCGAGCTTGAACACATTACCGATGCCGCACAACTGCGCGGCATACAGCACTGCCGGGTCGACGCTGCCGTCGGCGCGCGGCGGCGAACACAACACCACCTGCGCGCAACCGGCCAGTTGCGCCGGCACCCCCAGCATCAGCGCCGTGGACGGCAACGGCGCGCTGCCGGCCGGCACGTACAAGCCCACCCGCGCAATCGGCCGGATCACGCGGCCGCAACGCACGCCGGGCGCGGTGTCGATCTCGAACTCGGCGGCCATGCCGGCGCGATGCCACGCCACAATGCGCTGCTGCGCCTCGGCCAATGCCTGTTTGAGGGATGCATCGATCTGCGTGGCGGCGATCGCGAATTCCTCTGCACTGACGCGCAGGCTGTCGAGTTCGACGCCGTCGAAACGCCGCGTCAATGCCTTGAGCGCGAAGTCGCCGTCGGCGCGCACCTGCGCGATCACCCGCTGCACGCCCTCACGCACGCTGTCGGCGATGTCCAGCGTAGGCCGCTGCAAGGCAGCGGCACGGGCGGATTCGTCAAGGCTGCTCCAATCGAGCATTTTCCAATCGACGCGCTTCATGCCAGCATCCGCTCCACCGGCAACACCAGCACCCCACGCGCGCCGGCGCGTTTCATGTCTTCCAGACGCTGCCAGGTCAGCGCGGTGCGACATACCGCCTGCAACGCCACTTCGGAGCGCTCGCCGTCGAGGCTGAGCACGGTGGGCGCGTCGGCATCGGGCAGCAGCTTGAGCAGCTCCGGCAATGCCGCGCGCGCCGCCTGGAACATCACCAGCTTGCTGTCGCGCACACTGAGCACGCCATCGAGCCGGCGCAGCAGCAACGCCGCCAGCTCGCCGCGCGCATCCTCGAATGGCTCGGCCGGCGCCACCAGCACCGCTTCGCTGCGGAAAATCACCGCCGCCTCGCGCAACTGGTTGGCGAGCAAGGTGGCGCCGCTCGACACCAGATCGCAGATCGCCTCGGCCTTGCCCAGCCGCGGCGCGATTTCCACCGAACCGGACAACACCACCACCTCGGCATCCACCGCGTGCTCACGCAGCCAACGCCCCAACAACTCGGGATAGCTGGTGGCGATGCGCTTGCCGGCAAGATCGCCGGGGCCGCTCCATTCCCATTCCTGCGGCACCGCCACCGACAGCCGGCAACCGCCGAAACCCAGTTGCCGCACCGCCTGATAGGCCGTCGACAAACCCTGTTGCTGGCGCGCCACCGCCTGTTCTTCCAGCACGTTGTTGCCGACCACACCGAGATCGCAGACGCCATCGGCGATCAGGCCGGGGATGTCGTCATCGCGTACCAGCAGCAAGTCGATCGGCAGCGACTCGCCGAAGCAGAACAGCCGGTCGCGGCTCTCGCGAAACGCCAGGCCGGCGCGTTCCAACAGCTCGCGCGCGGGCCCCGACAGTCGGCCGGATTTCTGGATGGCGATACGTAAACGGTCACGCGACTTCATGTCGGCTCCGGAGTCGGAAAGCAGGGGACGGTCAGTGCTGCGCGTCGACGCGCAGACCGAGGCGATCTACGGCGCGGCGATAGCCGCCGGCGCCAAATTCGAGACAACGCGCGATGCGGCCGACGGTGGTCACGCTGACGGCGGTGCGCTCGTGAATGTCGCGATATGCGACCCCGTCGACCAGCAACGGCACCACCCGCCAGCGATCCGCCAACGCCTGCAACTCCGCCGGCGTGCACAAATCCACCAGAAACGCGCGCAGCTCCGCCGGAGTCTGCTGCGTCAGCATCGCCTTCACCAGGCCATCGAGGGCACGGGTGTCGCTGGCGGCGGGCTTGATCGAGCGCTTTTTCACGGCCATCCAATGTATTAATGCGCTATCACATTAGCGCATGGATGATTGTTGGTCAAGGCGGGACTCGGGACTCGGGACTCGGGACTCGGGACTCGGGACTCGGGACTCGGGACTCGGGAAAGGCTCTCACCCTCGCGACGCATGTCAAGCTCGCGGCAACGAAATTGCGTCGTAGCTACGGGATGAAACGGAAAAGCCGACTTGTAGCGCATGGATGCGCGGTCGAGAGCGACAGGGCGCCGTAAAGCGCGCCGAGCATCGGAGCCGCTCGCGGGGGAAAGGCGCCACTGTCTGAGCACATGGACGTGCGAGTTGGCGCCGGCCCGCGAGCGGCGAGAAGCGGAGGGCACCGGCGTGGCAGGAGCCACGCCGGCGCGCGTCCGGCGCGGGCGTTTTTGGTTACTTTTTGCGCCTCCAAAAAGTGACTCGCACGCCGCAGGCGTGTGAAAGCTCTGCTCTGGAGGGTCGGCCACAAGTACTCACCCCTCCCCAACCGGCCGGCCCTGCCGGGCGTTCCGTGCCGCACGAGCTGCCACCGGCAGCTCGTAAGCCGCGGCCCGTCACCCCCTGCAAGCAAGGGAGGGAGTCAAAGCGCCCACTCAGAACCAGTCTCTCAACTGCCTATGAACGTGTCGACACAGGTGCGCTGACCTGCGTCACGCGCATTGATTCGCGTGCGTTCTTTGCGGACCCAACAGGCTTCATGCCGTTCCGGTGCCCGCTCAAGGCATCCGCACCGCGATCGCATCCCAATCGAAGCCCGGCGCCAACGTGCCGAATGCCTGTCCACGTCCACCACCCAGACGGCTATGACAAAAAGTGGCGGCCAAGGGCGAACCGGAACGCAACAGCACCGCCGCCTGCAGCGCCAACGCCAGACGCTCCACCACCGCACGCGCAACCGGCTCCAATTGCCTCGGCTCGGCCAGCAACCCCGCCAACGCCTCGCGTTCCGCATCCAACGCACTGTTGCTGCCGGCAACGCCACTCAATTCCGCCAACAAGGCATCGCCTGTCTCGGGCTCGCGCACCAGCGCCCGCAACACGTCCAGGCACTGAATATTGCCGCAGCCCTCCCAGATCGAATTCAGCGGCGCCTCGCGATACAACCGCGCCAGCATCGCCTCCTCGACGTAACCCGCGCCGCCCAGACACTCCTGAGCCTCGTTGACGAACGCAGGCGCGCGCTTGCACACCCAGTACTTGCCGATCGCGGTGGCGACGCGAGCGAACGCGGCCTCGCGCGGGTCTCGGCCGCTGGCATCCACCGCGCGCGCCACCCGCATCGCCAACGCCATCGCCGCTTCCGATTCCAGCGCGAGATCGGCCAGCACGTTGCGCATCAGCGGCTGATCGAACAGGCGCTTGCCGAAGGCGATGCGGTGGCGCGCATGATGCGTTGCCTGCGCCAGCGCCATGCGCATCTCAGCCGCCGAACCGATCAGGCACTCCAGCCGCGTCAACGCCACCATCTCGATGATGGTGGCCACGCCCCTGCCCTCGTCGCCGATGCGCTGCGCGAAGGCGTTGCAGAATTCGACCTCGCTGGAGGCGTTGGACCAGTTGCCGAGCTTGTCCTTGAGTCGCATGATCCGCAGCGCGTTGGCGCTGCCGTCGGGACGCCAGCGCGGCAACAGGAAACAGGTCAGCCCACCCGGCGCCTGCGCCAGCACCAGAAACGCATCCGACATCGGCGCAGACATGAACCACTTGTGCCCGATCAAGGCATAACTGCCGTCGCTGCCCGGCGTGGCGCGCGTGCTGTTGCTACGCACGTCCGAACCGCCCTGCTTCTCGGTCATGCCCATGCCGAAGGTGACCCCGGCTTTCTCGGTCATCGGGCGGTTGCGCGGATCGTAGTGCGGAGCGATTGCCTTGGTCAGCCACGCAGGCTCGATACCGTCGGCCGCCGCCAGCACCGGGTACGCCGCGTAACTCATGGTCAGCGGGCAACTGGTGCCCTGCTCGGCCTGATGATGCAGGTACGACAGTGCCGCGCGCGCGACGTGGGCGCCGGGCCGGGGATCGCGCCAGGCGAAGGCGTGCACGCCGCGCTCTACACCCAGCGTCATCAAACGATGGTAAGACGGGTGGAACTCGGCCTCATCGACACGATTGCCGTAACGATCGTGAGTGCGCAACTGCGGGCGGAAGCGATTGGCATCGACGCCCAGCGCGATACCCTCCTGCGCCATCGCTGCGCCGTACGCGGTCAGCGCTGGCGCGGCCCATTGCCCGCCTTCGCGTTGCACCGCCTCGCGCAGCGCGACGTCCTGCACGTAAAGGTTTTCGGGCGCGTATGGCGGCGCCTGATTCTCGACCACGTGGGTCTGGAACGGCTCCAGGGCATTCATGGCGGACTCCGGCAGGACGATCCCGGTATTGTGCGCCATGGGCCGGAGCGGCCGCAGCCCGAAATCCGACACTCACCGCAACCCTGACCCTCTGAATCGATCCATGACGGAGAAGCTCGTGGATCCGCAAAGGTCGCAAAGTTCGCAAAGGAACGGCGGTCAAGATCGAGCCACGCCCACGCCAACCAGCCCACAGTCGGTAGCGCCGCACCCGACGAACCCGACGCCGCATCCCACTTCATTCGCGTGCTTTGCCGCTTTGCGTCCTTTGCGGACCCGCGCTTTTTCGAAGCGCCCGCGCGCACACGGCATGCACTCAGAGCATGCGCTCGATGATCGCGGGCAGTCGCTGTGAGGCTTGAGCGAGGTTGGCGTGCACTTCGTCCATGGTGATCTCGCGCGGCTGCGGGTCGCAGCCGGCTGCCCAGTTGGCGACCAGCGCCAGACAGGCATATTCGAGCCCCAGTTCACGCGCCAGTGCGGCTTCTGGCATGCCGGTCATGCCCACCAGATCGCAGCCGTCGCGGCGCAGACGGACGATCTCGGCACGGGTTTCCAGACGCGGACCCTGGGTCACTGCGTAGCATCCGCCGTCGGCCACCATCACCCCGGCGTCACGCGCGGCGCGCAGCAGGCGCGCGCGCAGCGGCGGGCTGTAGGGTTCGGTCATGTCGACGTGCATCACCGCGGTACCGGCTTCTTCGCAGTATGTGCCGATCCGGCCCCAACTGTAGTCGATCAGTTGATCGGGAACGCCCAGCGCCGCGGGTGCGTAGGCGTCGGTGATCCCACCGACGGCATTGATCGCCAGTACCTCCCGCGCCCCGATGGCGTGCAGCGCCCACACGTTGGCGCGATAGTTGATGCGATGCGGCGGCAGGTGATGTTCTTCGCCATGGCGGGCCAGGAACGCGACTCGCCGGGCGCCAATGAACCCCACCCGGATGCGTCCCGAGGGCTCGCCGTAGGGCGTGTCGACCGCCAGCGTCCGTGCATCGCGCAGCGCCTCCAGCGCATACACGCCGGTACCGCCCAGCACCGCCAGCGCCAGATCGTCGAAATGCGGCGTGCCCACCGTCAATCCTTGAGCGCGTAGATGGCCGGCAGATTGCGGCCCTGCTCGTAGTAGTCCATGCCGAAGCCGAACACGTAACGATCCGGCACCTCCAACCCCCAGTAGTCCGGCACCATGCTGGGCAGGCCGCGACCGTGCCGCTTCCAGGTCAACACCGCGGTGCGCACGTCGGTTGCGCCCTCGTCGAGGCACCAGCGGCGCACTTCGTCGAGGGTGGGGCCTTCGTCGAGGATATCGTCGACCAGCAACACGCGGCGCCCACGCAGCGGGGTGCGCGGACGGTGCAGCCAGACCAGGGTGCCGCCGTCGGTCTGGCCGCGATAGCGGGTTGCGTGCAGGTAATCGAACTCGATGTCCACGCCAAGCTCCAGCGCCAGCAGCGCGCCGAAGAACATGCCGCCGTTCATCACGGTGAGAAACACCGGGCGATCGCTGCCGTAGTCGTGGCGGATGCGCTCGGCCATGCGGACGATGGCCTGCTCCAGCGCGGCGCGATCATGCACCAGATCGGCATTGGCCAGGGCTTCGGACAGCGGATGCTCTTTCAAGGTGCGCTCCATCAACTCAGATTCGAAGGATTTGCCAAGGCGCCCAGCGCGCGATTGGCTTGCAGGTGCCTGGGCATCGCCAGCAACTGTTGCCAGCCGCAACTGCCGCG
>JANRIF010000190.1:0-16914 GCA_033765245.1 Lysobacteraceae bacterium
GTGTTCGACGAGATCGGCAAACCCGCCTGGGCCCAGTGGCTGGCGCACCAGACCATGCTGATCAACGAGCACCGGCTGTCGCCGCTGGATCCCAAGCATCGGCAATACCTGGAAGGCGAGATGCAGAAGTTCCTGTTCGGCGACGGCGCCGAGCCCCCCAGCGGCTACGTGCCGCCCGAATCCTGAGCGCCATGGCAACGCCCGGCACGCGCGGCACCACGCCGCCGCCCCTGGCAATGCCGGACGCTCGAAAACAGCGCTTGCCAGTAGCCCGCACCGCCGCTATCATTTCGCGCTCGCCCCGCAACGGGGCGGCCAAGATGTTCTTGGCGTTGGCCGGGTAGCTCAGTTGGTAGAGCAGGGGATTGAAAATCCCCGTGTCGGCGGTTCGATTCCGTCCCCGGCCACCATCTTCGGTGTGCGACAAATCCCTCGCTTCGATTCCACTTCACGCGCGAACCGCCGTCGGCGGCTGCGCGACCCATCCATGGGTCGCGTCCTGCGGACTCGCTGCGATGTACATGGATGTACGAGTGCCGCGAACGCAAGGACGCGTAGAAGCGGCCGCTCGCGAAGTCCGCTCCTGCGGACTTGGCGATTCCGCCCCCGGCCACCATCTTCGGTGTGCGACAAATCCCCCGCTTCGATTCCACTTCACGCGCGAACCGCCAGCGGCGACAGCGCGACGTTACGTGCGGACGTGCTATTCGCGCGGGTCCTGCTGGTCCGCGCGGTAGACCATGTCGACCATTTCGCCGTCGTCGCCGAACAACACGTATTCGCCATCGCCCAGGCATTCGACGAACGCCGCCGGATAGCGGAAGCGCAGACCGTGCTCGCGTACCCACAGCGGCACGCGATAGTCGTCGATCGCCCATATGTCTTGTTGATCCAACGTCTCGTCGAGCACGGGAATCTTCCGCGAAGGGGTTACCGCCAGCGGCTGAAGTGTAGGACAGGCAACCGACTTTTGCCCGTCGTGAACGCGGCGCGCGCCCGGTACACGGCCCCAGAGGTGATCGGCTTCACAGAACGCGGATGTTTTCAGCGGAAACAGCCTCAAGAATGCTCCGGGCCTGCCGATCACCCTTGAGACGCCATTCTTGCAAGCCCCTGGTGTGGACCTGCGCGAACACCGGCGTCGAACCGTCACTCGAATCGATGGAGGTGCACAACTATGAAAGCCACTCCCACCTGCCTCGCCCTCGCGGTTGCTCTGGTTCTGTTGCCGGCATCGCACGTCGCGCAAGCTGCCTGCAGCGCCGATGACTTCAAGATCGAGAAATTCGAGCCCTCGGAGAAATCGCGAGCCAACGGCAGGCGCGTGTACTCGCTGCGTGGCGAGGTCGTCAACAAATGCGCCGAGCCCGCCGCAGCGCAGATCAAGGTCGAGGCCAAGAACGACGCCGGCGCGGTAGTGCACGCTGAAGATGGTTGGCCGGCCGGTACCAACAACATCGAGCCCGGCAAGGCCGTGACCTTCGAGTTCGGGCCGCTGTTTCGCTACGACGAAAAGATCAAAT
Organism: Lysobacteraceae bacterium; assembly: GCA_033765245.1. Lineage (GTDB taxonomy): Bacteria > Pseudomonadota > Gammaproteobacteria > Xanthomonadales > Xanthomonadaceae. Next base: position 1,524 of record JANRIF010000190.1, read on the forward strand.
ACTTCGGCGTGAAAGTGGCCAGCGCAAAGACCTGGTAAGCCGATCCGGACGATATCCCTGGCGCGCGCACGATGCTGCGCGCGCCGTGCGTGCTTGGCCAGCACCGCACTACCGTTGCTGGCGCCGGGCGCACGGGCGTGCGCCGGTCGCGGCGATCAGGCGCGCCCCGATGGACACTGCCCTTCCGTTTGTCAGCGGTGCGCTTCAATCGCATTCGACAGCGCGACGCACACGCGGATACCAAAAGCTGTAGCCATCCGATTCGTCGAAAGAACGACACCGACGTCGGCGTTCGTGGAGGTAACGGTCGATCGCCGGATGCGCGAGGGGGCAGCACTCGAAGCGTGCGTCGTGTTGCATGCCGTTTGGAACTCATCCGTGCAGCGGGCCGCGCTCTGCCGGACGCCAGCACCACCTTGATGACAGTAGGCTGGTGGTGAGCGCAGCGAACCCCAGCGCCGCTACCGCACGAGATGAGCATGCTGGGATTCCCCGGATCAAGCCCGGGGTCACCACCGGCCTACCCAACGACGAGTGCGGTCAAGAACGCCCCACCCGCCTCAACGCCGATATTCGATCGTCACCCACGCCTTGCGCTCGTCGCTCGAAAAGCCCTGGCTGTCGTAGTCGGCGAACGCGATCGACGAGCTCAGGTGCGCGGAAAACGCATAGGCCACTTGCGCGTTGAGTTCGGTGCCGTAGTTGCGGCCGCCGCGATCGGCGTCGAAGTCGTGCCACACCAGTTGCCAGCTCAGCTTGCCGTAGTTGGCGCTGAGTCCGGCATAGCGATCGAGCAAGCCGTCCGCAGGGGTAGTGAGAAAGCGGTCAGCCCAGCCGTTGAAGGCGTGCAACGTCGCCAGCGGCGTCTGGAACGCGGTGCTGCCGTTGCCTTCCAGCCGCTCCCATCCTGCCTTGAGCGTGTACGCGCCGATGCGCACGTCGGGCTCCAGCAGCCGGTAGTCGGCCTTCACCTGCAGCGGGTTGTCGCGGTAATCGTTCTGTCGCGCAGCCTCTGCCGCCCAACCGACCGACCACCCAGAAGCGAACTCCGAGCGCCCCGTCCAGCGCAGGCCCCAGGAGGTGGTGGAGGCGGTCGCGACATCCTGGTTGTCGATCGCGTAGAGGTAGCCGGCCAGGCTACCCAGCGGCAGAGCCTGCGTCACCGTCAGCGCGTGCCCGTCGAGATTCCACTCGCCTTGCGGATGATGATCGCCGAACACGCGATGCGCGCGATCCAGCCAGGCGTAATGGATGGCCGGGCCCGAAGCGCCGGCCTGGTAACTCAGGTCGAACGAATCGTAGGTCTGCTCGTTCTGGCGAAACCCCACATTGCCGACGAAGCGCAGGTTGGCGAACACCACGCGCTGCCGCCCCAACGTGGCGGTGAGGCCTTCGGCGCCGTAGCGCACGTAGGCCTGGTTCAATTCGGTCTCGTCGGGATCGGCTACCACCGGGAACTGCTGCTTGCCGTTGGTGGTGCTGTTGAAATGCTCGGCGCCCAGTCCCTCGATGTAATCGCCCTCGACGAACGCGCTCCAGTGCGGCGTCGCCACCCAGCGATAGCCGAGCCGGGTGCGCAAGGTGTGGGCGTTGGCATCGCGCGCGAACGCATCGTCGTCGACCAGTTCGTAGCGGTAACGCAGGTCTAGCGTGAGGCCACTGGTTTCGGCGACCGCGCCACCGGACCACGCGGCGCAGGCGATCACGGCAACGACGATCGCGCTGCGACGATTCAACACACGGCATGCCATCTGCATTTGTTCTTTTCCTTATGATCCGATCGACGTTTCCTGCCCGACGCACCCCGGCTGTCGCCGGTGGATTGCGTCGCTACTTGCGTCGACGCGCGTCGTTGGCGCGCCAGCATAGACGTGGCGACCGCGAAAAAACATGTCCCTGTCAACAGGAATACGAACTGCGCATACAGCAATCCGTGGCCGTGCTGCGCGGTCGGTCGCGCACGATCATGCCCGACCGCCTGCGCCTTCGCGCCGATACGGCACCCTCAGTTGACGGTCATCTGCTTGTCGAAGCCCGACACCCGCAGAATGTTGCGCAGCGCCGGACTGCAGTTGACCACGTGAATGGCGGCCTGGTGGCTGCGTGCGCGTTCGCACAACAGCATCAACATGCCCAGCGCCGAGCTGTCGATGCGCTCGGTGCCTGAGGTGTCGATCACGTAGGTGCGCGGCTGTGCATCGAGTTGCGCGTAGGCTTCGCGGAACGCCTTGTGCACGGCGAAATCGAAGCTCTCCTCGAGCCGGATGGTCAGGCAATCGCGTTCGCGGTCGTATTCGTGGCTGACGCTCATGATGTGCTCCTGCTCGCGGTGTCGTGCCGGGTTGGCGGCGCGCACCGGTTCGGTCAAAACAATTCCACTTCGCCAGCGGCAATCGAAGTCTGCAACGCCGGTCCCTTGCGCCGCGCCAGCGCCTGCTCGCGTCGCTGCGCGAGGCGCTCGCGGATGCTTGCCAGCCGCTCGGCACCGCTCTCGGGCGGACGCACCTCGGTCATCTGGGTCAGCTCGCGCACGCAATCGTTGGTGATGCCTTGCAGGTCGACCAGGCCCTGCCGGGTCTGGCCGAGCAACTGGCTGAGGATGTCTTCGAACTGCAGCGAGCGCACCGTGGTGGCAACGTCGGCCGCCAGCTCGCGGTTGATGGTGGACATCTGATCGGCGACCGCGCTCACCCGCTGCTCGCTGCGGGTGACGTGCGCCATCATCGAATCGATGTCGCCCTTGGCGGAAAGCGCGACGCTCATGTCCTGCGAAGCCAGCCGCCCGACCAACTGATGCAACTGCTGCATGGCGCTGCGCGCGCGCTCGACGTGTGCACCGATCTTGTCGTTGAACTGGTTGGAGTGGCGCGCCAGATTGCGGATCTCCCCTGCCACCACGGCGAAGCCACGGCCTGCCTCGCCCGCACGCGCCGCCTCGATCGCGGCATTGAGCGCCAGCAGGTTGGTTTCCTCGGCGATGGTGTCGACGTTGCGCAGCAAGGCGAACACCGCGTCCATCTCCTCGCTCATCTCGTCGATGCGGTAGACGATGCGCAGGCTCTCGCTGGACAGTTGCAAAATCAGTCCAACGAAGTGTTCCAGCAGTTCGGTGGTGCGCTGGGTGAACTGGGCCAAGGTAATGCCGCCGCCACCGCCGCTGGCTTCGATCAGTTCGCTCATCAGCGCGCGCTGACGGTTGGTCTTGGCGTTGAGACCGTCGAATCCGCTGCCCAGCTCGAGCCCAGCATCGCGGATGATGTCGATCGCCTGCATCACCTCGCGCAGGCTGTGTCCCAGTTCTTCGAGCAGGGCGGCATTGACTTCGCCCAGCGCCGGCGCCATCGCCGGATCGGCGCCCGGCGCCGGCCGCGCGACCATCGCCTCCGCGGCGTTCATGCCATGGTGCGCCAGCACCATCCAGGCGCCGCTGAGCGCGATCACCGCCGCCGCCGGCCCCCACGACGACGGCAATGCCAGCGCCAGGACCAGGCCGATGGCGCTCGCCACGAGCCCTGCGGGAATGATGTTGTTGGCGTTGAGTTTCATGTCCGTGATCCTATATGTGTTCTGGCTTTCGACCGGGCGTGGCGCGTCATTGCCGCTTGGCGCTGCGCGCCAGTGCGACCAGCTTCGGGGCGATGGCTTCCAGCGGCAGTTGTTCGACCACACCGCCAGCGTTGAGCGCTGCATGCGGCATGCCCCAGACCACGCAGGTCGCCTCGTCCTGCCCGATCGTGTGTGCGCCGGCATCGCGCATTTCCCGCATTCCCTGGGCGCCGTCGTCGCCCATGCCGGTGAGGATCACGCCGATCGCGCCATTGCCCACCGCGCGCGCCACCGAGCGGAACAACACGTCCACCGACGGCTTGTGGCGGCTCACCGGCGGGCCGTCGTGCAAGCGGCAGATGTAGCGCGCGCCGTCGCGCACCACCAGCAGATGCTGTCCGCCAGGCGCGACGTAGACGTGCCCCGGCATCAGCGGCTGGCCGTCGCGCGCCTCCGCCACCCGCATTGCCGACGCCGCATCCAGACGCGCCGCCCAGGGGGCGCTGAACTGCGCCGGGATGTGCTGGGTGACCACCACCGGCGGCGCGTCGGGCGGCATGTCCGCCAGCAGCACGCGCACCGCCTCGGTGCCACCGGCCGACGAGCCAATCGCGATCACCGTGGTGGCGGCGGGCAGCAGCCGTGCCGGGCCCGGTGCCGGCAACACCGCATCGGCGGACAGCTTGGGTTGCGGCGGCGGCAGCGAGCGGCTGAGCGCGCGCGGACGGCAGCGCGCGGCCGCCTTGACCTTGCCGATGATTTCCTCGGCATAGGCATCGAAGCGGCCGGACAGATCGGTGCCGGGCTTGGACACGAAGTCCACCGCGCCCAGTTCCAGCGCGCGCAGCGTGATGTCGGCACCGTCGGCGGTCAGGGTGGATACCATCACCACCGGCATCGGCCGCAACCGCATCAGGTTTTCGAGGAAGGTGACGCCGTCCATGTGCGGCATTTCGACGTCCAGCGTCAGCACGTCCGGGTTGAGTTCCTTGATCTTTTCGCGCGCGATCAGCGGGTCGGCGGCGGTGCCGACGACCTCGATCCCCGGGTCCGATGCCAGCATGGTGCTGAGCATCTTGCGGACCAGCGCGGAATCGTCGATGACCAGAACTCGGATCTTGCTCACAACGCATCCTCAGAAAAGTTCGACGTCGCCGGTGACCGGGTCGGATTTGAGCTGGTTCAGGTAACCGCGCTCGCGCACCACGATGGTGTCGTTGTGCATGCTGCGCAGTTGCCGCACCCGCACCTTGCCTGTGGCGGGGAAATACTGGACGTGACGCGGATAGATGTCGCCCAGGTCCTCAGCGGTGACCGCGAGGTTGTCCGCCTTCAGGTAATGCCGCACGAACTCGATATTGCGCTTGCCGACGTCGGTCATCTGCGCCAGCACGCGGCCGCCGCCGAACACCTTGACCTCCAGCTCGCGGCGATCGCCGCCGGCCTTGAGCACGCTGTTGACCAGTTGCTCCATCGCGATGTTGCCGTAGCGCTCGGCGCGGCCGTTGGCCGAACTCACTTCGCCCGGGAACGATTCGGGCAGCATGAAATGATTCATCCCGCCAATGCCGCTGCGGCGGTCGCGGATGCAGGCGGACACGCACGAGCCCAGCACCGTCACCACCGCTTCGCCCTGCGTGGTGACGTAGTACTCGCCCGGCAGTATCTTCACCACCACGTGATCGAGCAGCCGGTCGAAATAGCGGTTGACGTGAGAGAAGCCAGGCTGCACGCGCCGAGGGTCGAAGCCCGGCAGATCGGCGGCTGCCGTACTGCCCGGTCTCAGAGGAATGCGTGCCGCTGTTCCCACGCTGCTCATGCGCGCTTCCTGAAAATGGTTCGCCCGACCAGATCGAATGCATCGCTCAGTCCGTGCAGCGACTCGGAATGGCCGAGAAACAGGTACCCGCCCGGCGCCAGCAGTTGGGCATAGCGCGCGAACAGGGCTTGCTTGGTCGGGTTGTCGAAGTAGATGACCACGTTGCGGCAAAAAATGGCGTCCAATGGTCCCTTCATCGGCCAATGTTCGAGAAGGTTGAGCTGATTGAACGTCACCAGTTCACGGATCGGTTGCGCGATCCGCGCCATGCCGTCGTTGGCGCCCGAGCCGCGTTGGAACCAGCGCTTGCGGCGCGCCTCGGACACGCCCTGCAGGCGATCGACCGGATACACGCCCTGCCGCGCCACGCCCAGCGCGCGCTGCGAAATGTCGGTGGCCAGAACGCGCGCCACGCTCTTGGCGCGCGAGCCGAGCGTCTCCGCCAGCACCATCGCGATCGAGTATGGCTCCTCGCCGCTGGAGCAGCCGGCCGACCAGACCCGCACCTGAGCACTGGCGCCACGCGCCATCAGCTCCGGCACCAGGTCGTTGGCGAGAAACTCGAAGTGGTGATCCTCGCGGAAGAAACTGGTGACGTTGGTGCTGATCGCGCTGGTCAGCGGATCGAGTTCGTCCTCGGGCTGATCGCGCAGGCGTTGGCAGTACTGCGCGAAGCTCGACAGGCCAAGCTCACGCAGGCGCCGCACCAGGCGCCCGAACACGAGCTGCCGTTTGTTGTCGCCCAGCACAATCCCGCAACGATCGAACACGAAGCGCGAGATGAAGGCGAAATCCTCGTCGCGCAACACCATCGCACCATCGGCGCTGGTGGTGGTGCGGGATTCCTGATCGATTGCTGACGACATGGCTCATCCCGGGTGGTGCGAATCAGAACTCGGTCCAGCCGCCGGCATCGGCAGTGCTGGATGCGCTGGTGCGCGCGGTGCTCTTGCCGGCCGCCGCTGCGACATCGGTAGCGTCCGCATCGACCGCTTTGTGCGCCTGCGGCGGTTTGCGCTTGGCTGGCGCCGCCTTTGCCGCTGCCTGCGCAGACGAGTGCTCGGCATGCGGCGCCTGCGACGTGGAGGCAGCGGTGACAGGCGCCGCGGCGACGCGAGCGCCGTCGCCGTTGACGCGGAAGAATCCGATCTGCCGGGCCAGGGTTTCCGCCTGGTCCTGCATCGCCCTGCTCGCCGCGGCAGCTTCTTCCACCAACGCCGCGTTCTGCTGGGTCATCTCGTCCATCGACATCACCGCGCGATTGACCTGATCGATGCCACTGGTCTGCTCATGGTTGGCGGCGGCGATCTCGCCGACGATGTCGGTGACTTTCTTCACCGATTCCATGATCTGCGCCAGGGTGCGCCCGGACTCGTCCACCAGACTGGTGCCGACCCCCACCTTTTCGACGCTGTCGCCGATCAACGCCTTGATCTCCTTGGCGGCGCCGGCGCTGCGCTGGGCGAGGTTGCGCACCTCACTGGCCACCACCGCGAAACCGCGGCCCTGCTCGCCGGCGCGCGCCGCTTCGACCGCCGCGTTGAGTGCCAGCAGGTTGGTCTGGAACGCGATCTCGTCGATCACGCCGATGATGTCGGCGATCTTGCGGCTGCTCTCGTTGATCGCGGCCATTGCCGAAACCGCCTTGGACACCACCTCGCCGCCGCGCTCGGCCTGCTCGCGCGCGCCGCGCGCCAACTGGTTGGCCTGGCTCGCATTCTCCGCATTCTGGCGCACCGTGGCAGTCATTTCTTCCATGCTCGACGCGGTTTCCTCCAGCGACGATGCCTGTTGCTGGGTGCGCTGCGAGAGGTCGTCGTTGCCGGCCGCGATCTCGCGCGCCGCCACGCTGACCGAGTCGGCGCCGTTGCGCACCTCGGTCACGATGCCGGCCAGCTTGGCGTCCATTTCGCTGAGTGAGGCCAGCACCTTGCCCAGTTCGTCACCGGTGCCGATCTCGATGCGCGACCCCAGGTCGCCGTGGGCGATGCGATCGGCCACCGAGGCTGCCGCGTCGAGGCGCCGGGTCAGTGAACGGGTGAACATCAGATCGAAGATCACTGCCAGCACCACGCTCAGCACCACGATGCCCACCACCAGCATCAGCAGCCGCTTGCCCTCGACATTTTGTTCATCGACCTTGGCCGACGCCATCTGGGTGGTGATGACCAGCATGTCGTTCATCGCGCGCATGGCGGGCTCGAATGCCGGCGACACCTTCATCGAGTCCAGTGCGGTGGCACGCTCGAAATCCCCTTCCTCCAGCGCGACGATCACCTCGCCGTAGGCGTCCTTGAGGCCGGAGCGGGCTTCCTTGAAGCGCTCCAGCTCGGCACGCACCTCGGGGTCCACCACCACCGCCTCGATGTCCTCGATCCCTGCCGTCACTTCCTCGATGGTGGCGCGCACCCGCGGCAGCGTCTCGGTGACCACGTCGGGGTTCTCCGACAGCGCCGCGCGCCGCAGGTCGGTGCCGACCAGATTCATGTTGGCAACGATCTGCGCCAGCGTGCTCGACTCCACCAGTTCGGTGGTGAAGAAGCGCTGCAATGCGGCTTCCGCGCGCAGCAGCCCCCACAACCCGGCGCCGCCCAGCAGTACCTGAAAAAACACCACCGAGGCCAACCGCAGCAACATGCGACGCTTGATGGTGATCACCGAAAGTTTGCGCTTCATTGCTCAGACTCCTGACTGTGACGTGCGACCGGTGCCGCCCAAGCGGCCTGCGCCGACCCGCCTGGGCGATCCGCGCTCAGGCGGCCGCCGTATCGACGGCCGGCAACGCCCGATCCAGGCTTTGCCATTCCTCGCTGCGCAACAGGCGTTCGACCTGCAGCAACAGCACCATGCGCTCGCCGGACGGCACCAGGCCGGAAAGATAATCCGCGCTGACCGCCTGCCCGAAGTTCGGCACTTCGCGCACCTGTTTGCTGTCGACGTCCAACACGTCCGACACCGCATCCACCACCATGCCGAAGTGGCGTCCTTCCACTGCCACGATGATGGTCACGGTGAGCGCGTCGCGCTCCTGCTCGGGCAGTCCGAAGCGCCCGCGCAGATCCATGATCGGCACGATCGCGCCGCGCAGGTTGAGCACGCCCAGAATGAACGGCGGCGACTGCGGGATGCGCGTCACCTTGGCCCAGCCGCGGATCTCGCGCACCGCCAGGATGTCCACGCCGTAGCTCTCGCCGGCCAGAGCGAAGGTGAGGTATTGACTGATCTGCGATTCCGGGCTCGCGGCTCGCGTCTGCATTTCGTTCATGAGCTTTGCTCCTGTGGGTCGTTCATGCCGCTTGTCGGCGTTGCGCCATCCGGACCAACCCGGCCACGTCGACGATCAGTGCGATGGAGCCATCGCCGAGGATGGTCGCGCCGGACAGCCCCTGCACACGCTTGTAGTTGGTTTCCAGCGATTTGATGACGGCCTGCTGCTGCCCCAGCAGGGCATCCACCAGCAGCCCCGCGCGCGCGCCGTCGCCCTCCACCACGATCACGATGCCCTGGGTCGGGTCGGTCACCGCGTTGCGGCAGTTGAACGCGCCATGCAGCGGTACGATCGGAAGCACCTGCTCGCGGAAACGGAACACTTCGCAGCCGCCGCCGACCCGGGTGATCTGGTCGCGCTTGATCTGCAGCGACTCCACCACCGACACCAGCGGCACGATGTAGCTCTCGCCACCGACGTCGGCGGTGAGCCCGTCGATGATGGCGAGCGTCAACGGCAGCGAAATCACGAAGGTCGAGCCGCTGCCCTGGGTGGTGCGCACGGCGACGGTGCCGCCGAGTTCGGCAACGTTGCGTTTGACCACGTCCATGCCGACGCCGCGCCCCGACAGGTCGGTGGTGGCCTCGGCAGTGGAAAAGCCGGGCAGGAAGATCAGTTCGGCCACTTGATCGTCGCTCAAGCCATCGCCGCTGGCGATCAGGCCGCGCTCGATCGCCTTGCGCACGATCGCCGTACGATTGAGCCCGGCGCCGTCGTCGCTGACCTCCACCGTGATGTTGCCGCCCTGATGGAAGGCTTGCAGGCGCAGCGTGCCGGTGGGGTTCTTGCCGCTGGCGACGCGGCGCTCCGGCACTTCCAGGCCATGGTCGATGGCGTTGCGCACCAGATGCACCAGCGGGTCGCCGATCTTTTCGAGCACGGTCTTGTCGAGCTCGGTCTGCTCGCCGTGCAATTCCAGGTTGACCTGCTTGCCGAGCTTGCGCGAGAGATCGCGCACCAGACGCGGAAAGCGGTTGAACACCACGCTGATCGGCAGCATGCGGATGCGCATCACACTTTCCTGCAGCTCGCGGGTGTTGCGTTCGAGCTGGGTCAGACCCGAGCGCAACGCATCGAGCCGGCTCATGTCGAAACTCTCGCCGAGCTGGCCGAGCATCGATTGCGTGATGACCAGCTCGCCCACCATGTTGATCAGCGCGTCCACCTTGTCGATGCTGACCCGGATCGAGCCCGAGTCGGGGCTTTGGCCGGGCACGCTTTCGAGCTTGAGCGGGGTCGGCTTTTCGGGCGCCAGTGGCACCGGCATGCCTTGCGTGGCAGCCGGCGCGGCGGCGGCGACATCCGCCGCGGCCACGGCAGCAGCCACGCCATCGCCGTCGCTGCGCTCGCCAACCCGCTTGAATTCGAGCACGCAATCGTCCACCGCCCAGTCGAACACCGCCTCGATCCGCTCGCGCCGGGTGGTGCCCGGCAGACGCAGATCCCAGGCCACGTAACAGACTTCGGGATCCATCTGATCGAACGACGGAACCGCGTTCAATGCGGCGGACACCTGCAGGTCGCCCAGTTCGGCCAATTCGCGGAACATGCGCAGCGGATCGTTACCGCTGCGCAGCAACTGCGGCTTGGGCTGGAACACGATCGCCCAGTCACCCTCGCCGGCGGCCTCGCTGGCGCCGGCGTTCGAGCTGGCGTCCGGCGCAGCCACCGCGCGCGGCGGCGGCGCGGCGCCCAATGCGGCGCGCAATTCGTCCAGCAGCCCGTTGGTGACAGCGTTGGCGGCGGCCTCGGCGCGCTGGGCGCGGTCGAGCATGCCGCGCATGCCGTCCACACAGCGCAGCAGCAGCTCGACGATCTCCACCGAAACCTGGCGCTTGCCGGAGCGCAGGTTGTCCAGCAATTCCTCGGCAACGTGGGTGAACGCGGCGATCTCCGGGAAGCCGAAGGTAGCCGAACCACCCTTGATCGAGTGCGCCGAGCGGAAGATGGTATTGACCAGTTCAGGATCGGCATCGCCGGTGTCGAGCTTCAGCAGTGCCGCTTCCATGGCATCGAGACCCTCGACGCTCTCGTCGAAGAAGGTCTGGTGGAATTGACTGAGATCGACGCGGCTCATGGTCTTATCCGATCACGCGATTGACTGTGGCCAGCAGTTGTTCCGGATCGAACGGCTTGACCAGCCAGCCGGTCGCGCCAGCGGCCTTGCCTTCCTGTTTCTTTTCCGGATTGGATTCGGTGGTGAGGATCAGGATCGGCACGCCCGCATAGGCGGGCAACGTGCGGATCTCCCGCACCATGCTGATGCCGTCCATGCGCGGCATGTTGACGTCGGCCAGCACCAGGTCGTAACGCTCGCCGCGCGCCGCTTCCAGCCCGGCCATGCCGTCGTCGGCTTCCTTGACTGCGAAACCGGCGCCCTTGAGCGTGAAGGTGACCATGCCGCGCATGGAAGCCGAATCGTCCACAACCAGAATGTTCTTGCTCACTTGCCTGTCCTCGCTTGATTGAATCCGCGCAATCCCTGGGTGGCCGCCGGTGCCTCAGTGCCCGGCCAGCCCCATCTCCACGCTCAGCCCGAGCAGGCGGGCGTCGCGGCACAACTGTTTGGCGGGCGCATGCCAACGCACCTCCACGCCGCGCTCCCGTCCCTCGCGCACGAACGCATACAGAAGCTGTAGCGACGCGGTGTCGGTGGACTCGACCCGCGCCGCGTCGAGTGTGACTTCCACGGCGCCATCGATGGCGTCGCGCAGCCGCGCATAGAGTGCGGCGACGCTGCCGATGCGCAACGCGGCATCGAGCTGCACCACGTGCGTCAGCGCGTGATCGGGTCGGACGTTGCGGTTGCGTGCTCTGGCCATGGCGGCTCTCCTCGGTGCGCGCGGGGTCGGGACTCCCCGCATGAGGATTTAGCGGCCGCGAATTGCTCGACTTTAGGAATTTTTTGCCCGCGCAAAATAAGGTTGCCGATGCACAAATGTGTGACGCGGTCGCTAAAGTTCCGATTGCCGCCGCCGATCTTTCAATGAACTCGATCCCATCCGTTCGGGGTGCCAGCAGCCGCTGCGCACATCGCCTGCAGGGAGTACGCGGTGAACATCGAACCGACCAGCCGCCTCGCTCCGCTCTCGCCCGCTCCGGGGCCCTCCACACCGGTCAATTGGCAGGTTGGTGCGCTGCTGGGCGCGCACGTGGTGGGCCGTCACAGCGATGGCCGCATGGCGTTGCGGGTAGCCCATGAGGAAGTGCTGGCGGACGTTCCACCCGGCACCGTGCTGCCGCGATCATTCAAGGTGCGGGTGGCGCGCGGCGGTGCCCGGCCGCAACTGGAACTGGTGGACGACGGCGACGGCGACGAAGCCGCGCGCTCGCGCGCACTGCTGGCGTTGGTGCCGCGTCAGGCGGGGCTGGCGGCGCTGATGGCGGAACTGCAGCCGGTGCTGGATGGCCCCGGCGACCGCTTCACCGCCGATATCGCCAGCGCACTGGCGATCATCGACACCGCCATCCCCAGCGCTGAGGCGTTCGCCAACGGCGCCAGCGCCGCCAACGCATTGGCCAACGCCGGGTTATCGCTGGAGGCGCGGCTGGCGCACGCCGCTGCGACCGGCAGCGACGCCATGCTGCTGCGCGATTGGAAAGCTGCACTGGCGCGGCTGACCGGCGCGCTGCACCAATACCCCGCCATCGCCGCAGCCGACGCGCGCGGCGATCTGCCACCGCCGCTGACGGGCCAGGACCTGCCACGGCAACCACGGGCGCCACGCTTGCCCAGCCCTGGGCGTGCCACCCACGCCGACTGGGGGCGCCTGCGGCACGCGGCGCAAGCGGTGCTTGCGCGGATCGAGATCGCACAGTTGCAATCGCAGGCAGCGACTCCGGCCTGGCTGTTCGAGCTGCCGATGCGCGGACGCGGCGGCTTCGACGTGCTGCAGGTCAGGATCGCGCCGGCCGCACGCGAACGCGGCGACGACGCGGCATGGTCGATCGCGCTGGCGATGGACCTTCCGGCATTGGGCGCGATCGGCGCCGACGTGGTGCTGCGCGGCAATCGCATCCGGGTCGCGCTGTGGGCCGAACTGTCGGCGGTGGCGCGCCGCATCGAATCCTCGCTCACCAGCCTGGCCAGCCAGTTGCATGCCGAGGGCCTGATCGTCGAGCACGTCGCCTGCCGCTATGGCAGCCCGGAACGACCGCCGACCGGCAGCGGCGGGCTGCTATCGGCCACTGCCTAGGAATCCCACCATGCCGATTCATGCCAGCCTGAGCATTCCCGCTACGACCGGCGCCGCGGCACCCTCCGCCGCCGCGCGTGAGCAGCACGCCGCCATCGCAGCATTGGCGGCGCGTCACGGCATCGCGCTGAGCGCTGGACCCGAATGGATCCGCTGGCTGGTCAAGGCCGATGTGCCGGCCGGTCTGGATGCGCATGCATTTGCGGCACTCGCCACCCTGGTGCGCCACCTGCAGGGCATATCCACTCCCGGCGGATACGAGCGGAGCGAACGCTGATGGCGCGGCATCGCACGGTGCCGACCCCCACTTCGGAGCCTGCGGTCCGCGCCGGCCGCGCGCGCGACGTCGCCATGCCGCTGCAAGTGCTGGTGGTGGCCGCACAGGCACTGCCGCAGAAACTGCTGCGTGGGGTCGAACGGCGCCTCGGCAAGGTTTGCTTCACGCATGCCGGCAGTGGCGCCGCGGGCATCGAACTGGCGGCCGTCAGCGCCAATGTCGACGTGCTGCTGGTCGATGCCGTGCTGTGCGACATGAGCGCCACCGAGTTCTGCGCCGCCCTGACCCGCCGCGTCGGCGCCCCGGCGCCGGTGCTGGTGATGACCACCACGACCGCACTCGCCGGCGACCTCGGTTTGCCGGGCACCGATGCCGGTGTACTGGCGGACTACCTGGTGAAGCCGCTGCGCGAGCTCGAATTGAGCGCACGCATCCGGCTCGCCGCCAGCGCCACCCGCAACGGTTTGGCGATGAACGCGCTGCAAGGCGAAGTGACACAACTGCGGCGCGAGCGCACCGATCTGCGAGTGGCGCTGACCGAGCTGCAGACCCGCGACCCGGGTACCGGCCTGTTCAATCGCGCCTGCTTCCGCCAAGCGCTGGAGTCGGCGCTCGCCAGCGGCGAATCATCACGCTCCGGAGCGCTGGCGATCGTCAACCTGGATCGCTTCCGTCATCTGCTCGGCGATATCGGCGATGGCGCCACCGCGCGGGTGCTGGCGCGCATCGCGGCGCTGCTGCGCAGTCATTTCGGCGACGACGCCATCGTCGGCCGGCTCGGCGCCAACGAGCTGGCGGCGCTGCACCCAGGGCGCAACAGCGAACAAGCCGCGCTGGCGGCGGAGGCGGTGCGTCTGGCGATCTCGGCGCTGGGCGGCGAGGCCGGCGACCATCCGCTCAGCGCCTCGATCGGCGTCACGCCGCTGGATGCCGCGCCGCCACTGAATGCCGACGAGGCGATCGCGCGCGCGCGCCAGGCCAGCTTCGTGGCGCGACAGCGCGGCGGCAACCTGGTACACAGCTATCGCGCCGATGACCCGGAACTGGACGACCAGCGCGACACCGCGCACTGGGGCGCACGGATTCGCTATGCCTTGGCCAACGGCGGATTCCGTCTGGTCTTCCAGCCGGTGATGCGGATCGCCGACTGCGTGGTGGACCACTACGAAGTGCTGATCCGCATGCTGGGCGAACGCGGCCAACTGTTGCCGCCGCCGAGTTTCATCCCGATCGCCGAGCGTACCGGCCTGATCCACGACATCGATCGCTGGGTGGTGGGCGCCACCATCGGCCTGCTGCATCGGCTAGGCGGTGTGCGCGCCGACCTGAGCTTCAACATCAACCTCTCCGGACGCGCGTTCCAGGACCAACTGCTGCTGCCGTTCATCTGCCGGCGGCTGGAGGAAACCGGGGTCGACCCGCACCGGATCACCTTCGAGATCACCGAGACCGCGGCGATCGCCAACATCGGCTCGACCCAGGAGATGGTCGCCAAGCTGCGCTCGCTGGGCTGCCAGTTCGCGCTCGACGATTTCGGCGCCGGCTTCGCCAGTTACAGCTACCTCAAACAACTGCAGGTGGACGTACTGAAGATCGACGGCGCCTTCATCCGCAACCTCGCCAGCGACACGATGGATCAGGTGCTGGTGCGCTCGATGGTCGACATCGCACGCCGGCTCGGCAAACGCACCGTGGCCGAATTCGTCGGCGACCAGCGCACCCTCGACCTGCTGGCCGAGTACGGGGTCGACTACGCCCAGGGCTATTTCATCGGCAAACCATCGAGCTCGATCCTGCCTGCGGCCACTGGGTTGCATGTGGGGGTGGTGCATTGAGGGGAAGCGGGGGCTCGGGAATCCGATGAAGCCGGGACTGGGGACTCGATGAAGCCGGGACTCGGGACTGGGGACTGGGGACTCGAAAGAGCCAAGGCAAAATGCTCAAAGCAGAAGTTCGCAAGCTTGTCGTCCCAAGTCCGAGTCCCGACCATTTACTCGCGCGGCACATGGTGCGCCTGTCGCGAGATTGTCCAACCCCTCCCCAACCCTCCCCTTCGCTTTCCGCGAAAGGGAGGGAGCCAACGCGCCGCTCTTGCCCCCTCCCTTTCGCTGAAAGCGAAGGGGAGGGTTGGGGAGGGGTGCTTTCCCGAGTCCCGAGTCCCGAGTCCCGAGTCCCGAGTCCCGAGTCCCGAGTCCCGAGTCCCGAGTCCCGAGTCCCGAGTCCCGAGTCCCGAGTCCCGAGTCCCGAGTCCCGAGTCCCGAGTCCCGAGTCCCGAGTCCCGACTC
>JANRIF010000191.1:0-2570 GCA_033765245.1 Lysobacteraceae bacterium
TCGCGGAACACCTCGCGGCAGAAGCCGTCGACGATCATCGATACCGCGTCTTCCTCGCCGATGCCGCGGCTGCGGCAATAGAACAACTGGTCGTCGGAGATCTTGGCGGTGGTGGCTTCGTGTTCGACCGTGGCGTCGGGGCGTTTCACTTCGAGGTAGGGGAAGGTGTGGGCACCGCAGTGCTTGCCGATCAGCAGCGAGTCGCAGCGGGTATGGTTGCGCGCGCCGGCCGCCGATTTTTCCACTTTCACCAGGCCGCGATAGGTGTTCTGGCCGTGGCCCGCGCTGATGCCCTTGGAGACGATCTTGCTCTTGGTGTTGCGGCCCAGGTGGATCATCTTGGTGCCGGTGTCGGCCTGTTGATGATGGTGGGTGAGTGCCACCGAGTGGAATTCGCCCACCGAGTCGTCGCCGATCAGCACGCAGGAGGGATATTTCCAGGTGATCGCCGAACCGGTCTCCACTTGGGTCCAGGAAATCTTGCTGCGCGCGCCGCGGCATTCGCCGCGCTTGGTGACGAAGTTGTAGATGCCGCCGACGCCTTCCTCGTCGCCCGGATACCAGTTCTGCACAGTCGAGTACTTGATGTTGGCGTCGTCCAGCGCCACCAGTTCCACCACCGCGGCGTGGAGCTGGTTTTCGTCGCGCATCGGCGCGGTGCAGCCTTCGAGGTAGCTGACCTGGGCGCGCTCGGCGCATACGATCAGGGTGCGTTCGAACTGGCCGGTGTCGCGTGCGTTGATGCGGAAATACGTGCTCAATTCCATCGGGCAACGCACGCCCGGCGGGATGTACACGAAGCTGCCGTCGGAGAATACCGCCGAGTTGAGCGCGGCGAAAAAGTTGTCGCCCGGCGGCACCACGGTGCCGAGATACTGCCGCACCAGTTCGGGGTGCTCGCGTACCGCCTCGGACATCGAGCAGAAGATCACTCCCGCTTCGGCCAGTTCCTTGCGGAAGGTGGTGCCTACCGAGACAGAGTCGAACACCGCGTCCACCGCCACCCCGGCCAGACGCGCGCGCTCGTGCAGCGGCACGCCGAGTTTTTCGTAGGTCTCCAGCAGCTTGGGATCGACCTCGTCCAGGCTCTGGTATTTGGCCTTGGGCGCGGCGTAGTAGCTGATGGCCTGGAAGTCGATCGGCTCGATCGTGAGCTTGGCCCACTGCGGCGGTTCCATCCGGCGCCAGTTGCGGTAGGCGGCCAGGCGCCAGTCGGTGAGCCACTGCGGCTCGTCCTTGCGGGCCGAGATGGCGCGCACCACGCTCTCGTTCAGACCCGGCGGCAGGGTGTCCGATTCGATGTCGGTGACGAAGCCGGCGCTGTAGCGGCGCTGCAATTGCTGCTGGATGTCGAGGTTCTCGGTGGACATGGCGGAATTCGCTGGAAGGTGGTCAGGCGTTGGCGAGGGTGATGGCGATCTGGGTCTTGCGGTCGGGCGGGGTGAGCATTTGCGCCAGCGTCACCTGCGACAGCGCCTCCGCCACCACGTCGTTGATGCGGCGCCAGTTGGCGCGTGCTGCACAGTGCGACTCCAGCCCGCATTGCCCTTCATGGGCGCTGCACTCGGTCATTCCGAGCGGGCCTTCCATCGCCTCCACGATGGCTTTCAGCGTGATGCTGTCGGCCGGCTGCGCCAGCCGATAGCCGCCGCTGGCGCCGCGAAATCCGTCCACCAACCCGGCCTGCGCCAATGGTTTGAGCACTTTGGACACTGTCGGCGTTTCCAGATGCGCGCGTTCGGCCAGCTCTCCGGCGCTGAGCACGCGCCCAGGGTCGGCGGCCATCACGGTCAGTACCAGGGCGGCGTAGTCAGTGAGCTTGGTGACGCGAAGCATGGGCAGGCACCTAATCCGTACCAAAATGGTACCCGATTGGCGTAATCAGGGCAAACCCGTTCGCCGGACGGCGGGCATGCGGTGGCGCAGCAATCGGTTTGTCACATGCTTGATAGACTCTGCGCGGGGCATGGATGGACCACTTTCCGCAGGGATCGCGATCTACTTTCGAAACCTGGGGAAAATTAGCCGATGTCACCTTCTTGCAGACTGTCAGGTCTGGCGCTGGTCTGCGCCTTCGTGTTCTCGCACGGCGCGCACGCCGCTCCGTCGCCATCGTCCGCCGTGTTCCGGTTGCCCGACCACTACGAGTTCGCGGCCACCCTGGACGCACGCTTCACCCCGGATGCCGCCGGCCGGATTCCAGTGCGGCTGGATTTCGATTATCCAGCTGCCGGCGACGCTACCACCGCCTCCTGGCGCCTGCAGGTGCTGGCACCCGATGGGTCGGTGGTGCGCTCGTGGATCGGCGATGCGCTGCTGCGTGACGGCCGCGGCTCGCACCGGCTGGTGTGGGACGGTCGCGCGGCGGACGGCAGGGCGCTGGCGCCGGGTTTCTATACCTTGCGCCTGCGCTCGGTTCCCGGCCTGCGCCAGGAAAGCGAGCGGCAAAGCACGCTGGGCGAGCGCGTCGCGTTGTCGTTCCGGATGGCTGCCGATGAACAGGTGGAGCAACGCTACGATGTGCGCATCGGCAACGTGCCAGCGCCAACCATGCCGGCGTTCGCCGGGCT
>JANRIF010000197.1:0-3433 GCA_033765245.1 Lysobacteraceae bacterium
CCGGGCGGCATCGTCATCAAGCCGGCCAAGCTGCGCGGCGTGGCGTCCAACGGCATGTTGTGCTCCGCCAAGGAGTTGGGTCTGGACGCCGATGCGTCGGGGTTGATGGAGCTGGCGGCCGACGCCACGCCGGGCCAGGCGCTATGCGAGTACCTCGGGCTGCCGGACACCAGCTACGAGATCAAGCTCACCCCCAATCGTGCCGACTGCTTCGGCATTCGCGGCATCGCCTATGACGTTGCCGCTGCGACCGGCGCCAGTGTGCGCCCGTTCGCCACCGAACCCATGGCGCTCGCTTGCGACGACGCGGTGCCGGTGGTGTTGGATGCCGGCGTCGACTGCCCACGCTACTGCGGGCGGGTGATCGCCGACGTCGATTCCGCTGCCAGCTCGCCGTTGTGGCTGCGCGAGCGCCTGCGCCGTTCCGGCATCCGTCCGATCAGCCTGCTGGTGGACGTCACCCAGTACGTGATGCTCGCACTCGGCCAGCCCATGCACGCATTCGACCGCAGCGCGCTGCAAGGTCCAGTCGGCGTGCGCCGCGCGCGCGCCGGGGAGTCGCTCAAATTGCTGGACGAACGCACCGTTGCGCTCGATCCCGAATTCGTCGTGATCACCGACGCCGACCGCCCGGTGGCGCTGGCCGGGGTGATGGGCGGCTGGGACACCCGCGTCACCGACGCGACCCGTACGGTGTTTCTGGAGAGCGCGCATTTCGCGCCTGCAGCGATCATCGGACGTGCACGCCGGATCGGCCTGCACACCGACGCTTCGCATCGCTTCGAGCGCGGGGTCGATCCCGAATTGCCGCGTCAGGCACTGGAATACGCCACCCGCCTGATCGTCGAGATCGCCGGCGGACGGCCCGGACCCATTACCGAAGCCACGGTGCCCGGCGCATTGAGCGTGGGCGCCAGCGTTCCACTGCGCCGCGCACGCTTGGCGCGGGTGCTGGGCATCGAGGTGGCCGATGCCGAAGTGACGCGCATCCTTGGCGCGCTGGGCATGCAGGTCGAACTCACCGCCGAGGGCTGGTCGGTGCTGCCGCCCAGCCGCCGCTTCGACATCGCGATCGAGGAAGACCTGATCGAGGAAATCGTGCGCATCCACGGTTACGACGCGGTGCCCACGACGCTTCCCAGCGGCAGCTTTCCGCTGCTGGTGCCCAGCGAGACGCGGGTCGAACACGCGGCGCTGCGGCGCCAGATGTTGGCGCGCGATTACGTCGAGGCAATCACTTTCGCATTTCTCGATCACGCCACGCTGGCGCGCTGGCAGCTCGACGTCGGCGCGGTGAGCCTTGCCAACCCGTTGAGCGAGGAACTGGCGGTGATGCGCACCGCGTTGCTGCCCGGCCTGGTGCAGGCGCTGGCGCGCAACCGCGATCGTCAACAGACGCGGGTACGCCTGTTCGAACTCGGGCGGGTATTCCATCAGTGTGGCGGCGAGGGGAGCGAGACCCGGCGTATCGCAGCCGTCGCCTGCGGCGCGGCGCAGGCCGAGCAATGGGGAGTAACCGCACGCGCGGTCGATTTCTTCGACACCAAGGGCGATCTGCAGAGCCTGCTGGCGATGGCTGGCGGTGGTCAGTGGCAATGGGCGGCCGCCGACGTGCCGTGGCTGCACCCGGGGCGTTCCGCCACGCTGTCGCGCGACGGTGCGATGGTGGGCTGGGTTGGCGCACTGCATCCGGCGCTGCTGCGCGCGCTGGACCTCGATACCGAGGTATGGGTGTTCGAGGCCGACCTGGATCGCGTTCAGCAACGTGAAATTCCGGCCGCAGGCGCGCTGTCGCGGTTTCCTTCGGTACGCCGCGATCTGGCGGTGGTGGTGGCCGAGCAGGTGCCTTGGGCGGCGCTCGAGGCCAGTCTGCGCGCGGCGCTGGGCACCCGGTTGGGCAGTTTGGTGCTATTCGACCAGTATCTGGGTGCCGGATTAGAAACCGGCACAAAGAGCCTTGCTATGGGCTTGATTTTGCAGGACGTATCGCGCACGCTTACGGATCACGACGCGGACAGCGCCGTGGCTTCCGCAGTCGCTGCCTTGGCGCGCGATTGCGGTGCGAGAATCAGGGGGTGACATGGCTTTGACCAAGGCAGAGATGGCGGAGCAACTGTTCGACCAGGTGGGTCTGAACAAGCGTGAGGCCAAGGAGTTCGTCGACGCGTTCTTCGACGTGTTGCGCGAGGCACTGGAGCGTGGGCAGCAGGTGAAATTGTCGGGCTTCGGCAATTTCGATCTGCGCAGCAAGAACCAGCGTCCCGGGCGCAACCCAAAGACCGGCGAGGAAATCCCGATTTCGGCGCGTACCGTGGTGACCTTCCGTCCCGGGCAGAAGCTCAAGGAGCGGGTGGAGGCCTATGCTGGATCCGGGCAGTAATCGCGAGCTTCCCCCGATCCCCGCCAAGCGCTACTTCACCATCGGTGAAGTCAGCGAGCTGTGCGACGTCAAGCCGCACGTGCTGCGCTACTGGGAGACCGAGTTCACCAGCCTCAAGCCGGTGAAGCGCCGCGGCAACCGGCGTTATTACCAGCGCCACGATGTGCTGATGATCCGGCAGATCCGAGCCTTGCTGTACGAGCAGGGCTACACCATCGGCGGCGCGCGCCTGCGGTTGGAGGGCGAAGCCGGCAGGGCGGAGGCCACACTCACCGGGCAGGTGATCAAGCAACTTCGTTCCGAACTGGAAGACGTGCTGCAACTTTTGCGGCGCTGAGGCGACGTGGCGGCGTTACGCTTGCGTGGGACCACGGGACTCGGGACTCGGGACTCGGGACTCGGGACTCGGGACTCGGGACTCGGGACTCGGGACTCGGGAAAGGCTCTCGCTCTCACGCAGTTTGTCAAGCTCGCGGCCTCGGAATTGCGTTGCGGCAACGGAATGAAACGGAGAAGCCCTGCTGTAGCGCATGGATGCGCGGTCAGTCGCTTCGCGACAGCGCATCGCTACGCGATGCTATGCCTTCGCTGCGCCGCTACGCGGCTTGCTCGGTCGAGTGCGACAGGGCGCCGTAAAGCGCGCCGAGCATCGCAGGCAGACGCAGGGGAAAGGCGCCATTGTCTGAGCACATGGACGTGCGAGTTGGCGCCGGCCTGCGGCTGCCGAGAAGCGCAGGGGACCGACACGGCAGGAGCCGTGGCGGCGCGCGTCCGGCGCGGGCGTTTTTGGTCGTTTGCGCCACAGCCAGCAAGTGACTCGCACGCCGCAGGCGTGTGAAAGCTCTTGCTTCTTGCCTCGGGACTCGGAAAAGCTACAGCAATAGCTCAAAGCAAAAAAGTTCGCAAGCTTGTAGTCCCGAGTCCCCGCCTCACATCCCCGCCTCACATCCCCGCATCTTCATGCTGGCCGTGCGCGCCGATCCGGGTATAATGCGCAGCCCGCGCGGCGGAAAGCGCGGGTGCAACACATGTCGGGGCGTAGCGCAGTCTGGT
>JANRIF010000247.1:0-2135 GCA_033765245.1 Lysobacteraceae bacterium
CAAGCGATTTCCGGGTCGATGAAATCCCCGCCTTCGCGCCCTCCGGCGAAGGCGAGCACCTGTTGCTGGACGTCGAAAAGACCGGCATGAACACCGCCTACGTGGCTGGGGTATTGGCGCGCTGGGCCGGTGTGTCGGCGATGGCGGTGAGCTACGCCGGCATGAAAGACCGCCACGCCGTGACCCGCCAGTATTTCAGCGTGCACCTGCCCAAGCGCCAGGCACCGGCGCTGGAGACGCTCGCGCACGATGGCCTGCGCGTGCTCGCCAGCCACTGGCATGCACGCAAGCTGCAGCGCGGTGCGCTGGCGGGCAATCGCTTCGTGCTGGTGCTGCGCGAGGTGCGCGGTGACGCGGCGGCGATCGAGGCACGCCTGCAACGCATCGCCGACGACGGCGTGGTCAATTATTTCGGCGAGCAGCGCTTCGGCCGCGACGGCGGCAATCTGGCTGCGGCAGCGGCGATGTTCGCCGGGCAGCGGGTCAAGCGCGAGCAGCGCGGCATTCTGCTGTCGGCGGCGCGATCGGCGCTGTTCAACGCGGTGGCGCACTCGCGCGTGCAGGCCGGCACCTGGGCCAGCGGCATGGACGGCGACGTCTGGATGCTGGACGGCAGCCGCAGCATCTTCGGGCCCGAGCCGCTCAGCGCGGCATTGAGTGCGCGCGTGCAGGCGCACGACGTCCACCCGGCTGCGCCGTTGTGGGGCAAGGGCGAACTGCGTTGCGACGGCGCTGCCCGCGCGCTGGTGTTGCAGGCGCTGCAGGGCAGCGAGGCATTGCGCCAGGGGCTGGAAGACGCAGGTCTGAGCCAGGAGTTTCGCGCGCTGCGGTTGTTGGCGAAGGTGCTACGCTGGGAGTGGTTGCAACCGGACACGCTGCAACTCGCGTTCGAACTGCCCGCCGGTGCCTACGCCACTACCGTGCTGCATGCGCTGGGCGATTGCGACTAGTGCAGTGATGCGTTCTTGACGGCACTTGTCGTGGGGTAGGCTGGTGGTGAGCGTAGCGAACCCCAGCCTACACACAACGCTGCCGCATCGAGAAAATCTCGCGGCCGGCACAGGTGCCTGTAAGTTCCTGATTGCACAGAACACTACCCCACTGGGCACGATGACTTGGCGCACATGACCGGTGGCGCGCAGAGGTGTATGTTGGCTCCGACATCGCGGGTCGACGCAAGGTGTCGATGCCGGTGATGTCGCGTTTCCACGTCATCAGGCCGTCGCCGGGAGGTTGCCATGTACCGTGCCGTCTTTTGCGTTGCAGCGATGAGTTTCGCGATCGTGTCGTTGTCGGGTTGTGCGGCCCATTCCGCCTCGGTTTCCGGGCGCGTTGGCGCGGATGCGTACGACAGCGATTACATGCTTGCAGTGGAGCACAAGGCCGCCCAGCGCGGCGTCAAGGTGCGCTGGATCGCGCCGCCGATGAAGCCGCTGGCTTCCGCCGGCAGCGAGGACGGCGACCGCCAGTGAAGGCGTGCGGACGCTCGTGCGGTTGCGGCGATCGCCGTGACCGCAGGGCGGCGTCGATGCGGAATTTCGATCCGCTCACCGAACGTCGAATCGTTTGACGCGGGCGCGGGGGCGCTTTCAGCCGTCCCGAGGCTTGCCCGTGCGCTCGGCCAACAGCACCAGCGTAGCCCCGGTGCCGCCTTGGGCGGGCGGGGCCGACGCGAATGCCAGCACGTCGCCGCGATGTCCCAGCAGGTGCGCCACCAGCGGCCGCAGCACCGCCGCGCCGCCGGGCGAACTCAGGCCCTTGCCGTGGACGATGCGCACGCAGCGCCAGCCGGCTCGATTGGCGTGCGTCAGGAATTCGAGCAGCAGGGCGCGCGCACGCGCTTCGGTGAGTCCGTGCAGGTCGAGTTCGTCCTGCGCTGCGTAGTGGCCTTGGCGCAAACGGGCAAGTACGCGCGCCGGCACGTGCGGCCGGCGAAATGCCAGCAGCCCGTCGGCGAGCATTTGTGCAATCGCCGGGTCGGGTCGATGCGAGGCGGCGACTGCTTCGGCTTCGTCGCGCGCACGCATGCGCGCCGCGGGCTTGGGTTGCGGCGTCTTCGGTGGCGGCGCCACCGGCGCGGCTTCGCGCACTTCGCCGATCGCCGCGCGAAACAATGCGGCGTCTTCCGGGGCAAC
>JANRIF010000253.1:0-14464 GCA_033765245.1 Lysobacteraceae bacterium
AGGCACCGGCTGCCGCTGCACACGTAAGCGATTCCGCCGGTAGCGCCGGGATGGAGCGGCAGCGGATCGGCGGCTGCATCGAGGTTGGGCAACTGTACGCAGGCGATGCCTTGCCGCAGCAACTCGGCGATGGCTTCGCGCCAGGCGCTGGCGTCGCTCTGCGGCAGGCGCACCACGACTTGCGTTGGCGGTGCGTGCCAATGCCGCAGCGGCGCCAGCAGGCCGGCACAGGCCGATGGGCTCGCCGTCAGGGTGTCGTGGGCGGCGCGCAGGCAGCGTTCCACTGCATCGAGCCAGCGCGGCTCGGCGCTCAGCCACGCCAATCGCAACAGCGCATGCGCGGCCACGCCGTTGCCTGATGGCGTGGCTTCGTCGACGAAGCTGCGCGGTCGCGCCGGCAAGTCTTCGTGGTCGTGTGCGGTGAAGTAGAAGCCGCCTGCCTGGTGATCCTCGAAGCGTTCCAGCAAGGTGTCGGCCAGTGCCATGGCGCGGCGCAGGTGCTGTGGGTCGGGGTCGACCGCCAGCAGATCGAGGTGCGCGGTCAGCAGCCAGGCGTGATCGTCGAGGTAGCCGGCAAAGCGCGCCTGGCCGCCCTGCACGCTGGCGTGCAGGCGACCGTCCGCCACCGCGCGCGCATGGAGGAATGCCACGATGGCACTGGCACGCGCGGCCCATTCGGGGCGATCGAGCCACGCTGCCGCGCGCGCATAGCCGCTGGCCAGCATGGCGTTCCAGGCGGTCAGGCGCTTGTCGTCGAGGCCAGGACGGGGGCGGTGGGCGCGGGCCTGCAACAGGCTGGCCCGCGCGGCATGCAGGCGTTCGTGCGCGAGCGACTCGGCGATGCCGAGTGCGTCGGCGACCTCCGCCAACGGCCGCACTTCGCGCAGGTGCCAGTGTCGATCCTCGAAGTTGGCCGGCGCATCCAGGCCCCAGTGCGCCGCCGCCACCGCGAATTCCTCTGCCGGCAGCAGCGCGCGTATCGCCGACGCATCCCAGACGTAGAAGCGGCCTTCCTCGCCCTCGCTGTCGGCATCCAGGGCTGCGTAGTAGCCATCGTCGGGTGCGCGCATCTCGCGTTCCAGCCACTGTGCAATGCCCTCGGCCGCCTCGCGGTAGTGCGCGTGCTCGGTCAGCGCGGCGGCCTTGGCGTACAGCGGCAGCAACAGCGCGTTGTCGTACAGCATCTTCTCGAAGTGCGGAATCTCCCAACGCGCATCGACGCTGTAACGGGCGAAGCCGCCGCCGATCTGATCGTGTATGCCGCCCTGCGCCATGCGCGTGAGCGTGTGCAGCGCCGCCTCGTGCGCGGGCGCGTCGGGCGAATCCAGCAGCAGTTCCAGATCGGCAGTGTGCGGAAACTTGGGCGCGCCGCCGAAGCCGCCCCATTGTGGATCGAAGCGTCGCAGCAGGGCCGCTTCGGCTTCGGCGGGCAGATGTGCACCCGGCTCGGCGCCGGGCGCGGCGCGGAACTGCTGATCGAGAAAGCCGCGCAGCGCAGCGGCGTGTGCGCCGGCTTCATCGCGATGTGCGTCGTACCAGTCGCGCGCGCGTTGCAGCAGATCGACGAAGGCGGGCATGCCGTAACGCGGGGTCTTGGGAAAATAGGTGCCGGCGAAGAACGGCAGCAGTTCGTGCGGCGACAGCATCAGCGTGAGCGGCCAGCCGCCGCCGCGCTGGCTCAGCGCCTGGTGCGCGAGCTGGTAGATGCGGTCGAGGTCGGGGCGCTCCTCGCGATCGACCTTGATGTTGACATACAGCGCATTCATCACCGCTGCGGTGGCCGCATCCTCGAAGCTCTCGTGCGCCATCACGTGGCACCAGTGGCAGGCCGAGTAGCCGATCGACAGCAGGATCGGCTTTTCCTCGGCGCGCGCCTGCGCCAGCGCCCGCGCGTCCCATGGCTGCCAATGTACCGGGTTGTCGGCGTGTTGGCGCAGGTAGGGACTGCTCTCGGTGGCAAGGCGATTGCGCATGCGAACTCCGGAGGATGGGCAGCGACCGGCTACACTGGCGGTTTGCCAGGAGCCGCCCGTGAGCACCGCCGATTATCCGCTTCTCCAGCTCAAACGCGGCGAAGAACGACGCATCCGCGCCGGTCACTTGTGGGTGTTCAGCAACGAGGTCGACGTGGCGCACACGCCGTTGACCGCGTTCGCGCCGGGCGATCCATGCCGGATCGTAGATCACACCGGCAGGTTGCTCGGCAGCGGCTACGTCAATCCCGGCACCCTGATCGCCGCACGGTTGGTCGATCGCGACGGCCATGCGCTGGATCGTTCGCTGTTCGTGCATCGGCTCAACGTGGCGTTGTCGATGCGCCAGCGCCGTTATTCCGAGCCGCACTATCGCCTGCTGTTCGGCGAGAGCGATGGCGTGCCCGGCCTCACCGTGGAGCGTTTCGGCGATGTGGTGGTGGCGCAGGCCACCACCGCCGGCATCGAGCGCTTGCGCGACGAAGTGCAGCACGCCATCGATAAGGTGCTGGCGCCGCGCGCCACGGTGTGGAAGAACGATTCCTCGGCGCGCACGCTCGAAGGCTTGTCGGACTATGTCGACACCGTTGGGGAGTTGGGCGCCGAGCCGCTGTTGGTGCGCGAGGGCGGGCTGGATTTCGCCATCGACGTGGCGAGCGGCCAGAAGACCGGATGGTTCTTCGACCAGCAGGCCAATCGCGAGCGCTTGGCGCCGTGGGTGCGCGAACGCAGCGTGCTCGACATGTTCAGCTACGTCGGCGCCTGGGGCCTGCGCGCGGCGTCGTTCGGCGCCAGCGAAGTGGTGTGCGTGGATGCCTCGGCGACCGCGGTGCGGCAGATCGTCGCCAATGCCGAACGCAACGGCATGGGCGAGCGCGTGAGCGCGCAATGCGCCGATGCCTTCGATTACCTCAAGGCGGCGCGCGCCGAACGCCGCCGCTTCGACGTGGTGATCCTCGACCCGCCGGCCTTCGTCAAGCGCAAGAAGGATTTCAAGGAAGGCGCGCTGGCCTATCGCCGGCTCACCGAAGCGGCCTTGCAGGTGCTGGCGCGCGACGGCGTGCTGGTGCTGTGCTCGTGCAGCCACCACATGCCGCGCGCGGCGCTGCTGGAAGCGATCCAGGCGGCGGCGCGCCACATCGACCGCTTCGTGCAGGTGCTCGAACCGCTGGCGCAAGGCCCCGACCACCCGATCCACCCGGCGATTCCCGAGACCGAATACCTCAAGGGCTTCATCTGCCGGGTGCTGCCGTAGGAGCTCCCTCGCGCAAGCGGTCTCCCACAAACGCGCGATGTCCAGGCGGTTTGTGGGAGACCGCTTGCGCGCGACGAATGCTCCGACGGCGCGGAGCACCGCTGGCGCACGCATGGCTCTCCAGGGCGCGGACCCTGGTCGCCGGTGGAGGCCATGCCCGCGCAGCGGGCATAATCGGCTTTTCGCCGCCAAGGGGTTCGCATGCCGATCCTGCACGACATCGATCCGATCGCCGTCCACCTCGGGCCGGTGAGCGTCCACTGGTACGGACTGATGTACCTGATGGCTTTCATGGTGGTCTGGTGGTTGGGGACGCGGCGGGTGGGTGCCGGCGCATTCCCCGGCGTCGAGCGCGAGGCCTTCGGCGATCTGCTGTTCTACGGCATGTTGGGCGTGGTACTGGGCGGGCGCATCGGCTACGTGCTGTTCTATGCCTTTCCCGAGCTGCGCCAGGATCCGTTGATGTTGCTGCGGATATGGGAAGGCGGCATGAGTTTTCACGGGGGTCTGCTGGGGGTGGCGGTCGCGGTGATCTGGTGGTCGCGCGCGCAACGGCGCAGCGCGTGGGATACGCTCGATTTCGTGGCGCCGCTGGTGCCGCCGGGACTCGGCTTCGGTCGGCTCGGCAACTACATCAACGGCGAGTTGTGGGGCAAGTCCACCGGCGGCGATTGGGGCGTGATCTTTCCGCAAGCGCCGGAGCTGGCCGGGCAATCGCTGGAGCAACTGCACCGACTGCACGCCAGCGGCCTGCTTAACGGCTATGCGCGGCATCCGTCGCAGTTGTATCAGGCGTTGCTCGAAGGCGCGGTGATGTTTGCGGTGCTGTATGGATACAGCCGCAAGCCGCGTCCACGCTATGCAGTGTCGGGGCTGTTTGCGCTGTTGTACGGGGTGTTCCGTTTCGCGGTGGAATTCGTGCGGATGCCGGACGCGCAACTCGGTTATCTTGCGTTCGGCTGGCTCACCATGGGGCAGGTGCTGAGTCTGCCGCTGGTGGCGATCGGGCTGTTGCTGTTGTGGCTCTCGCGCTCCGCGCCGACTCTGCGCGAGCGCGTCGGGGCGACGACGTGAAGCCGTATCTGGAACTGCTTGGGCACGTGCTGGAGCACGGCATCGAAAAGGCCGATCGCACCGGCACCGGCACCCGGGCGGTGTTCGGCTGGCAGATGCGGTTCGATCTGCGTGCCGGTTTTCCGCTGGTGACCACCAAGAAGCTGCACCTGAAATCGATCGTGCACGAACTGCTGTGGTTTCTGCGCGGCGACAGCAACGTCGCCTACCTGCGCGAGCATGGGGTCAGCATCTGGGACGAGTGGGCCGATGCCGCGGGCGAACTGGGGCCGGTTTACGGCAAGCAGTGGCGGCACTGGCGCGGCGCCGACGGCGTGGAGATCGACCAGATTGCCTGGCTGATCGACGAGATCCGCCGCAATCCCGATTCGCGTCGGCTGCTGGTGAGCGCGTGGAACGTCGCCGACCTGCCGCAGATGGCGCTGCAGCCGTGCCACGCGCTGTTCCAGTTCCATGTTGCGCAGGGCCGGCTCAGTTGCCAGTTGTACCAGCGCTCCGGCGATATTTTTCTGGGCGTGCCCTTCAACATCGCCAGCTACGCACTGCTGACGCATCTGGTGGCGCAGGTGTGCGATCTGGAAGTGGGCGATTTCGTGCACACCCTGGGCGACGCGCATCTTTACAACAACCACCTGGAGCAAGCCCGCGAACAACTCGCGCGCGCCCCGCGCCCATTGCCGACGCTGCGCCTCAATCCCGACGTGCGCGACATTCTCGCGTTCCGCTACGAAGACATCGCGATCGAAGGCTACGCGCCGCATCCGGCGATCCGGGCGCCGGTGGCGGTGTGAGCTTGCGGGTTCTGCCTGATAAGCGAAATCAGTCCGCAAATGTCGCAAAAGACGCTAAGAAGAACGAAGAGGGGCGGAAGGGAGCGAGGCAAAGGAAAGCAAAGCGTAAGGAATGCAAAGTAGAGGAAAGCGATGGGCGACTGTCCTCCAGGGGACGACAGTACGAGATGCTCTGAACAGTGACGCAAATCGGCATGCATTATCGCGTTCTTTGCGTCTTTCGCGTCCTTTGCGTACCCAGTGGTTTACGCCTTTCCCGTATCTTCAAGTCATCACATGCCCCCCATCACCCTCATCGCTGCGCTCGACCGCAACCGCGCCATTGGCCGGGGCAATGCGTTGCCGTGGCATCTGCCGGACGATTTCCGGCACTTCAAGGCGTTGACGCTGGGCAAGACTCTACTGATGGGCAGCCATACCGCGCGTTCGCTGGGGCGCGCGTTGCCGGGGCGGTGCAATCTGGTGCTGACGCGCTCGGGCGAGGTGCCGTTCGAGGGCATGCAGGCGGTGGCGTCGCTCGAACAGGCGGCTGCGGTTGCGGGCGCCGGCGAGTTGATGGTCATCGGCGGCGCGCAGGTCTATGCACTGGCGCTGCCGCTGGCGCAGACCCTGCACCTGACCCATGTCGATACCGCGATCACGGATGCCGATGCCTGGTTCCCCGCGTACGACCCGGCACAATGGATCGCGCAGACCAGCGAGCGCCACGGCATCGACGCGCGGCATGCGCTGGGGTTCGAGATCGTGACGTATCGGCGACGCTGACGCGGGCCGCCGCGGGGTTCAGGAAGCGCGTGCCTGCAAGGGTGGGGCAGCGGCGATTTCGCGGCCGGGAACCTGGATCACCCGTGCCGGTTCGCCGTCGGGGGTCAATTCCAGCGCGGTCAGGCGCCCGCCCCAGACGCAGCCAGTGTCGATGGCGTGGATGCCGAGACCCTGGAACAGGCCAAGCGTGCTCCAGTGCCCGCACACGACGCGCAACTCGCGCTGCACCCGGCCGGGGACTTCGAACCACGGGTACAGGCCGGCCTTCTGCGTGCCCGGCGCGCCCTTTTCCTCGAACGCGATGCGGCCCGAGGGGCTGCAATAGCGCATGCGGGTGAACACGTTGATGATGGCGCGCTGGCGGTCGATGCCATTGAGGTTGGGCGACCACGCGGGGTGATCGCCGTACATGTTGCGCAGCAGTTTGCCCGGGTTCTTGCCGCGCAGCCGGTCCTCCACTTCGCGGGCGCGGGCTTCGGCCAGCTTGATCGTCCACTTGGGCGCGATGCCGGCGTGCACCATCATCCAGCCGAGCTTGCGATCGACGTGCAGCAGTTCGCGGCCGAGCAGCCAGTCCAACAGTTCGGGCGCGTCAGGCGCCTGCAACACGCGCTGCAGATCGGGATTGACCTTGCCTTGTTCGGCCTTGGAACGCTGGCCGATCGACAACAGCGCGAGGTCGTGGTTGCCCAGCACCACGTCGCAGATATCGCGCAGCGAATGGATCAGGCGCAGCGTTTCCAGCGATTCGCCGCCGCGATTCACCAGGTCGCCGCACAGCCACAGGCGATCGCGCGCGGGGTCCAGCCGCAGCGTTTCCAGCAGTCGCTGCAGCGCGCCGTAGCAGCCCTGGATGTCGCCGATGGCATAGGTGGCCATGATGCGGTTCAGCCCTTGCCCGGCATCAGTGCAGGGTCCTGGGTACGCTCAGGGTGAACGGTGCGATTGG
Source organism: Lysobacteraceae bacterium (assembly GCA_033765245.1). GTDB lineage: Bacteria > Pseudomonadota > Gammaproteobacteria > Xanthomonadales > Xanthomonadaceae. The sequence continues at coordinate 6,808 of JANRIF010000253.1, forward strand.
CGCCTCGAAGTGCGCGCCATCGGCGCTGCGCATTTCGTAGCTGCCCTGCATGGTGCCGACGCTGGTCTCCAGCACCGCGCCCGAGGTGTACTGGAACTCATCGCCCGGACGCAGCAGCGGCTGCTCGCCCACCACGCCTTCGCCGCGCACTTCCTGCACCTTGCCGTTGGCATCGGTGATCAGCCAGTGGCGCGCAACCAACTGCGCGCTGACCGGGCCGGCGTTGTGGATGCGGATGGTGTAGGCGAACACATAGCGGTTGTCGTCGGGCGCCGATTGCTCGTCGAGGAATCGGGTGGCCACGTCGACTTTGATCAAGGCGGGATTGGGGCGTGTCATGTCGACATTGTAGGCACGATTGCGCCCGCGTCACAGAGTGCGATCGTGCGCCAGTTGATTGGCGAGCGTGACGAATGCCGGCACCGGCAGTTGTTCGGCGCGCAGGTCCGGGCGAATGCCGGCGCGCTCCAGCGCGGCCGCGTCGCAGACGTTGGACAGCGCATTGCGCAAGGTCTTGCGGCGCTGCCCGAACGCATCGTGAACCACGCGCGCGAACATGTCGCGATCGTCGATGCCGATCGACGCTGGCGGCTTGGGCACCAGCCGTACCACGGCGGAGTCCACCTTCGGCGGCGGCTGGAAGGCACCGGGGCCGATGGTGAACAGCGGGGTCACCTCGCACAGCGCCTGCAACATCACCGAGAGCCGCCCGTAGACCTTGTTGCCGGGCCCCGATGCCATGCGTTCCACCACTTCCTTCTGCAGCATGAAGTGCATGTCGGCGATGGCGCCAGCGTGCGCCAGTGCGTGGAACAGGATCGGCGAGGAAATGTTGTAGGGCAGGTTGCCGACCAGACGCAGCGTGCCGCCCGCGGCCAGCGCGGTGAAGTCGACCTTGAGCACGTCCGCGACGATCAATTCCAGCGTGCCCAGCGGCGCGGCGGCGGCGCGCAGCGGCGCTATCAGGTCGCGGTCGAATTCGATCGCGGTGAGGCTGCCGTGCCGGCGCAGCAGCGGCAGCGTGAGCGCGCCGCGTCCGGGGCCGATTTCCACCACGTGATCGCCGGGCTTGGGCGCCAGCGCGCGGATGATGCGCTCGATCACCTGGGTGTCGTGCAGGAAATGCTGGCCGAAGCGTTTCTTGGCGGGTTCGCGAAAGTCGCTCATGCGCCCGCGCTCGCGGCGAGACGGCGGCACTCGGCCACTGCTGCGTACAGGCTGGACGGATCGGCGACGCCGCGGCCGGCCAGCTCCAGCGCGGTGCCGTGATCCACCGCGACGCGCGGGTAGGGCAGCCCCAGGGTGATGTTCACTGCATCGGCCAGGCCCTCGTACTTGAGCGCGGCAAGTCCCTGGTCGTGGTACATCGCCAGGATCGCATCGGCCTGCGCGCGCTGCTCGGGCAGAAACGCGCTGTCCGCCGGCAGCGGGCCGCGCAGGTCCATGCCCTGCGCGCGCAGGCGCTGCAACACCGGCGTGATGATCTCGATTTCCTCGCGCCCCAGATGCCCGTCTTCACCGGCGTGCGGGTTCAGGCCCAGCACCGCGATGCGCGGCTTGGCGATCCCGAAGCGGCGCTGCAGGTCGCCGTGTAGCACCTCGATGACGCGGGTCAGGCGCGCCGCGGTGACGGCATCGGCGACCGCGCGCAGCGGCAGGTGGGTGGTGACCAGGGCAACGCGCAGGCCGAGCGTATCGGCAGCCGCAGCAGGAGGGGTGTGTGAAATGCGGGCCAACATCATCACCACATCGCAGCGCGCCCATTGCGCCAGGAGTTCGGTGGTGCCGGTGTAGGCGATCCCCGCGTCGTTCAGCGTGGCCTTGTGGACCGGGCCGGTCACCAGGCCGGCGCAGCGGCCTTCGGCGCAGGCGGTCGCGGCGAGGTGCAGGGCATCGTATACCGCGGCGGCATTGCGCGGATCGGGCTGGCCGAAGGTGCTCGCCAGCGCCTGCGGCACCGGCTGCAATGCGAGCGCGCCGGGTTCGGCCACTGTGTCGGGCGCAAGGATGCGCAATGGCAATCCGATCGCTTCAGCAGCCTGCAGCAGGGTCTGCGGATCGGCAAATGCCAGCAGGTGCGGGGCGTGTGCGGTGTGCGCCAGGCGCACGCACAATTCCGGCCCGACGCCAGCCGGTTCGCCGGGGACCAAGGCCAGCGGTTTCACGACTCAGGAAACTTTGATGCGCACGTCGATGAACGCTTCCGAGCGCATCTGGCGCAGGAAGCGTTCGTATTCCTCCTCGCCCTTGCGCCGCGCGATCACCTCGCGCGCCTGGTTGCGGCGCGATTCGTCGGTGACGTCCTGCTCGCGGCTGGCGATGCGCTGGATCATGTGCCAGCCGGCATCGCTCTGAAACACCGGCGACACCTCGCCGTCCTTGAGCGCGACGATCTGCTGCGCCACGCCGCCGCCCCAGGCGTTTTGCTGGAACCAGCCCATGTCGCCGCCGGCGTCGCGGGTGGCGGTGTCTTCCGAGGACTCGCGCGCCAGCTTCTCGAACGATTCGCCCTTCAACACGCGGATGCGCAGGTTCTCCAGCTTGGCTTTGGCCTGCTCGGACGAGATCACCTCGGACATGCGGATCATCAGGTGTCGAGCATGGAACTCGGTGATGGTGGAGCGTCCGGTCTCGCGCGATTCGATCAGATGGATCAACTGGAAGCCAGCCGGGCCGCGGATCGGTTGGCTGATGTCGCCATCCTTCATGTTCTGCACCAGACGGGTGAACAGATTGGGGATTTCGTTGAGGCCGCGCCAACCGAGGTCGCCGCCCTGCAGCGCGTTGGGGGCGTCGGAGTAGCGGATCGCGGCGGCGGTGAAGTCCATCTCGCCCTTGTCGATCAGTGCCTTGACCCCGGCGATCTTCTTGCTGGCAGTCTCGATCTGTTGCGGGGTGGCGGCATCGGGCAGCGCCACCTGGATGTGCGCCAGATGCACCTGCCGATCCTCGCCGCGCGCGGCCAGCGCCAGATCGATTTCGGTGTCGCTGACCGCGACACGGCTCTGCACCACGCGCTGACGCAGGCGCTGGATCAGGATTTCGTTGCGCAGGTCGCGGCGGAACTGATCGAACGAAAGGCCGTCGGTGGCAATCTGAGTGCGCAACTGGTCCAGCGACATGCGGTTGTTTTCGGCGACCGACTTCACCGCCTGCTCGAGCTCGGCATCGCCGATGCGGATGCCCATCTCGTTGGCGCGCTCGATCTGCAGGCGCGATACCACCAGGCGGTCGAGGATCTGCCGCTCCAGCACCGCGCGCGGTGGCAGTTGCTGGTCCTTGCCGGCGAACTGGGCCAGGAAGTTTTCGGTGGCGCGCTGCAACTCACTGTTGAGGATCACGTCCTCGTTGACGACCGCGGCGATGCCGTCGACCGGGGTCAGCGGCAGCGACTGGGCAGGGGCCTCGCCGCTGGCGAGCAGGCTCAGCAACGACATGGCGAGGGCGGCAATCGGGGTGCGCATGGGTCGGGCTCCGTGGCACGGCTCAGCATCTGTGAAAAAATCGGACGTCTTTTTCACAAGCTCTCAGCGGTGCGGGCAGGGATGATCGAGGTGACGGCAGCCACCTGGGATGGACGCGGCGGACCGCTGCGATCGCCCCGCGCGACGCTGCTGGGGAACCTGGGTCAACGGTCGTAGCCAAGAATAGCACGCTCCAACAGCGAGCCTGTCCGCTGGCCGAACGCGCCGAGGCCGCGCAGTTCAAGTTCCAGCAAGATTCCATTGCTGGCCGCGCCCTCGCGGGTACGGATGAAGTGGCGGCCGAGCACACGCACTGCCATGCAGCAGCTTTGCCACTCGAATCCGGCCAGCGCTTCGAGCGTGGTGTTGTCGCGCAGCGAGTAGTTCCAGCGCGAGACGATGCGCCACGATGGCGACACCGGATACAGCACCGAGCCGTCGAGCTGCTCCAGTTCGTTGTGGCGGAAGCGATAGCTGAGGTTGGCTACGCCGGATTGCAGGAAGCGGTACTGCAGGCGGAAGGCGGAGAGTTCGGTGAGCCCCTCGTCGGTGTCGATGTGTTGCGCCGCGCTCAGGGTCCAGCGGTCGTCCAGGTTGATGCCCAGTTCCAGCACCAGCGGCGAGATGTCGCGGTCGCTGATCGCCTGCCCGGGCAGGATGGTGCGCGAGGGCGAGAACAGGTAGGCCTGCGCCACGGTCGCGGTGATCAACTCGCGCCCGCTGTGGTTTTCCAGCAGCCGCGAGGTCAGCGCGAAGGTGACCTGGTTGGCTTCGGACTGGCGATCGGCGCCAGTGAACTGGTTGTCGCGGAACAGTTGCTGGTAACCGAACGTCAGTTCCTGGGTGTCCAGCACCGGCAGGTCGGTCTGGTCGCTGCGCGGCACTCGCAGGTAATAGGCACGCGGCTCCAGGGTGTGAATCAGGCTGCGACCGCCCAGCGTCACCGGGCGCTCGAAGAAGGCGCCCATGTCGATGCTGGCGATCGGCAGCGCGCGTGTGGGGCGTTCGTCGCCGCCCACCGCCAGACCGCGCTCGAGGTTGTAGGCGGTGTAGCGATACGCGAACTGCGGGGTGACGAACCACCAGGCGCCTTCCAGTGGCAACTGCAGATACGGCCGCAGATCGATGCGCTGGGCGCTGGGCAGACTGACGTGGTCGAATGCCACCGCTTCGGACCGCAGGCCGCCGACCAGCCAGCCGCCGAGCAGCGGCTGTTCCCAGTTGAAGCGCGCTCTCGGCAGCCGGCGGTAGGGCTCGAAATCGTCGCTCAGCACCGGGTCGGCGAGGTTCCACAGTTCCGCGCTGACCGAGGCATCCCAGTACTTGGCGCGGCCGTACAGGCCGGTGCTGCTGGCCAGCAGGCGGGTCGAGGCGGCGGTGAGCGAGTCGCCGAAGTCCTCGAAGTAGCGATCGTCGCTGATGGTGTTGATATCGGTGCGCGCCTGCCAGTTGGCGCTCAGCGTGGTGGTGTCCTTGAGCGAGGCGAAGCCGCGGTCGCGGTGCAGGCGATCGTCGTTGGGTAGCCAGGTGGCGCTGACCACGCCCTGGCTGCGGCTGGTCAGATAGCGGAACTCGCCGCCGAACATGGCGCCGCGATCGGCCAGCCAGCGCAGCGACAACGTGGCGTCGTAGTTCGGCGCCAGATTGAGGTAGTACGGAATCAGCAGGTCGACGCCGTTGGTGGTGGACTGCCCCAGCGACGGATACAGGAAGCCGCTGCGGCGGCGGTCGTCAATCGGGAAGGTGGCGTAGGGCAGGTAGAACACCGGAACCTTGCCCAGATAAAGCGCGCCGTTGCGGACCGTGCCTTCGCCTTCCTCGCGGTCGATGTGGATGGTGCTGCCGCGCAATTCCCATTGCCGCTGATCGGTGGGGCAGGCGGAGTAGGTGGCGTCCTTGAAATCGCCGAGCTTGCCCTTGATCACCGCACGACGCGCGAAGCCGTTGCCTTCGCGTTCGATGACCTGGAACTGCACCTGTTCCAGCCGGGTGACGTCCTGGCCCGGCTCGCCTTCCATGTGCTGGGCGCGAAAGCGGATGCGCGGATCCTGGAACAGCACCTCGCCGTCGGCGACGAAGTGGTCGGCGTCGCGATCGTAGGTGAGGTGCGGCGTGCTCATCCACTGATCGGCGCGCTGCAATTCCACCCGATCCTCGAACACGGTGCGGTTGCGGTCCAGATACTGCATGCGTCCGGCCGTGATCACGGTGGTGTCGTCGCCCGGCGCCAGCGGCGGCTGCGCACCCGGAAACGGCGGGATCGCCTCGGCGGGCACGCATTGGGCCCAATCGGTCGCGGTCAGCGCGAGCGTGGTGGACGGCAGGGCGATGGCAATCGCGATACTGGCGGACAGCAGGGCAATGCGCACACGCAACTCCCACAGGAGAAATGAGGATCGCGGAGGAGTCGTCTCAGGGCGGCAGCGCTCGCCATGCCGCGTCGAAGCCGTTGCGGTCGCACCGCACATCGACCGCCGCCGCGACCGCCCGCATCCCCGAATGTCCCCCACCGCGCAATCGGCTGCAATTGTGCCCTAAGCTGGCGCTCCGATGCACCGTCGTGTGCGACGTGGTGGAGGTTGCGGTCATGTCTGGTCACGAATCCGACGACGCGCGCTGGCGCGCCACCCTGAGCCCCGAGCAGTACGCCGTGTGCCGCTGCAGTGCGACCGAGCCGCCGTTCAGCGGTCGCTACTGGAACCACAAGGCCGATGGCGTGTATCGCTGCGTGGCCTGTGGCGAAGCGTTGTTCGACTCCACCAGCAAGTACGAGTCGGGCAGCGGCTGGCCGAGCTTTTTCGCGCCGATCGCCGACGGCGCCGTTGCCGAGCGCGAGGACGGCTCGCACGGGATGCGGCGTATCGAAGTGCGCTGCGCACGCTGTCAATCGCACCTCGGGCATGTGTTTCCCGATGGCCCGCCGCCGACCGGGCTGCGTTATTGCGTGAACTCGGCGGCGCTGGAGTTTGGCGCGCGCGCGGAGTGAGGCGGGTGGGTCAGTCCGCCGCGAGCGCCGCCACGTGCGCCACCACGCATTCGCGCAGCGCGCTCAGGCTGTAACCGCCTTCCAGCAGCGACACGACGCGGCCGCTGGCGCTGCGGCGCGCTTGCGCGGCCAGTTCGGCGGACAGCCAGGCGAAGTCGGCGGCTTCCAGGTTCAGATCGGCCAGCGGATCCAGCCGATGCGCATCGAATCCCGCCGAGATCAGCAGCAACTGCGGACGAAATTGCGCCAGCGCCGGCAGCAGGCGCTCCTGCCATGCGCGCCGGAATACGGCTCCGCCGCTGCCCGCGGGTAGCGGTACGTTGACCAGATTACCGACTCCCCGCTCGTTGGCGAAGCCGGTGCCGGGATACGCCGCCGCCTGGTGCGACGAAAGGTACATCACCCGTTCCTCGGACTCGAAGATGGCCTGGGTGCCGTTGCCGTGATGGACGTCGAAATCGACGATCGCCACTCGCGTCAGTCCGTGCACTTCCAATGCGTGCGCGGCCGCCACCGCGACCGCGTTGAACAGACAAAAGCCCATGGCGATGTCGGCGGTGGCATGGTGGCCGGGTGGGCGCACAGCGCAGAATGCACGCCGCGCATCGCCGCGCATCACTGCATCGACGCCGGCGATGCCGGCGCCGCAGGCGCGCAATGCTGCCTCGGCCGATTGCGCGCTCATGGCGGTGTCGGCATCGAGTCGGCGCAGGCCGCGCACCGGCTCATCGAGGATCTGCGCGATCAGTTCCGGCGAATGCACGCGCTGCAATTGGCTGCGCATGGCCTGCGGCGCCTCGATCCACTGCAACTGCGGCAGCGCCGCGCGCAGCGCCTCCGCCACCGCGAGCAGCCGCTCCGGACACTCCGGGTGGCCCGGGCCGGGATCGTGTGCGATGCAGGCGGGATGGCTGTAGATGGCCAGCATTGGCTCAACGCCCGGCGCGGGTTTTCGCGCGCGGCCGCCAGTGGCCGCCCGCTGTTGTCGCGGTCATCGCGCCGGCCTGCGATCGTGATTCCACAGCACCTCGCCGTGACCGCTGGCGCGCGCCAGCACCCGCGCCAGCACGAACAGCAGGTCGGACAGCCGGTTGATGTAGCGCAGTGCAGGTTCGCTGACGGGTTCGTTCGGATCGGCTGCCAGTTCGACGATGCCGCGCTCCGCACGGCGGCACACCGTCCGCGCCACGTGCAACGCGGCGGCACC
>JANRIF010000274.1:0-6610 GCA_033765245.1 Lysobacteraceae bacterium
CAATGGCCGAATTCAATCTCCCGAAAAACTCGCGCGTTACTCAGGGCAAGCACTTCCCGGTGAGCAACGCCAAGGGCGAGGTGCGCACGTTCAAGGTGTATCGCTGGAGCCCGGACGATGACGCCAATCCGCGGGTGGACACCTACGAGGTGGACATGGGCAGTTGCGGGCCGATGGTTCTGGATGCGCTGATCAAGATCAAGAACGAGATCGACCCCACGCTGACGTTCCGCCGTTCCTGCCGCGAGGGCATCTGCGGTTCGTGCGCGATGAACATCGACGGCACCAACACCCTGGCCTGCACCAAGGCCATCGCCGATTGCGGCAAGAAGGAAGTGCCGATCTATCCGCTGCCGCACATGCCGGTGGTGAAAGACCTGGTGCCGGACCTCACCCATTTCTACGCGCAGTACGCCTCGATCAAGCCCTGGCTGCGCACCCAGAGCGCGCCGCCCACCCGTGAGCGCCTGCAGTCGCCGGCCGAGCGCAAGCAGCTCGACGGCCTGTACGAGTGCATCCTGTGCGCCTGCTGCTCGACCAGTTGCCCGAGCTACTGGTGGAACGGTGACCGCTACCTCGGCCCGGCGATCCTGTTGCAGGCATATCGCTGGATCGTCGACTCGCGCGACGAGGACACTGGCGCGCGTCTGGACGATCTGGAAGACCCGTTCAAGCTGTACCGCTGCCACACCATCATGAATTGCACCCGCACCTGCCCCAAGGGCCTGAACCCGGCCAAGGCGATCGGCGAAATCAAGAAGCTGATGCTGCAGCGGCGCGGCGTCTAGAGCCCGCGCGCCTGCGCGACAGTAGTGTGTAGTGCACCGTTCATGGTGACGCATTGTTAATGCGTAGGCTGGTGGTGAGCGCAGCGAACCCCAGCATGTACATTTCGCAGCGGTAACGGCGCTGGGGTTCGGTCGCTTCGCGACAGCGCTCGCTACGCGAGCTACGCAGCACATGGATGTGCAAGTGCTGAGGACGCAGGATGCGTAGGAGCAGCCGCCTTCGCTACACTCGGTCGCTACGCTCACCCCAGCCTACGCATTTAGGTTTCCAAAATTACGACGCACCACACTAGCCACGGAGCAACGACATGGCACACGGTGGAATTTTTGCGCCGATGCTGGCGATGGTCGGCATCACTTTGCTGGTGTGGATACGTCTGTACCAGACCCGCTTGGCGGAAATGCGGGCGCGCCGTATCGCGCCGCAGGCTCTGGCGAGCCGTGGTCAGGCAAGCGCGATGCAAGATACCCGCGCTGCCGACAACTTCAGCAATCTGTTCGAGCTGCCGGTGCTGTTCTACGTGGCACTGCTGATCGCCCATGTCACCGGCAACACCGGCAGCCTGGTGCTGCTGCTGGCGTGGTTGTTCGTGGTCTTGCGCGCCGTCCACAGCCTGATTCACTGCAGCTATAACCGGGTGATGCATCGCTTCAGCGTGTACATGCTGTCGTCGCTGGTGTTGTGGGTGCTGTGGGCGGTACTGGCGTGGAGTGCGTTGCGTTGAGCGACGACGCCCAATTGCGTCGCCTGCAGTGGCGCTGCCGGCGCGGCATGCGCGAGCTGGACACGCTGATGCGGCGCTATCTCGACACCCGTTGGGCCGGCGCGGACCTGGCCGAGCGCGAGCAGTTCGAACGTCTGCTGGCAACCGAGGACGACCGCTTGTGGCGCTGGTTCCTGCGTCGTGAGCCGGTGTCCGATCCGGAGTTGAGCGACCTTGTCGAGCGCATCCTCGCCCTGCCGCATTGAGTGGCGCGCGTCGCGCTGGGCGGTGTCCGGCGCGGTGCTGATCGGAGCGCTGGCGGCGCTGGCGATCGTGCTCAGCGATTTGCCCGCGAGTTGGCGACCGTGGCTGGCGGTGCTGGCGTTCGCGCTCGGCCTGCACGGCGGCTGGCGCGAACTGCGCCGCCCACCTTGGACGTTGATCTGGGAAGGCGCGGATGCCAACGCGCAGCGCCTCACCGACGGTCGCGTCGAAGCGGTGAGCATCGTCGCGATCCACCGCCGCGGGCCGTTGGCTGGCATTACCCTGAACGATGCCAACGGGCGAACCGTCCATGCCCTGTGGTGGCCTGATACGCTGAGCGCCGCGTCGCGCCGGGAGTTGGCGCTGCGCGCGGGGGCACTCGACGCCGAACCTCCGCCGCCGCACGCATAGCCATCCATCCACATCGAGGTCGCTGTGTTCAGACCGCTGTCGCTGGCCATCGGCCTGCGTTACATCCGCGCCAAGCGGCGCAACCGCTTCATCTCGTTCATCTCGGCCGCCTCGATGCTGGGCATCGTGATCGGAGTGATGGCGCTGATCACCGTGATTTCGGTGATGAACGGTTTTGAGCAGGAACTGCGTAACCGCATCCTCGGCATGGTCGCGCACGCCACCATCAGCGGTGCTGGCGAACCGTTGCGCGACTGGCAGCATGCGGTGGAATTGGCGCATACCGACCCGCGGGTGATCGGTGCCGCACCGTACGCCGAACGTGAGGCGATGCTGCAAGGCGCGCAGACCCAGGGCGCGCTGCTGCGCGGCGTGTTGCCCGAGCGCGAACCGGACGTGTCGCAGTTGGCCGACAAGATGATCGCCGGCCGCCTCGACGACCTCAAGCCGGGCACTTTCAACATCATCCTTGGCAAGGAACTGGCGCTGTGGCTCGGGGTGGACGTGGGCGACGCGGTAACTGCCTTCGTGCCCGAGTTTCGCACCACCCCGGTGGGCGTGCTGCCGCAGCTCAAGCGCTTCACCGTGGTCGGCATCTTCGAGGCGGGCGTGCAGGATTACGACCTGGGGCTCGGGGTGATCCATCTGCGCGACGCGCAGAAACTGATGCGCCTGGGCGATGGCGTCACCGGGGTGAGGCTGCGCCTGACCGATCTGATGCAGGGCTACGAAGTGGCGCACGATCTGGCGGCGCGCCTGCCCGACGTGTACCGGGTGCGCGACTGGTCGCGCGACCACGCCAACTTCTTTCGCGCGATCAAGCTCGAAAAGACCATGATGTTTCTGGTGGTGTCGCTGATCGTGGCGGTGGCGGCGTTCAATCTGGTGTCGTCGCTGGTGATGCTGGTGACCGACAAGCAGGCCGACATCGCGATCCTGCGCACCCTGGGGCTGCGCCCGAACGCAGTGATGCGGGTGTTCGTGATCCAGGGCGCCCTGATCGGGTTGGTCGGCATCCTCGGCGGCGTGCTCGCAGGGGTGCTGCTGACGCTCAAGCTCGATTCGGTAGTAAGCCTGATCGAGAGCACCTTCCACATCGACCTGATGCCCAAGGACGTCTACTACATCACCGGCGTACCGACCGCGCTACGCGCCGATGACGTGACCCTGATCGCGCTGGTAGCGTTTGCGATGTGCCTGCTGGCAACCGTGTATCCCGCATGGCGCGCCGCCCGCACCGACCCGGCGGCGGCGTTGCGGTATGAGTAGCCGGGACTCGGGACTCGGGACTCGGGACTACAAGCTTGCGCGCTGCGGCTGTCGCTCCCTCCCTTTCGCTGTAAGCGAAGGGGAGGGTTGGGGAGGGGTTCGCTTTGGAGCTTTTGCCTTTAGCTTTCCCGAGTCCCCAGTCCCGAGTCCCCAGTCCCGGCTTCATCGAGCCCCGAGTCCCAGCTTCCAAGGAACCAACCCCATGACCACCACCGCAGTACTCGCCTGCACGGGCCTCGGCAAGACCTATGACGAAGGCGGTTTGCGTGCGGAGATTTTTCGCGACCTCGATCTGGCGGTGGCGGCCGGCGAGACCGTCGCCATCGTGGGCGCTTCCGGCGCTGGCAAGAGCACGTTGCTGCATCTGCTGGGTGGGCTGGACAAGCCGACTGCCGGCGAGGTCTACGTGACCGGTCAGGCGATGTCCAAGCTCGGCGATGCGGCGCGCGGCGATCTGCGCAATCGCGCGCTGGGCTTCGTCTACCAGTTCCACCACCTGCTGCCCGAATTCACCGCATTGGAAAACGTGATGATGCCGATGTTGATCGCGGGTGAGGCGGTGCGTGAGGCACAGGGGCGTGCCAGGACGCTGCTCGATCAAGTCGGTCTCGGCCATCGCATCGCCCACAAGCCCGGCGAATTGTCCGGCGGCGAGCGCCAGCGCGCGGCAGTGGCGCGGGCACTGGTGAATCGCCCGGCCTGCGTGCTCGGCGACGAACCCACCGGCAACCTCGACGAAAAGACCGCCGCCACGGTGTTCGAACTGATGCTGGAACTCAACCGCAGCCAGGGCACCAGCCTGGTGGTGGTGACCCACGACCTGCGCCTGGCGCGGCGTTTCGATCGCGTGCTGGAATTGCGCGGTGGGCGCTTGCAGGGGTTGGAGGCGATGGCGGCATAGCCCGGCGTCGCACGTGCACACGTCGGCAATCGACGCGGCGCGGATTGGCGTATCCCGGCCGGAGCGTGACAAGTTCGGCGCATCTCATGCCGCACGACTCGCGATCATCGCGCCGATGTGAAACCATCCCACGCGATGAGCGCGCGTCGTCTTCCGCCGTTGAGTCTGGCCGTTGCCGCCGCCGTGCTGCTGGGGGTGCTGGCGGCGTTGCGGCTGCCGATGCTGCCGCCGGGTTGGGTGTGGGTGGCTGCGATCGCGCTGGGCGTGTGTGCGTGGTATCGCGGTGTGCGTGCATTGCGGTTGCTGGGCGCGGCGACGTTGGGATTCGGCTGGGCGCTGCTGCAGGCGCAGGGCGCGTTGGCGTTGCGCCTGCCGACGGCCTTGCAGGGCGAGGACGTGCAGGTGAGCGGGCGCATCGTCGATCTGCCCGAGCGGCGCGCCGACGGCTGGAGCTTTGCGTTGGTGATCGATGGCGCGGAGCCACGCGCGCAGGCGTTGCTCGGGCAACGGGTGCGGCTGAATACCTATGCGCCGCAGCCGGCGTTTCAGGCGGGCGAGCGTTGGCAGTTCACGGTGCGGTTGCGGCGACCGCGTGGGGTGCTCAATCCGGGCGGTTACGATTTCGAACGTATCGCGCTGCAGCAGCGGCTGGCGGCGACGGGCTATGTGCGTTCGCCCGAGCAGGCGCGGCAACTGGCGCCAGCAGCGGGCCTCGATGCCTGGCGCGATCGTCTGGCACGCGCCATGGGCGCGCGCGCGCGATTCGTGCGGGCACTGGCGCTGGGCGATACCCGTGGATTGAGCACGCGCGACTGGGAAGTGCTGCGTGCCACCGGGCTGACCCACCTGATCGCGATTTCCGGGTTCCACGTCGGGTTGCTGGCGGGCTTCGGCGCCTTGTTGATGGGCGCCTGGTATCGCTTGTGGCCGGGTCTGGGGTTGCGCTGGCCACGGCCGCAGGCAGCGGCACTGGCGGCGTTCGCGTTTGCCGCGATCTATACGGCGGCGGCCGGTTTCGCGTTGCCGACGGTGCGGACCTTGTTGATGATCGGCGTGGTAGCGCTGGCGCGCGGGCTGCGCCGGGCGCAGGGGGCGGCCAGCGCATTCGCGCTGGCGCTGCTGAGCCTGTTGCTGGCCGATCCGTTGGCGGTGTTGGCGCCGGGCTTTTGGCTCAGCTTTGCCGGTGTGGGCTGGTTGTTGTGGTGTCTGCCGGGCGCGGCGGCGGGCTGGCGCGGCCTGCTCAGTGCGCAGGCTGTGGTGACCTTGGGATTGTTGCCGCTGACCGTGTGGTTCTTTGCGCAGGCATCGCTGGCCGGGCCGTTCGCCAATCTGATCGGGATCCCGTGGATCAGTCTGCTGGTGGTGCCGTTGAGCTTGCTGGCCGCGCTTGCCACCTGGATCGTGCCGGCGCTGTCGGCGCCGCTGGTGGTGCTGGCAGAAGGTGCGATGGAACTGCTCTGGCGCGGGTTGGAGCGGGTGGCCGATTGGCATGGCGCGCTGCTGTGGTTGCCGGAGCCGACGCCGCTGGCATTGCTGCTGGCGTTGATCGGCTGCGTGTGGGTGCTGCTGCCGCGCGCGGTGCCGCTGCGCTGGTTGGGGCTGGTGCTGCTGCTGCCGCTGCTGCGGCCAGCGCACACGCCGCCAGCAGCGGGAGACTTTACGCTCGATCTGATCGACGTCGGGCAGGGGCTGTCGGTACTGGTGCGTACCCAGGGCCACGCGCTGCTGTTCGATGCCGGGCCGGCGATCGAAGGGCGTTTCGACATGGGCGAGGCGGCGGTGTCGCCGACCTTGCATGCGCTGGGCGTGACGCGGCTGGACCGTCTGGTCGTCAGTCACGGCGACAACGATCACGCTGGCGGCGCGGCTGCGGTACAGCGCGCCTTTGCGCCAACGGTGGTCGATGCGCCGGAGGGCTATGCCAATGCCGACATGCGAGCCTGTCAGCGCGGCGCCGGTTGGGACTGGGACGGCGTGCGGTTCGTGTGGTTGCATCCACCCGCGGATTTTCCGTACCTGCGCAACGACAGCAGTTGCGTGCTGCGTATCGTCGGTGCGCACGGGGTCGCGTTGTTGCCGGGCGACGTCGAGGCGGTGATCGAGCAGCGGCTGCTGCGCGAGCAAAAGGCTCTGCTGCGCGCGGACGTGCTGGTGGTGCCGCACCATGGCAGCAACACTTCGTCATCGCCGGAGTTCGTTGCCGCGGTGGCGCCGCAACTCGCGTTGTTCGCCACCGGCCACGGCAATCGCTTCGGACTGCCGAGGGCGACCAT
>JANRIF010000276.1:0-5107 GCA_033765245.1 Lysobacteraceae bacterium
GCGCCGTTGCGGCCGATCAAGGCGATGCGTTCGCCGGGTTCCACGCTGAAGTCGACTTTTTCGAGCAACAGCGGGCCGCCGACGCCGTAGTCGACGTGGTTGAGAGTAATCAGAGGCATCCGCGCATTGTACGCGAGGCCGACGTGTCGCCATGCATCGCGCAGGCACCAGCGCGGGGATGAATTGCGCAGAACCCAGTGGGGTCCGCCAATGACGCAAAGTTCGCCAAGAAACTCCGGTCACACGGGACACGCACCGCGCCCGCCGCCCGCCCCACCGTGGATAGCGCCGCACCCAACGAACGCAAGGCCGCCACCCGCTGCATTCGCGCCCTTTGCCCCTTTGCGCCCTTTGCGGACCCCGGCTATCTCTTACCGCTGCACAACTGGATTGCTCAAAACTCGGCGCGATACCCGATGTAGTAGAACAACACGCTGCTGTTTTCGTCGACGATGGTGCCGCGCGTGCGCGAGCTCTCCACGCTCACTTCCGACTCCAGCGAAATCTTGTCGCGCAACTGATACGTGGTGCGCAGAGTCGGCGACAGCCGCCGCAACTGCGATCCGCCGATGTTGTCCTGCACGTAATAACGCACGGTCGGCTCCAGCGCCCAGCGATCGGTGGGGCGGAAGCGTGCGTTGACCGATCCGAGCCAGGCGTCATAGGCGGTCGAGGTGGAGCGGTTGGCGTTGAACACCATGACCGTCGAAGGCGAGAAAATACCCGTGCCGATCGCCTGCAGCGTGTAGGAATAGACGTTGCCGGTGCCTTCGGCCGCCGGCAAGGTGGCGGTCGCGATAGTGCCGCTGACGCTGGAGACGCGGAACTCGCTGCCGATCTGCCAATGCGCGCTCACCGGGTACAACGCGCCCAGCAGCAGCACCTTGGAAACCGGGGTCAGACCCAGCGCCTCGCGCTCCAACTGCTCACGCGATTCCGCGGCGATGCGGTCCTTCAGCGACAGCGTCGGACTGCCCAGCAGCGCATTGGTGAATTGCAGCGGCGGGCTGCGCCGGTAGTCGTACAACAGGTTCCAGGTGGCGCCGTTCTTGAGCGTCAGCGCGCCCTGAGCGGAGGCGATGTTGACGCGGCTGAAGTGGGTGTCGTAATCGAACAGCGAGAACATCGACAGCCGCTGCGAGAAATAGCGGATCTCGTTGCCGAGCGCGCGCCGGTCGACCAGACCCTCGGTGCGCTGCTCGACTGCGTACACGCCAAAGCCCATGCCGTCGAGCAGCTTGTCGTTGTCGAGGGTGAGTCCATAGAAGGTCTTGCGCGAACCCAGCGTCGGCTCGGCCGGAGTGCCGCCGAACGCGCCGGCGCGCCAGGACGGGCCAATGCCGTAGTGCAGCGTGGCGCCGTCAAAGCGCCCCAGCACCGCGCCGCTCGATGAGCTTTGCCGGCCGACGCGCGCATCGAAGCGCAAGCGCTCGTTCTTGAAATCGCCGTACAGCGCCGACAGCCGGTTCTCGCTGGGCTGGCCGTTGAGGAAGCTCCATACCGAGACATCGCGCAGCACGAAGCGATCATCCCACCCGTTGCCGCGATAGCGCAGGTTGGCGTCCACATTGGTGACGATCGAGGACTGATCGTTGTTCGAAATGTCCTGGATGTCGATCAGAGTCGCATCCGTGCCCGGCGTGATGATGGTGGTCTCGTTGCGGATACGCGACTGACCGCCGTAATACGACTGCCCCACGCTGCCCCAGAACTCCGTCTTCGGTGCCGCGGCCTTCGCGGCCGTTTGCGTGCCGGCCGCGTCGAGCGTGGCGATGCGCTCCCTGACCCGCGACGCGCGCGGCGAATCCGGATACAGCTTGAGGTAGAGCTCGTATTCGACGCGCGCGCGCTGCGTCTCGCCCAGTCCCTCGCGGGCGATGCCGATCAGCTCCTGCGCCTGCGATGAGGCCGCGTTCGGCGGCAAATTGAGCAACTGGTTGAGTACCGCCACCGCGTCCTCGTAACGGCCGGTCGCCACTGCCGCGCGAGCGCGCGCCAGCATGGCGTCGGTATCGCCCGACAATTCGCCCGCGGCAACCGGCGGCGGCAGCTCCGACGGCACCGCCGTCGACGGCTGCTCGCCGGCGACCGGCGGCATCGGCTCGGGCGGCGCCGGTGTCGGCGCGGCGGGCGTCGGTTCGGGCATCGGTGCGGGGCGTACCGCGGTCGGCTCGGGTGGCGGCGGCATGTGCCGCGTGCGCACGATCGCCACCAAGCTGCGATTGTCGGTGCCCAGGCCCACCCGCACCACGTCCACCGGCTCATCGAAGTTCAGGTCGACCTGCTGCAAAGTCGCGGTTTCGCGCCGCGAGAGGTAGTGCACGGTCAAGCCCGGCAGGTCATGCGCCGCCGGTACCACGCGCTTGTCTTCCACCACACCGCGTGCCGCCGGGTCGGCCGCGTTGAGCGCGAAGAACACCTGTATCTCATCTCCGGCCGGCGATACGACGTGACGGCGATAACCGATCTGCGCGGCGAAGTGGATCAGCACCGCTACGCCGTCCTCGCGTTCCACCACCTCGATGTCGTCGAGCAACTGTGCGTTGACGTTCGGCGCGACCGCCAACGCCCACAGCACCGCCAGCGCGTAGGCGGCACGCAGCCACCACCGGATCGGTCGGATTTTCGAGGACGCGCGATGAGAGTAGTTCATGGGATCAGAGCCTGTGAAAAATTTGAACGCCGTCGTGAGACCGATGCCAAGCGTCTCCGGCAAGGCGCGCTAAGCGAAGACAAGGGAGTTTGGCGAGCCAAATGACCA
The DNA here is from genome assembly GCA_033765245.1 of Lysobacteraceae bacterium. Lineage (GTDB taxonomy): Bacteria > Pseudomonadota > Gammaproteobacteria > Xanthomonadales > Xanthomonadaceae. Next base: position 2,762 of record JANRIF010000276.1, read on the forward strand.
CCGTTTCCGCGCAGCGCAACGCCGATGGAGGCGGTTGGTGGCGGTCGCAGTAGGCGGGCATGTTTTTCACCGGCTCTCAGTCGAACCCGCCGTCAGTTGCATGATGCTCACCCGTGCGTGATTTCTTGATGGTTGTGAAGGTCGAATCGTTGTACTGATGGCAACTGCCGCTGCAGTCGCGCAACTCGTTCACGGTGTAGAAGATCGTGGTGGGCACCTCGGTCTTCTTGTGCGCGCTCTGCTTGAACTCCGAGGCATGGCACCCAGCGCAATCCGGCCGGTACGCCGGAAATTGCCAGGAAATCACCTCGTTATTGTTCTTGTGGCAGGCCGTGCACTGCATGCCGGCACGGTGAGCGCGATAACCCGGCGACACGTGCGCATAGGCGATCGTTGGCGTCCACGCGGTCGTGCGGTGGCAGGCATCGCAGGACTTGGTGGTGGCGAAATGGTTACCGGACTTGCCGGTTGCGGTACTGCCGTTGTGGCAGGTGTTGCAGCTCCCTGGTGTGATCGCGGTATGGCTGAACGTGGCGGGGGTCCATGCCGTGGTGCGATGACACTGGTCGCAACTCGCCGTGGTCGGCAGGTGGCTCGCGTTCTTGCCGGTCGCGGTGGTGCCGTTGTGGCAGGTGGTGCAACTCCCTGGCGTTACTGCGCTGTGGCTGAAAGTGGCCGGCGTCCACGCCGTGGTGCGATGGCATTGATCGCACGATGCCGTGGTCGGCAGGTGGTTGGCATTCTTGCCCGTGGCGGTCGAACCGTTGTGGCAGGTATTGCAGCCGCCCGCCGTCACGCCGCTGTGGTTGAACGTCGCCGGCGTCCACGCGGTGGTGCGATGGCATTGATCGCACGATGCCGTGGTCGGCAGGTGGTTGGCATTCTTGCCCGTGGCGGTCGAACCGTTGTGGCAAGTATTGCAGCCGCCTGCTGTCACGCCGCTGTGGTTGAACGTCGCCGGCGTCCATGCCGTGGTGCGATGGCATTGATCGCACGATGCCGTGGTCGGCAGGTGATTGGCGTTCTTTCCCGTCGCAGTCGAACCGTTGTGGCAGGTATTGCAGCCGCCTGCTGTCACGCCGCTGTGATTGAACGTCGCCGGCGTCCACGCGGTGGTGCGGTGGCATTGATCGCACGATGCCGTGGTCGGCAGGTGATTGGCGTTCTTGCCGGTTGCGGTCGAACCGTTGTGGCAGGTATTGCAGCCGCCTGCCGTCACGCCGCTGTGATTGAACGTCGCCGGCGTCCACGCGGTGGTGCGATGGCATTGATCGCACGATGCCGTGGTCGGCAGGTGATTGGCATTCTTGCCCGTCGCAGTCGAACCGTTGTGGCAGGTATTGCAGCCACCGGCCGCGACACCGTTGTGGTTGAACGTGGCAGGAGTCCACGCCGATGTGCGGTGGCATTGATCGCAGCTCGCGGTGGTCGGCAGATGACTGGCGTTCTTGCCAGCGGCGGTGGTGCCGTTGTGACAGGTATTGCAACCACCTGCAGCGACGTCGTTGTGATCGAAGGTGGCCGGCACCCAGGCGTTGGTGCGGTGGCATTGGTTGCAATCGGCGCTGGTGGAGATGTGAGTTGCCGATTTGCCGTCGGCGCTGCCGCCGTTATGGCAACTCGCGCAACTGGCGCCGCCAAGACTGCTGTGGTCGAAGCGCGACAGCATCCACACCGTGGTCTGATGGCAACTGTCGCAGGACTTGGTGATCGGCACGTGATTGGCCGGTGTCCGCGTCGCTCCCACGATGCGCGCTCCCGCGCCGTGACAACTGGCGCAGTCACGCGGGGTACCGCGCAGCACGCCGCGCACATGACAGCTCTCGCAGCGCGCACTCTGATGTGCGCCGATCAAGGCGAAGCCGGTCTTGAGGTGGTCGAAACCCTTCTCTCCCTCGACCGCTCCCGCCGCCATGGCCGCAGGAACCAGTGCGAACGCCAGCACGCAGGCAAACGCCGCTTTTGCGATACCGCGAATACCGGTAGCCATCATTGCTGTCCTTTCATCAAGGGGTGCTTGATCTGTTTGAACGAGGGAGTGACGTGACAACGCTCGCACTGCAGTCCGAATGCGCCTTCGTGAACGTCGTCGCCAGCGTGGCAACTGCCGCATGCGGTTGAAATTTTTGGCGCGCGGGCGCTACCGGGCAGGTGACACTGATCGCAGCGCGTCCTGAGGTGGGCGCCATCCAGCACAAAGGCGGTCCAGCGGGTGTGATCGAACTCGCCGAGGCGCCAGTCGCGGGTGTTGTGGCAGCGTTCGCAATCCACTCCCAACGCGCCTTTGTGGGCATCGTCGGCGGCATGGCAGCCGTTGCAGGTGTCCTTGGCGTCGCGGTACTGCGC
>JANRIF010000282.1:0-14594 GCA_033765245.1 Lysobacteraceae bacterium
CTGGTCAAGGGCGACCTGCGCGGCATCGTGCGGGCGCGCGAGATTTCCGGCGCCACCGTGGCCAACATGAAACAGAACCTCGCCTTCGCTTTCCTCTACAACGCGCTGGGCGTGCCGATCGCGGCGGGCGTGCTGTATCCGGTGTTCGGCCTGCTGCTCAGTCCGATGATCGCGGCGTTGGCGATGAGCCTGAGTTCGGTGTCGGTGGTGAGCAATGCGTTGCGGCTGGGCGGCAGCGGGCGTTATTGAACGGCGGATCGTGAACAATTTGATTGCGGTCAAGGCGAACCGGACAAGTTCGCCGCAGCATCGACCCACGTCTGGAGATTACCGATCGGATGATTCGCGTTTGATGTGTCCGCCTGCCCGGCACGGCGCCGCGGTACCGGCAGCGACAAGGCGGATGTGCATGTTGAGCCAGCACGGTTTTGCCGCCATGGACGACGGCACCCCGCCGCAGCATCGACACCCGCTGCGGTCCCTTTGGTCCGACCCATCGAGGTGATGTCATGAACGGTTCAAACCAAATCTCTCGCAGCCTGCAATCGTTTCGCGCACTGGCGCCCGCTCTGCCGTCGCGGCGCCTGGTGATCGCCGCTCTGAGTGGCCTGTTGCTCGCCGGCAGCGTCAGTGCCGGCCCGGTCTACCATCGACTGGTCATGCAGGGCCAGGTGTTGTCGGTCGACGGCAATTCGCTGGTGGTCTGCATTGGCGACGGCAGCGGCGCCCAGGTCGGTCAGGAGTTGAATCTGGTTCGGCATGTGCGCGACAACGTTGCGCCCAAGGCTGCTGGCCCCGGTTTCCACCGCGAGTCGATCGGCAAGGTGCGTATCGCCAAGATCTTCGATGAGCATTACGCCAGCGCCGAGGTGGTACAGGGCGAAGCGAAAGCCAGCGACATGGTGGAACTCGAAGGCAAGTGAATTCCATCGCCGCCGGCGCCCGGATTGCCATACATAGTCGATTGCCGTTATTGAGCCGATGAACGGGTGACATAGCAAACGGCTGTTTGCCATCGGCAGCCGTTTGCTGCTGATGATGGCGTTGGTGTTTCCGTCTGCGTGCTGGCGCAGACCGCTCAGACTCTCACGGATCGTCGCTCATTCCCGGATTGGTGACGATGCCCCTGCACGCAGGCCGTTGGCCACAGCCAGCAGTTCCGCGCCTTCGTGCACCGCGACCGCGACCGCGACGCCGATCACGCCTGCCACCGCCAGCGGGATCATCACCGTCAGAATGCCGATCGAGAACACGATGTTCTGCAGGCTGACCCGTCGCGCCTTGTGGCCCAGAGCCAATGCCTCGACGACTTTGCGCAAGTCATCGGTCATCAGCGCGACATCGGCGGCTTCGATCGCGGCGTCGGTGCCCGCTGCGCCCATCGCGATGCCGCAGGTCGCGGCGGCCAGCGCAGGGGCGTCGTTGACGCCGTCGCCGACCATCAGCACCGCGCCGTGCTCGTGTTGCAGGCGACGTACCGCGAGCACCTTGTCGTCGGGCTTGAGTTCCGCGCGCACGTCGTCGATGCCCAACGCCTTCGCGATGAATTCGGCGGTGCGACGGTTGTCGCCGGTGAGCATCGCTGTGCGTACGCCGAGGCGGTGCAGCGCATCGATCACGGACTTGGCTTCGGCCCGTGGCTGATCCTGAAGCCCGATCGCGCCCCGCAATACCGCACCCCGGCGCGCCAGCACAACGGTGATGCCCTGTTCCTGCAACTCGGCAATGCGGCTCGCGATGTCGTGCAGATTCACGCCGCCCGCCTGGAACGATGCTGGGCTGCCGACGGTCCATTCCGTTCCGTCGATCCGGGCTTGTGCGCCAGCGCCGGTCAGCGAGCGAAAGTCGGTGGCTGGTGCCCAGTTCACGCCTCGAGCATTCGCGTGGTCGACGATTGCACGAGCGAGCGGATGCTGGGAGTGATGCTCGACCGCGGCGAGCGCTGCGAGCAACTCCGTCTCGTCGCCGACGACGGACACGACATCGGTGACGACCGGGCTTCCCTTGGTCAGCGTGCCGGTCTTGTCGAAGGCCACGACCTTGATTACGCCCAGATGCTCCAGGTGTGCGCCGCCCTTGATCAGGATTCCGCGCCGGCCCGCGCCGCCGATGCCCGCGGCCATCGCCATCGGCATGGACATCACCAGTGCGCAAGGCGCGGCGGCAACCAGCAGCACCACCGCGCGATCGGCCCAGATGGCAAGGGGCAGCCCGAGTGTCCACGGCACGAGCAACAGCAGCGCGGAGACGATCAGCACCGCGGGACTGTAGCAGTTGCCGAAGCGCTCGATCCATTGCTGCGCCTTGCCCTTGCGCTCCTGTGCTTCTTCGACCAAGTGGATGATCCGCGACAACGTGTTGTCGGCGAACGCGCGCGTCGCCTCGATCACCAGCGCGCCTTCGCCGTTGAGGCTGGCCGCAAACACGGGCGCGCCCACGCTCTTGTCTACCGGCACGGACTCGCCGGTCACCGGCGCCTCGTTGAGGTCGGACGATCCCTCGACGACTACGCCGTCGGTCGCGACGCTTTCGCCCGGGCGCACGACGAAGCGGTCGCCCGGTTTCAGCGCTTCCGCGGGCACGATTGTTTCCGATCCATCACGCAGTAGCCGCGCTTCCCTGGGCGCGAGGTCGAGCAGGGCGCGGATCGCGCCGCGCATGCGCGTGTAGGTGTATTCCTCGGTGCCCTCGGCGGCGCCGTAGAGCACGACCAGCGCCGCTGCCTCGTCCCACAGCCCCAGGATCGCAGCACCGGCCGTCGCCGCCAGCATCAGGATACCGATGCCGACTTCGCGTTCCTCGATCAGTTCCTCGACGCCCTCACGCGCCCAGTACCAGGCGCCCAGTGGAATCGCGGCGATGTAGGCCCACATCGCGTTGTGGTGCGCGATGGCGCCCATCCGCTCCAGCGCGAAGGCGAGGCCGGCGACGATGCCGGCCACCAACGCATTGCGCAGCGCCGGGAATTGCCACCAGGGGCCAGCAAAGCCATCCTCACGCATCTCTTTCATGGCTCGTTCTCCGGACCGCCGATAGGCAACGCCTGATCCACCGGCGACACGTAGACGTAGCCCGAGATACCGGACCCAACGCGGGCCGTGGTACGGATGATGGAGGTCACTGCGTCCACGTCCTCGTCGTTGCAGACTAGCGACACGCGCACTTCCGAGATCACCATCCCGGCGGTTTCATGGGTGTAATCGCGCTCGTTTTCGGTGATCGGCTTGAGCATGCCCTTGACGTCATGCAGGGTGAGGTTGCGATAACCCGCGTCGGCCAGGGCCTCGACCACTGCCGCCACGCGCACATGGTGGATGAATGCCTTGATCAGTTTCATGCGAGGGACTCCTTGAGGGCGGCGGTCTGATCGGGTTTGCGTTCCGGGCGCCAGGCCATGCGATACAGGCCCGGCAGCACCAGCAGTGTCAGCAGCGTGGACGAGAGGATGCCGCCGATGACGACGGTGGCCAGCGGCCGCTGCACTTCCGCGCCGGTGCCGGTGTTCAGCGCCATCGGCAGAAAGCCGAGCGCGGCGACCAGCGCGACCATCAAGATCGGTCGCAGACGCAACATCGCGCCCTCGCGGATCGCGGCGTCGATGCTCACGCCGTCGGCCAGCCGGTCGCGGATGGCCGAGACCATGACCACGCCGGTCAACACCGCCACGCCGGAGAGCGTGATGAAGCCGACGCCCGCCGTGATGGACAGCGGAATGCCGCGCAGCCACAGTGCGATGACGCCGCCGGTCAGGGCTAACGGCACTCCGCTGAACACCAACGCCGCGTCCTTGGCGGAGCCGAAGGTCATCAGCAGCAGCGCGAAGATCATCACCAGCGTCATCGGCACCAGCAGGGTCAGACGCTGTGTCGCCGATTGCAGTTGCTCGAAGGTGCCACCGTAGGCAAGCCAGTAACCCGACGGCAGCTTGACCTGCGCGGCGATCTTTTGTTGCACCTCGGTCACGAAGCCGCCAAGGTCACGGCCGCGCACGTTGGCCGACACCACCAGACGGCGCTTGCCGTTCTCGCGGCTGATCTGGTTGGGGCCGGGTGCAAGCTTGAGACTCGCGATCTCGCCCAGCGGCACGAACGCCATCGCGCCGGGTGCCGAACCGGCTGTCGAGTTTTCACTCTCTGGCAGCGGAATGGGCAGGCGCTCCAGCGCGGCGAGATCGCCACGCAGATGTTCCGGCAGACGCACCACCAGCGCGAAACGCTGATCGCCCTCGAACAACTGGCCGGCTTCTTCGCCGCCTGCGGCGGCGGCGAGCACGTCCTGCACGTCGGTGACGTTGAGGCCGTAGCGGTAGAGCGCCGCGCGGTTCGGTTCCACCGACAGCACCGGCAGACCAGCGACCTGTTCGACCTTGACGCCCTCGGCGCCGGAAATCGTGTTCAGCACCTTGGCGATGGCATTGCCGGTCGTCAGCAGTTGATCGAGATCGTCGCCGTAGACCTTGATGCCGAGATCCGAGCGCACACCGGAAATCAGCTCGTTGAAGCGCAACTGGATCGGCTGGCTGATTTCGAAGGCGTTGCCTGGGATACCCTCCAAGCGCTTCTCGATCTCCTCGGCGAGTTCCGTTTTGGTTTTGTCGGGGTCGGGCCAGTCCTTGCGGTCCTTGAGCATGATGTAGCCATCCGAGATGTTCGGCGGCATCGGATCGGTGGCGACCTCGGCCGTGCCCAAGCGTGAGAAATAGGTCTTCACCTCCGGCATGTCCATGACCGCGCGTTCGAGTTGGAACTGCATTTCCAGCGATTGGGTCAGACTGGTGCCCGGAATGCGCAGTGCCTGCACCGCCAGATCGCCTTCATCCAGGCTGGGGATAAACTCCGAGCCCATGCGCGAGGCCAGCCAGCCGCAGCCGACAACAAACACGACGGCAGCCACGATGAAGACTGAGCGCCACCGCAGTGCCGTTTCCAACACCGGTGCGTAAACGCGCTTGGCGTTGCGCACGATGAGGTTGTCCTTCTCCTTGATCTTGCCGCGCAGGAACAAGGCGACGGCGGCCGGCACGAAGGTCAGCGACAGTACCAGCGCCGCCAGCAGCGCCATGATCACGGTCAGCGCCATCGGCGTGAACATCTTGCCCTCGACGCCGGTCAGCGCCAGCAACGGCAGATTCACCAGAATCACGACAAGCACGCTGATCAGGCTGGGTGTGAACACTTCGCGAGTGGCGGTGAACACCGTGTGAAAGCGCTCTTCGAGCGTCAGCAACCGGCCGTGATGATGTTGCTGTGCCGCGAGCCGCAGGATGCAGTTCTCGACGATGATGACGGCGCCGTCGACGATCAAACCGAAATCCAGCGCACCAAGCGACATCAGGTTAGCACTGACCTGGGTCTCGACCATGCTGGTCATCAGCATCAGCATGGACAGTGGGATTACCGACGCGGTCAGCAAGGCCGCGCGCACGTTGCCAAGCATCAGCAACAACACGACCACCACCAGGATCGCGCCTTCGAGCAGGTTCTTCTGCACGGTGGCAATGGTCTTGTCGACCAGCACCGTGCGGTCGTAGACCGGTTCGGCGGTGACGCCTTCCGGCAAGGTCTTGTTGATCTGCGCGAGCTTGCTGGATACCGCATACGACACCGTGCGGCTGTTGGCGCCGATCAACATCACCGCCGTGCCGAGCACTGCTTCTTCGCCATCGCGGGTGGCCGCGCCGGTGCGCAACTGCTTGCCGAAGGCGACCTCCGCGACATCGCGCACCGTGATGGGCACGCCACCGCGGCGCGCGACGATGATGCGCTCGATGGCGGGAATGTCGGCGACTTGGCCCGGCGAACGGATCAGGTATTGCTCGCCGTTCTTCTCGATGTAGCCGGCGCCGACGTTGGCATTGTTCTTCCCGATGGCCTGCACGACATCCTCGAAGCTCAGACCGAAGGCCAGCAGCCGCGCCGGATCGGGCGTGATGTGGAACTGCTTCTCGAAGCCGCCGATGGTGTTGACCTCGGTGACGCCGGGTACCAGGCGCAGTTGTGGCCGGATGACCCAGTCTTGCAAGGTGCGCAGGGCGGTCGCGTCCCAGGGCGCACCGTTCGCTTGCCGTGCCTTGTCATCGGCGTGGACGGTGTAGAGAAAAATCTCGCCGAGGCCGGTGGCGATCGGTCCCATCTCGGGCTCGATGCCGCCCGGCAACTGACTCTTGGCCTGTTGCAGGCGCTCGTTGATGAGATTGCGGGCCCAGAAGATATCGGTGCCGTCGTGGAAGATCACCGTCACTTGCGACAGGCCGTAGCGCGACAGCGAGCGCGTGTACTCCATCTGCGGCAGGCCCGCGATGGCGGTTTCGACGAGATAGGTGATGCGCTGCTCGACTTCCAGCGGCGAATAGCCGGGCGCGCTGGTGTTGATCTGCACCTGGACGTTGGTGATGTCGGGCACCGCGTCGATGGGTAGGCGCTGATAGTTCCATACGCCGAGCGCGGCGACGGCCAGCACCAGAAACAGCACCACCCAGCGACGGGCAATGGAGAAACGAAGGAGTGTGTCGATCATGGCGATACTCCCTCAGTGACCGTGCTCGGCGGAACCCTTGCCGAGTTCAGCCTTGATGATGAAACTGTTGGCGGCGGCATAGGTGTCGCCCGCCTTCAGGCCAGAGAGCACTTCGGCGAATTCACTGTCGCTGCGGCCCAAGGTGACCTCGTGAGGCGCAAAGCCCTCGTCGCCCTGCACGAACACTACGCTGCGACCCTCCAGCGTCTGCACGGCTTCATTACGGATGGTGACGGGTGCGGCGGTCTCGGCCAGCGTGACCTCGGTGGTGACATACAGGCCCGGTGCCCAGCGGCGTTCCGGGTTATCAAGCAGCACGCGCGCGGTGAGCGTTTGGTTGGCGGCATGGCTGAAGGACGCGACGTAAACCACGTTGCCAGTAGCGTCGAGACCGGCTTCGGTACTTTTCACGCGCACCTCCTGACCCACGCGGATCTTGGCCACGTCGCGCGGAAACAGCGCCAGCTCGACCCAGACCGTGGACAGATCGGCAACCGTGAACAGGGTCTTGTCACCAGTCTGCTCGCCGGGGTTGGCGTTGCGCGCGATGACGACACCCGCGAGCGGCGCGGTGACCGGATACGTCCGCAAGCTCTCGTTGGCCTCGACGGTCGCCAGCACCTCGCCCTCGCGCACCGGATCTCCGATCTTCTTCGCAACATTGCGGATCGTGCCGGGAAAGCGTGCCGCGACTTCGCGCACGCGCTCCGCATTGGGCGCGATGACGCCGTAGAGCGGGAGCATGTCGCGGATATGCGCAGGACCGACCTGCACCAGTTGGATGCCGCTGGCCTTGATCTGCTGCGGAGTCAGCACAATGTGGCCGCCTTCTTCTTCATGCCCGGTTTCTTCCGCGTGGCCGGCTTCACCGTTGTCGTTTTCCTCGCCGATTTCGGCGTGGCCAGACTCGGCCTGGGGCGCGGGCATCGCGGGTTTTTCGGCATCACCGCAGGCGCACAGCCAGAGCGGCAACACGATCATCAAGTGCATCAGCTTCAGGTTCATGGGGATTCCCGTCGGATGTCGGTAGGTGTTCACGGTGTGGCCAGCGGGGCGTTGGTCAGCCGCTCGATCTCGGTGCGCAGGATGTGGGCGTCGGTCGCCGCTGCGATCAGCGCCTGCTGGACCGTCAGGTACTCGCGCTGCGCGTCCACCAATTCCAGGTAGCTGTAGCGGCCGCGGTCGTAGGCGTAGCGGGTTTCCCTCAGCGCTTCCTCGACGCGCGGCAACATGTCGTCCTTGAGCGCCCGGGCTTCGAACACAGCCTGGCTGAGCTGTTGCAGCAGTTCGTAGAGGGTGGCGCTGGCCTTGACTTCGGCAGCGCGACGCTCGGCGTCCACGCGCTCGCGCCTGGCTTGTGCCTCGGCAACGAAGCTTCTCGCGCGCGAACCGCTGAAGAGCGGGATCGACAAGGATGCGACGACCGCGTTGTCTCCGGATTGCTCCAGGCGGCGCACACCGGCGCTCAGAGTCAGGTCGGGCTTTCGCAACGTCGCGGCAAGGCGCAACTCCGCCTCACGCAGGCGCGTTTCGGAGGCGAAGCGCAGGAAGTCGGGATTGGTCTTGAGTCGGCCCAGCAACTCGTCGAAGTCGCCAGTCGGCGGCAACACGAACAGGTCGCCGCGGACCTCGCCAAAGAGTTGGCCGCCGATGGCCGGCTGCGACTCGCCCCACATAGCAGCCAGTTGCCTGCGAGCGGCATCCAACTCGATGACGGCACGGCGCTGCTCCAGCCGCGCACGGCCCTGGGCGATATGCGCGCGGTCCAGCTCCACGTGCGGGGACTTGGCGGCATTGACGCGCCGCTCCGACCCGGCGACGGTCTGCGATGCGAGTTCGCTGCCGCGCTGCGCCAGCCGCAGCCGCTCTTGAGCAGCGGCCACGGCGATGAAGCGGCGCGTGACCTCGGCGAGCACATCAAGCTGGCGCGACTGGCTTTCGACCTCGACCACGCCGAACTGCGCCAGCGCCGCCGATACGCGATGGGAGCGCTTTCCGCCCAACTCGACGACCCCGGAAAGTGCGAACGTGAGCTCGGCGGCGTCCAGCCCATGGGTGTCGCCTGTACCAAGAATGTTCTCGGCCTCCACCGATGCTTGCAGAGGCGGGCGCAGGGCCGCTTGGCGAGTGCGCGCATCCTGTGCCCGCAGTTCGAAGGCGAACGCCGCCAGATCCGGATTGCGGGCAAGCGCTGCATTCACCGCCTCGCCCAAGGTCAGCGGCGGCGCCACATCGGCGGCTTGCGCGGGTGGCGCCAGCAGGGCCACAACCAGATAGCACGCGCCCAAGGCGCGTACGAGTAAAGCGTTCATTGAAATCTCCTGTCGACCCCGCCGCACATGTGCGCCGTACGGGGACGCACACGTGCCGCGGGCCGGTGGGCATCCCGCCTATCGCGCCACGGCTGTATCCCTGCACATCGCATGGATGCGCAGGAGCGGCCGTGTCAGGGAAGGCGGATGCCCGAATCAAGCCGTCGCGCCGCAAACGGCGCAGACGGGCGAGTGCCTCAGAGCGTCAGCGGGAGGCCGGCAGGGGCGGGCCGCGCAACGGCGGCCACAGGAAGGGAGGCGTTGCGGGAAACGTGCGCGCGAGGAACGGAACGGCCAACCGGCGCCGGACATGCGGGAATCCGCACAGCACAATGGCTGCAAGCAACACCAGCGGGGCACTCCACTGGAACTTGCCGGTGGACAGCCGCTCGCCGCTCACAGCGACATCCAAATCGTCGTGTGGCGCATCGATACCGGACCCGGAGTGATGCAGGCTGATGTCGAACACGTGAAAGCTGCTCGGACTTTCCTTGCCGTCGAAGCATAGATGCAGATGTGCTTCGCCCACGCGCCCGAGCAGCAGCGTGACGCAGAGCAGCGTCAGCAACCAAGCCTGTAGGCGGGGATTTCGGAGTACGGGCATCAGTCTATCGGTGCAGGATTTGGTTTCGCTGCCATCCGCGCGGCATGGGGCGATTCGACGCGAAAGGGTCGTGGGAGTTGGACGGCCGGCGATTGTTGCGACAACATGGACGGCATTTAACAGCCTATAGCCGCTACAGAGTCAAGTCCGCCCGCCCGATGCCTCTCGCGTCCTCGCAATCAACTGTTGTATCGTGCCATACCCTGTAGTTATTCCAAGGTTTCGGTGGCGAGATGGCGGCAGGTTTGAAGATCGGCGATATCGCTCTGCGTACGGGCACGCAGGTCGAGACCATCCGCTATTACGAGCGGGAAGGGTTGTTGCCTGCGCCCCCGCGCAGCGAAGGCAACTACCGGCTCTACGACGAGGCTCATGCCGAGCGTCTTACGTTCATCCGCCACTGCCGCTCGCTGGACATGACGCTGGACGAAATCCGCGCCCTGCTCAAATTCCGCGATGCGCCCGATCAGAACTGTGGCGAGGCCAATGCGCTGCTCGATGAACACATAGGCCACGTCGCCGAGCGCATCGACGACTTGCAGCGTCTGGAGAAGCGATTGAAGCAACTGCGCCGACTGTGCCGGCACACGCAGGCCGTGAAGGATTGCGGCATTTTCAACGAACTGGCGCTACCGAACATCAAGACGAATGTTGCCGGGCATGTGCAGGGTGCCAACGCCCAGTGCGGCAAGCGCAGGACTCGGTCATGATGACGGATGCCTGGACGCTGGTGGGCGAGGTTGATGCGGTGGTGGAATGGCAGGCGGCAGGAGCGATCAGGTAGTCGTAAGCGTGTGCGATCCGTGTGGAAGGCAGCGGCAACTCCAGGGAACCTCTTGAAAGCGTAGCGAGCGGCCCGAATGCAAGGCATCGGATCGCGTCGTAGGTTTCAAGAGGTTCCCTATAGATGGCATCCGCGTCACCGCCCCAGATGCAGCGGCTGCGGCTGCTCCAGCAGGGACTGCAGGCGGGCGTCGCGGCGGTAGATGTCGGGCTTGAACGACAGCCGGCCGTCGCGATGCACGTCCACGCTCCAGTACACCAGCAGCACCGTTACCGGTTGCGGCAAGGACACTGTGCGGGTCTGGCGGCTGGCGATGGCGGCGTCGATGGCGGCGCGGTTCCATTGCACTGGATCGTTGAACAGGCGTTCCACCAGTTCCAGCGGCTGCTCCACCCGGATGCAGCCGGAGCTGAAGGCGCGTTGCTCGCGTCCGAACAATGCGGTGTACGGGGTGTCGTGCAGATAGACGCTGTAGGGATTGTCGAAGCGGATCGCCACCCGGCCCAGGGCGGCGCCGGCGCCGGCATCCTGGCGCAAGGTGACGCCGTGCGGGTCGTTCCAGTCGATTTGCGCGGGATCGAGTTCGTTGCCGCTGGCATCGAGCGCGCGCAGGTGATTGGCGGCGAGATAGCCGGGGTTGGCGCGCACCTTGGGCAGCACGTCCTTGCGCAGGATGGTGGGTGGCACCGTCCAGGTGGGATTGAAGGTGATGCGGTCGATCTGCGAACGAAAACTCGGCGTTTCCCGATAGGGCTTGCCGACCTGCACTCGCGTGCTCCAGGTCGGCTGACCGTTCTCGAAAAAGCTGGCCTTGTAGCCGGCGATGTCCACCAGCAGGAATTCGCGGCTGGGCTCGTGCAGCAGCCAGCGCGCGCGTTCGAGATTGGCGCGCAACTGCGCGATGCGCGCTTGCACCGGGATGTTGAGCGCGGCAAGCGTGGCCTTGCCGACGGCGCCGTCGACTTCCAGATATTGCTCGCGCTGGAACTGGCGCACGGCCGCCTCCAGCGATGTGTCGAACAGCTCCGATGACGGGCCGTCGCCGGCGATCGCGTAGCCGCCTTGTTGCAGACGCTGGCGCAGCATCGATACGCGCGGGTCGTGCAGGCCCGGCTTGAGGGTTTCACCGGGCGCGATCGTTGGCCAGCCGCCGCTTTCGGCGACTTGGTACAGACGCCGCAAACCGCTGCGCAGTTGCGCGTACAGCGGGTGCTGCGGGCGGGCGCCGTCGAACAGCGCGGCGATCTGGCCGCCACCGATCGCCAGTGCGGCGTTTTGCAGGCCGCGATCGAGATCGAGCGGGCGTGGTTGGAAGTTCCAGCCCGGCTCCAGCTTGCGCGGATCGACCTTGCCGTCGAGCAAGTGCGCCAGTGCAGTGAACAGCGAGCGGGTGGCGAGGATGTCGGTAGCGACGGGATCGACGACCCCGTCGGCCGGCACCGACCAAGCGCTGCGCAGCGCATCCAGGTTGTAGTCCCGAGGGTCCAGGCCGTCGTCGTGGAGGTCGGCGAGCGCGCTCAGCAGGGCGTGCTGGCGCGAAGGGTCGGTCCATACCAGCGCGAAGTCGCGTGCCTGGTAAAACGCGAGCAACGCGGTGGTCAGTTGCGGGTCGGTGGTGGTGGTGGTGTGCTCCAGCGATTGCGCGGTGGGAGCGGCGGGGGCCGCCGCAGCGGCGGTTGCGATGAGGACGGCGGCGAGCAAGGTGAGCCCAGCCGATACCAAGTGTGATGTGCTCGGCAAATGAACAATCTCCTTGCCAATGTGCACTTGCGTGTGCTGTACCGAGCCCGGCATGATCGGCCGCTCCTGTGTCCCAGATACGTGAGGCATCGTCATTTTGCGCCCATCCTGCCTTACATCGCTGCTGGTGCTTGCGTTGCTGACACCGTCCGCGCAGGCAGCCGCAACGCTCGACGACGCGCTGCTCGCGGCGGCGCCGAAGGCCAGCAAGGATGCCATCGCAATGGCAGTGCAGGCGATGCAGTGCGCCGAACGCCACGGCATGCCGGCAGCCGAGCGGCTGGCAGTGATCGATTACTCGCTGCCCTCGACCCAGCCGCGCCTGTGGGTGTTCGACCTGAGCGCGCGTGCGCTGATGTACCAGGAGCGGGTGGCGCACGGTCGCAATTCCGGCGACACCTTCGCCCAGCGGTTCTCGAATCTGCCCGGCAGTTTCGCCTCCAGCCTCGGCCTGTTTCGCACCGGCGAAGCGTATATCGGCAGCAACGGCTACTCGCTGCGCATGGATGGTTTGGAGCCAGGCATCAACGACAAGGCGCGCGAACGCGCCATCGTCATCCACGGCGCCGATTACGTGAGCGACGACTTCGTGCAGAGCACCGGCCGCATCGGTCGCAGCCTGGGTTGCCCGGCGGTGCGCCAGGGTGTGGCGCATGCCTTGATCGACAGCTTGCAAGGCGGCCAGTTCGTGTTCTCGTACTATCCTGATCGGCAATGGCTGGCGCGTTCGCGTCTGGTCCGTTGCCAGGGCGGCGCATCACTGCAAACGGTCGCCGCCGCCGCGCCCTGACAGCACAACGGCCGGAAGGTCCGGCCGTTGCGTGGCTTCCCTGGGACGGCTGACTCAGCGCAATGGCACCACCCGGTTGTTGGTGATGCGCACATAGTCGCCCACCACCACACCATTGAGCGTGCGCTGGTTCAGCACCACCTTGCGGCCGTTGTCCATACGCAGGAACACGTCGTAGGTGGCGGCGCCCTTGACGTTCTTCTCGACTTGGTGGCCAGCCACTGCGCCACCGACCGCACCGACCACGGTCGCGGCCTTGCGGCCATCGCCCTTGCCGATCTGATTACCTAGGATGCCGCCGACGATGCCACCGAGAATGGCGCCGCCGCCGCTGGCGGAGCTGTTGCCGTAGACGGTTTCGATGCGCTCGACCACGGCGCAGTCTTCGCAGCGCACGCCCTCGCGCGGACCGCCGGGCGGTGGGCCGTAGCCGTACCCGCCGCCAGTGGCGCAAGCGGCGAGACTGAGGCACAGCGCGGATGCAAATACGTTACGCAGGTTCATCGGTCATCCTCCGGACGGTAGCTTCGGGCTTCATGCTGAACACGCGCGCCTGAACGCCAACCGACCACCCCGAAGCGTCGCCGTACGACATTTGGGATCGCTTCAGCGGTAGACGCGATGGCAGGCATTGCAGGCATCGCCGATGCCTTTGACCCGCTCCAGTACGGCCGGGCACTGCGCATCGTCGGCACGGCTGTGTGCGATCGAGGTGCTCAGATCGTTGGCATAGCCCGAGAACCGGGCATCGTCGATGGAAGCATAAGCAGCATCGATATCGGCACTCAGTACGGCCAGCGCATCCAGTTGCGTGCGGATGCGCTGCGCGTCGCATTGCGGCAGCGCCAGCTCGCGCTTGAGCAGCTTGTGGTGGTGGCCCAGCACCATCATCACGCCGCGTGGAAACGCATGATGTTGACGCAAGGTATTGAGCGCGAAGCTGGAACTCATGAACCCCATCATCAAGCCGATTGCTACCAGAATCGCGCTGCGCATGCCTTCCTCGTCATGTCCGGATATAGGCGCGTATTGTCGCCGATCCGGCGCCGTTACAATATCGCCATGATCGAAAAATCCTCCGCAATTCCTCCCCTGCAACAGCGCTTCTCCGGTGTCGATCGCCTGTATGGCAGTGGTGCCGTGGACCGGTTTTCCGGATGTCATGTCTGCGTGATCGGCCTCGGTGGGGTGGGTTCGTGGGCGGTGGAAGCGCTGGCGCGTAGCGCCGTGGGCGCGTTGACGTTGATCGATGCCGACGACATCTGCCTGAGCAACACCAACCGCCAACTGCATGCGCTCGACGGCCATTACGGTCAGGCCAAGTGCGACGCGCTGGCGGCGCGCTGCCGGGCGATCAACCCGGCGATCCGCTGCGAGCCGGTGGCGTCGTTCGTGACGCCGAGCAATCTGAGCACGCTGCTCGATCGCGATTTCGATCTGGTGCTCGATGCCTGCGACAGCTTCCGCACCAAGGTTGAGACCATCGCCTGGTGCCGGCGCCGCAAGCTGCCGCTGGTGACGGTGGGCTCGGCCGGCGGCCGCACCGACGCCACCCAGGTGCGGGTGCGTGATCTCAGCCGCACCGAGCACGACGCCATGCTGTCGCTGGTGCGCAAGAAGCTGCGCGGCGAATTCGGCTTTCCGCGCAACAAGGACCGCTACTTCGGCGTGTCGGCGGTGTACTCGCTGGAAAACGTGAAGTACCCGCAGGCCGACGGCAGCGTCTGCGGCACCCGTCCCGCTGCCAGTGGCGAAGCCGGGCTCAAGCTCGACTGCGGCGCAGGTCTGGGCGCCGCCACCCACGTCACCGGCGCGTTCGCGTTCGCCGCCGCCGGCCGCGTGCTGGAG
>JANRIF010000283.1:0-10871 GCA_033765245.1 Lysobacteraceae bacterium
GGGGGGATGCGAGCGCAGCGAGGCGGTGTCACCATCAAGCACCGCAGCCCAACATCCCGCCCCGGCCCGCAAGCCCATGAGCCATCGCGACTACTACACGCAACGCCAACGCGCGCGCCAACTGCGCCGTGGCATGACGGATGCCGAGGTCGCGCTATGGCAGCGGATTCGCGGCAGGCAATTGCGTGGAGTGCAGTTTTACCGGCAGCGTCCGCTGGGGCCATTCATTGCGGATTTCTGGGCGCCGTCGATCGGGTTGGTGATCGAGGTCGATGGCAGTCAGCATCACGATGGGGAGGGGCGATTGCGTGATGCCGGGCGAGACCATTGGTTCGAGCGGCAGGGGATACGGGTGGTCCGCTATGACAATCGCCAGGTTCTGCTGGAGCGTGAGGCGGTGTTGGAGTATCTGCTGGCCTTGATCGACTCGCTGCGCTCGCATCCCCCCATCCCTCCTTCGCAGGCCAAGGTGGGCTGAATCAACGCTTCGCATGCGGGGGCTGAATCAATGCCGTGGCGCTTCGAAGGCGAGGCCGAAATCGCCGTGCTTCAAAGCCCCCCTTCGCGAGAGCGAAGGGGGATGCGAGCGCAGCGAGACGCGACTTGCCGCTCAGCGCTCAGCGCGCCAACGAAGCCTTGCCGCGCTCGATCACACGGAATTCGCCGTCGATCACCTCGCCGGCACCCGCACCCGTGCCGGGAGTGGCCGTGGCTGGTCGGCGCGCGAGTGCGCGGCCCAGCATGCCGAACAGGATCATCGCCAGGCCAGCGAGCAGTCCCAGCGCCAGCAACGTGCCCAGCACCGCCACCCCGACCAGCGCAAATGCCACGCGCAGAACCGGATGGCGAAACTTGCGACCGTCGAATCGGTGCCAACTGGAGTGCATTCGGATCATGGATGTCTATGCCTCGGCAAAACGCCGCTGTGCGAAGATGGCGCGCCCCAACCGCCCGGCGCGCGCCAATGCTACCGTTCGATGACCACAAAGACGTAATCGTTTCGTTAAGCGGGGGTGTTGTCGAGGTTGCCGAAGGGGCGGCGGCCGAGGCCGTGGCGGTGCTCGACGGTGCGGCGCAATCGCTGATTATCACGCGCGTTGGCGCCAGGTTGGCGGCTTTTCACAACATTTGCCCGCACGCGGGGCGGCGTTTGGACTGGGCGCCGGGGCAGTTTTTGATCGACCAAGGACGGCTGGTCTGCGCCGTTCATGGCGCCGCGTTCGACCTCGGCAGCGGCGTCTGCGTGTCCGGGCCCTGCAAAGGCGCCGCGCTGCGCCCGCTGGCACGGGGCTGGCGTCTCAAAACCGCAGATTGACCACGCTCAGCACCACCGCCAGATAGGCGATGGTCAGCGGCACCCCGATCTTGAACAGGTCGCGCGACTGCATGCCGGCCGGGCCCATGATCACCGACAGCACCGGGTTGGACGGGCTCAGGAAGTTGTTGGAGGCCGATAGCGCCACGATCAACGCGAACACGGTCGGGTTGCCGCCCACCGCCAGCGCGAAATTGATCGCCAGCGGCACCATCACCACGGTGGCGCCGACGTGGCTGATCACCAGCCCGAACGCGGTGGTCAGCAGCCCGATCGCGGCTTCAAGCACCCAAAGCGGCAGGTCGCCGCCGAGCCGATCGAGCACCCGTTGCGACAGCCACGCCGCGGTGCCGGTGGAATCCATCGCCCAGCCCAGCGGGATCAGGCACGCCATCAGGAACACGGTCTTCCAGTTCACCGCGGCGTAGGCTTCGTCCATGTTGATCACGCCCAGCACCAGCATGCCGGCGGCGCCGGTCATCAGCGCCAGCGGCACCGGCAGCTCCGCCGACAGCGCCAACCCCAGCGCCAGCGCGAACATCGTCATCGCATGCCACAGCTTGTGTGGGCGTTGCTCGTCCTTGGGGTAATCGGTGACCACCACGAAATCGCGCTTCTCGGCAGCCAGCGCCAGATCGGTCCAGATGCTGTGCAGTACCAGCATGTCGCCGGCGCGGATCGGCACGTGGCGGATGTCCTCGCGCCAGATCTTGCCGTCGCGATTGATCGCCAGCAGGCTGATGCCCAGACGCTTGCGCAGGCGCAGGTCGGCCTGGTGCTTGCCAATGAAGCGCGAGGTGGGCGGCACCACCGCCTCGGAAATGCCGGCGCGGCTGGGGTTGAACAGATCGCTCAACTGCCGCAGCCGCGGCGCCAGCTTGAGCAGGTTGTTCTGCGCGTAATCGGCAATCTGCTCGCGCGGGCCCATCACGCCCAGCACACTGCCGACCCAGATCATGGTGTCGGCCGGTGGCGCGAGCCGCGCCTCGTTGCCGCTCTTGAGCGCCAGATACAACGGCGCGCCGCGCTGCGCTTCGGCTTCGCCCACCGACATGCCCACCAGCGGACTCTCCGAGGTGACGGTGAGTTCCATCACCTCGCCCTCGATGCCGTAGGCGTGGGCAAAGTAGCTCTCGGTGCGCGCCGGCGTGACGGCCTTGTCCTCGCGCCCCCCGAGCCAGCGCCGCCCGATCAACCAGAAGTAGCCCAGCCCCAGCAGCAGCAGCGCGATGCCGATCGGCATCGGCGCGAACATCGATAGCGGCTGCAAGGTGGCAACGCCCGAGGGCAGGTTGCGATTGGCCGAGACCAGCAGGTCGTTGAGCATGATCAGCGGCGAGTTGCCGACCATGGTGAGGCCGCCGCCCATCACGATGGCGGCGCCCACCGGCATCAGGATGCGCGCCAGCGACAACCCGGTACGGCTGGCCAGCCGCGAGGCGACCGGCAGGAACAGCGCCGCCACCGACGGGTTCTGCATCACCGACGACAGCGTGCCCGCAACCGTTGCGGTCATCAGGATCAGGCGTTCCTCAAAGCCGCGCGAAGCACGCAGCAGCGCCACTGCCAGCCGGTTGAGCAGACCGGTGCGGTCGAGTCCGGCGCCCAGGATCATGGTGGCGATCACGCTGATCACCGCGCCGCCGGCGAAGCCGTTGAACAGTTGCGTGGAGGGAACCAGCCCGAGCAAGCCCAGCGCCACCAGCACCACCAACGCGGTGACGTCGGCGCGCAGGCGCTCGAACATGAACATCACCATGGTGAATCCGACCAGCCCGAGCACCAGCATCATGTCGGTCGTGAGGGCGGATCCGTAGGCCATGGTGGGTAACGTCAGCCCTCTATGCGATGGCGTTGCGGCGGTCGGATTCCGCAGTGCGGACGCGGCGTTGTGGCGGCGTGTCAGCAGCGGTCATAAAACAGGTCCCACACGCCGTGTCCAAGCCGCAGACCACGTCGCTCGAAATGCGTCTGCGGCCGCCACGGCGGCCGCTCCATACTGCCACCGGGACCGGCGCGATTGCTGAACTGCGGCTGCGCGTCGAGCACGTCCCACATCTGCCGGGCATAGTCCTCCCAGTCCGTCGCCAAGTGCAACAGCCCGCCGGGCCGCAGTCGCGACGCCAGCAACTGCGCCAACGCCGGCTGGATCAGGCGTCGCTTGTGGTGGCGCTTCTTGTGCCAGGGGTCGGGGAAATAGATGCGCACCTCGTCGAGCGATTCCGGCGCGATCTCGTGCTGCAGCACCTCCACCGCGTCGTGGCAGTACACCCGCACGTTGGCGATGTCGTGCGCAGCCAGCGTGTTGAGCGCGCGGCCGACGCCGGGACGAT
This sequence comes from Lysobacteraceae bacterium, assembly GCA_033765245.1. GTDB lineage: Bacteria > Pseudomonadota > Gammaproteobacteria > Xanthomonadales > Xanthomonadaceae. Next base: position 3,649 of record JANRIF010000283.1, read on the forward strand.
GCACCTCGATCCCGATCAGGTCGCGTTCGGGCTGCATGGTTGCGGCATGCAGCAACGCCTCGCCATTGCCGAAACCGATTTCCAGCACGCGCGGTGCGTGGCGGCCAAACACCGCGTCGAAATCGCGCGGCGTGCCGGCGTATTCGATGCCGTAGCGCGACCATTGGGTTTCGAAGGCGCGCTGTTGCGCCGGGGTGAAGCGGCCCTGACGCAGCACAAAGCTGCGGATGCGACGCGGCCGCCCGGCGCCGGCATTGTCGTCGCCGGTGTGGGTGCTTGCATCGCTCGCGCTGCGCTGCTCGGGGGCATCGGCGCCCATCAGAAGAACAGCCCATCCACCGGAGACGACGCGCTGGCGTTGCGCTTGCGCGGGATGCGCCCGGCCAGGAACGCCTCGCGCCCGGCCTGCACCGCCTTGCGCATCGCGCCGGCCATGGCAATCGGGTCGCGCGCCCCGGCGATTGCGGTGTTCATCAGCACGCCGTCGCAACCCAGTTCCATCGCGACGGCGGCATCCGATGCGGTACCGACACCGGCATCCACCAGTACCGGCACCTTGGCGTTCTCGATGATCTCCAGCAGGTTGTACTTGTTCTGGATGCCCAGCCCGGAACCGATCGGCGCTGCCAGCGGCATGATCGCCACGCAGCCGATGGCTTCCAGCTCGCGTGCGATGATCGGATCGTCCGACGTGTACACCATCACCTGAAACCCGTCGTCCACCAGACGCCGCGCCGCCAGCAGCGTCTGCACCACGTCCGGAAACAGCGTCTTGGCGTCGCCCAGCACTTCCAGCTTCACCAGGGTGTGTCCATCGAGCAGTTCACGCGCCAATTGGCAGGTGCGCACCGCGTCGTCGGCGCTGTAGCAGCCGGCAGTATTGGGCAGCAGGGTGTAGCGATCCGGCGGCAGCACATCCAGCAGATTCGGCTGCAGCGGGTCCTGGCCGAGGTTCATGCGCCGCACCGCCGCCGTGACGATCTGCGCGCCCGACGCCTCGGTTGCCAGCCGGGTTTCTTCCAGGTCCTTGAACTTGCCGGTGCCGGTCAACAGGCGCGAGCCATAGGTTTTTCCCGCGATCACCAGCGGGTCGGTGCGATCGGTGCCATTCATCCGGGGATTATCGCCGGTTGCGGCGGGCAGGGGTAGGGCGGATGTGGAGCGTGCTTTGCGCTTGTGGGAGTGCGCTTGCGTGCGACGGGTGCGGCAGCGGGGCGGGATGGAGGTCAGTCGCCTTGCGACAGCGCCACGCTCCGCACGGTCGCCCGCAAGCGGTCTCCCACAAGAGCGGGGTTGCGGCTTCCCGGCCTCGGGCTCCTGCCCGAGGCGTTCGACCGGGCGCGACCTGCCACTGGCAGGTCGCAAGCGCCCGGTCTCACCCCCCTCCGATCGCATGCACGATTTCGATGCGGTCGTTGGGGGCAAGGCGGTGCTGCGGGTGACGGCTGCGTGGGATCACTTCGCGGTTCACTTCCACTGCGACCCGGCGCTGGCCGAGGCCGGTCAGGTCGAGCAGGTCGCTGATGGTGAGGTGGTCGGCGACGCTGCGCGTTTCGCCGTTGAGCACGATGTCCATGGCCGCGATTGTAGCGACTCGGGCGTGTGCAATCGCGGTCGCGATGCGTTGCGGTGCTGCACGCGGCTGGCGCATAATCCGCCGCACGCGGGTGTAGCTCAATGGTAGAGCTGTTGCTTCCCAAGCAACTGACGAGGGTTCGATTCCCTTCACCCGCTCCATGGTTCCTTGCGGCGGTGGTCGGCGTGGCGCTGACGCCGCCGTTTTCGTCTGAGCTGGAGTGCCCATGGGCGCATGCGTCGTGTTGGGCTGGCGGGAGTGGGTGGCCTTGCCGGACCTCGGGCTGGCGGCAGTGCGGGCCAAGGTGGATACCGGGGCGCGGTCGTCGGCATTGCACGTGGATTGGCTGGAGCATTACATCGATGCGGGTGCGCCTTGGGTGCGGTTCGGGCTGCATCCGGTCGATGTCAGTCTGCCTGAACGCTCGATCCAGGCCCCGGTGCTGGACCGGCGGCAGGTGACCGATTCCGGCGGACACGTCACCGAGCGTGTGTTCATCGCGACCCGTGTGGTCCTCGCCGGGCAGGCGTTCCTCGCCGAAATCAACCTGACATCGCGCCACGGCATGCTGTTTCCGATGCTGCTGGGGCGGACCGCGCTGGCGGATCGATTCGTGGTCGATCCGGCGCAATCGTTCGTGCTGGGCACAACCGAGGCGTCAGCGACGTGAAGATCGCCATCCTTTCGCGCAACAGCGCGCTCTATTCGTCGCAGCGGCTGGTCGAGGCGGCGCGCGCGCGCGGCCACAGCGTGCGCGTGCTGGACCCGTTGCGCTGCTACATGCGCATCGCGCCTGGCGTTTTCGAGATCCGCTACAAGGGTCGCGCGTTGCGCGATTACGATGCGGTGATCCCGCGCATCGGCGCCTCGGTCACGTTCTACGGCACTGCGGTGCTACGCCAGTTCGAAGTGATGGGTGCCTACACCCCCAACGCCTCGGACGCGATCCTGCGCGCGCGCGACAAACTGCGCGCGCACCAATTGCTGGCGCGCGAACGGATCGGCTTGCCCACCACCGTGTTCGGCGACAACCCCGACGACACCACCGATCTGCTGCACATGCTCGGCGAGCCGCCGCACGTGATCAAGCTCAACGAGGGCACCCAGGGCACCGGCGTGATCCTGGCCGAGGGCATGTCCTCGTCGCGCAGCGTGATCGAGGCGTTTCGCGGCCTCTATGCCAACTTTCTGGTGCAGGAATACATCGCCGAAGCCGACGGCGCCGACCTGCGTTGCTTCGTGGTGGGCAACAAGGTGGTTGCCGCCATGCGGCGCAAGGCCAAGCCGGGCGAGTTCCGCTCCAACCTGCACCGCGGCGGCAGTGCCAGCGCGGTCGATCTGAGTCCGGAGGAGCGCGCGGTGGCGTTGCGCGCGGCCAAGGTGATGGGCCTGCATGTGGCGGGCGTGGACCTGCTGCGTTCCCGGCGCGGCCCGCTGGTGCTGGAAGTCAATTCCTCGCCTGGCCTGGAAGGTATCGAGGCCGCCTGCGGGGTGGACGTCGCGGGGGCGGTGGTGGATTACGTCGCGCGCCACGCCAAGCGCCACGCGGCGTCGCAAGCGGGTGCGTCTCAGGCAATAAAAACAAACAAAATCAAATAGTTACAATATTTCACTTTCCCGATCATCCCATTTAACGCGATCTTAATCGGGTGCTCACTAGGATCGCCGGACCGCTTGGTGACACGTTACTCTCCTTGGTTCAGGTTTGAAGGTCAGTTCACTACGGTAATCGGGGCAACACATGTTCGGCCCAGGTTCAGCGCCTTCAATCGGAGGCGCCGACCTGGGCCTCTCTTTTATGCTGCCCGTCGATCCGAACGCCGGGCGATGGCGCGCCGGCCCGCGCCGCTGTCACACGGACAGGATACGGATCGTGTCCAACGATACTTTCGCTGGGCGCAGTGGTGCGGTACATTCGCCGGTTCCATTTTCAGACGAGTGGTGTTGCATGCATATGAATCGATATCGGAATTCGATCCGGCGCGTGGCGCTGAGCTGCGCGCTGATGCTCGCCCCGTTGGCGACGCAGGTGGCGGCCGAGGAGACCGTGGCGCTGTCCAGCGGGACCAGCTTCGCGGAGCGGCGCGCGGTGATCGAGAAGGCGTTGTCGTCCAGCCGGCGCTATTCGGAAATCTCGCGCGAGGATCGCAAGGCCGTGCTGAAGGCGCTGGAGCGCATTTCCGGCACGTTGCAGCAGGCGCCTTCGGTGGCGGAGCTGCCGCCGGAAGTGGCGGAAGGGTTGCAGCGCGATCAGTCCTTCGTCAACGACACGCTGGCGCGTGCCGAGGCCGAGAGCGAACTGCGTTGCTCCACCCAGGCATCGCTCGGTTCCAACATTCGCAGCCGCAGTTGCGAAACCAAGGCCGCCAAGCAACGTCGCGAGGCCGAGCAGGCCGCCAATGGACCGCCGCGTCTGGATGTGATCCGCTAGTACTCGAGCGAACGTAGCGCGCGGTGGGAGCGGCTGGAGTACCGATGCGCATCGGCGCATCGGCAACAGGAGGCGAAATGCGAATTCTGGTCATCGAAGACAACCGTGACATCGCCGCCAATCTGGGCGACTACCTCGAAGAACGCGGTCACACCGTGGATTTCGCCGCCGATGGCGTGAGCGGTCTGCATCTGGCCGTGGTCCACCCGTTCGACGCCATCGTGCTGGACCTGAACCTCCCCGGCATCGACGGGCTGGAGGTGTGCCGCCGCTTGCGCCAGGAAGCGCACAAGCACACCCCGGTGCTGATGCTGACCGCGCGCGACACCCTCGACCAGAAGCTCGCCGGCTTCGAGTCCGGCGCCGACGACTACCTGATCAAGCCGTTCGCGTTGCAGGAAGTGGAAGCGCGGCTGGCGGTGCTGGTACGCCGTGGCAAGGCGGCACAGCCGCGCGTGCTGGTGGTGGGCGACCTGGAGTTCAATCTCGATACGCTGGAAGCGCGCCGCCAAGGCAAGGCGATCACGCTCAATCCCACCGCCTTGAAGATACTGCAGTCGCTGATGGAAGCCTCACCCTCGGTGGTTACCCGTCAGGAACTGGAGACACGGGTCTGGGGCGAGGAACTGCCCGACTCCGACAGCCTGCGCGTGCACATCCACGGCTTGCGCGCCGCCGTCGACAAACCCTTCGACAAACCGCTGATCCACACGCGCCATGGCATCGGTTATCGCATCGCCGACCCCGATGCAGTATCGGCGTAGGCTACGCAGCCGCATCATCCTGGGCTTCGCGCTGCTCGGCACCGGGTTGACCGCCGCGTTCGCGATTGCCACGGTGTTCTTGCGTGCGCATCTGGAAAACGAGCTGATCGGCGAAGCGCTGGAAAAGAACGTCCAGGACTACGCCGAATCGTTCTATCGCACGCCGGAAACCGAGGGCGTGCCGTTCGAGCAGATTACGGGGTTGGTGGTCAGCAAGCGCCGCTTTGCCAATGCGCCGCTGGAGTGGCGCGATCTCGACAGCGGCGTGCACGATCTCATCGAGCGCGACGAAGACGGCAATCTGGCGGTGTACAAACTGGCGGTCCGCAAGGATCCCGACTACTGGTTTTTCCTCAAGTACGACACCAGCCAGACCCGGCGCAGCCAGAAGGAACTGATGTACGCCCTGGTGGGGGCGGTGCTGGTGTTTTCGCTGCTATCGCTGCTGGTCGGCTACTGGTCGTCGCGGCGGGTGATCCGTCCGGTGGTGGAACTGGCGCGGCGGGTGCGCGCCTTCCGCGGCAGCGAGGCGCCGGAGCCGCTGGCGCCGTGGTTCGCCGATGACGAAGTGGGCGAACTGGCTGCCGCGCTGGACGAGTACGCCGCCAAACTGACCGAAGTGGTGCAACGCGATCGCGAGTTCAACGCCGACGTCAGCCACGAGTTGCGCACGCCACTGGCGGTGATCCGCGGCGCCACCGAACTGTTGATGGTCAACCCGCAACTGACCGACAAGATGCGGCTGCGGTTGCAACGCATCGAACGCGCCGAGCAGCACTGCACGCATCTGATCAGCGCGCTGCTGATGCTTTCGCGCAACGAGCGCGGCAGTGGCCACACCGACGTGCGCAAGCTGGCCGAAGTACTGGCCGACGCCAATCGCCTGCAACTGGTGGGCAAACCGGTCGACGTGCAAGTGATCGGCGACGAAGGCCACATCGTCGACGTGCCCGAGGCGGTGCTATCGGTGGCGCTGGGCAACCTGATCGGCAACGCCTGCAAGTACACCGCCGAGGGCGAGGTGGTGATCCGGGTCGAAGCCGGCCGCGTGCGCATCGAGGACTCCGGTCCCGGTATCAGCGCCGAGGACGCCGCGCGCCTGTTCGAGCGCGGCTATCGCGGCAGCAGCGCCGGCGGCACCAAGGGCGCCGGCATCGGCCTCTCGATCGTGCGGCGGCTGTGCGAGTTGTACCAGTGGAACGTACGCATCGAGCCGCGCACCGATCGCGTGGGTGCGGTTGCCATTCTCGAATTCACACGCGCGGCGTAAGTCGGCGCAAGCAAGCGCAGCGGCGCCGACGAGGCTTCACGCGGTCGCCCGCAAGCGGCTTCCCACAAAAAACGGGGCGCTGCCCCTCGTCTTTGTGGGAGCGCGCTTGCGTTAGACCGCCTCCAGCCAGCCGTAGCGATCCGGCGTGGCGCCCGAGAACAGGCCGAAGAACAGTTCCTGCATTTTCGCCGTGACCGGTCCGGGCTTGCCGCTACCCACCGGCTTGCCATCCACCGCGCGGATCGGGGTGATCTCGGCCGCAGTGCCGCACATGAACAGCTCGTCGCACAGGTACAGGTACTCGCGCGGCATGTCGCGCTCGACCACGCTGATGCCGGCATCGCGCGCCAGGCGGATCAGGCTGTCGCGAGTGATGCCGTTGAGGATCGCGGCGCTGGCAGGGGTGGTGTGCAAGGCGCCCTCGAACACCAGGAACAGGTTCTCGCCCGCGCCTTCGGACAGCAGCCCGCCGTGCGCCAGTGCGATGCCCTCACCGAAGCCGAGCCGACGCGCCTCGCGCGCGATCAACTGGCCCGATAGATAATTGCCGCCGGCCTTGGCACCGGTGGGAATGGTGTTGGGCGCCATCCGCTGCCAGCTCGAAACGCATGCCTCGATACCGGCTTCCAGCGCACCGGCGCCGAGATACGGACCCATGTTCCAGGCCGCCACCGCAACGTCGGTGGGACAGTCCGCGCTCAGCCCGAAACCGCCCAGTCCGCGAAACGCCACCGGTCGCAGGTAGGCGCGCGCCAGGCCGTTGGCGCGAATCACCGCGCGGCTGGCCTCGGCCAGTTGTTCCAGCGTGTAGGGGATGTCGATGTCGTAGATCTTCGCCGAATGGAACAGCCGCCGCAGGTGATCGGTGAGGCGAAAGATGGCTTGACCCTTCGCCGTCTCGTAGCTGCGGATACCCTCGAACACCGACGACCCGTAATGCAGCGCATGCGCCATCACATGCGTGGTGGCTTGCGCCCAGGGCTTGAGTTGACCGTTGTGCCAGATGTGTTCGGGGTATTGGTGCGACATGGCGGGGTTCCGGGAGAGGGATGAGGGAGTGTAACCGGGACCACGGGACCACGGGACCACGGGACCACGGGACCACGGGACCACGGGACCACGGGACCACGGGACCACGGGACCACGGGACCACGGGACCACGGGACCACGGGACCACGGGAC
>JANRIF010000317.1:0-33269 GCA_033765245.1 Lysobacteraceae bacterium
CGGTAGAAGCCGACCGGGCTGCAAAGCCGTCTGCGCGGTCCATATTCCCGCCGATTCTTGGCCCATAGCACCACTATGGGCCGGCGAATCGTCGGAAATCTGTCCTCGCGCAGCCGATTTTTCGCCTCGATCGTTTCTACCGCGCAGGCTCCTAGCCGGCTCACACGCCTCCTACTGCGACCGCCTCGTGCCGATCAGGCTACCGTGCCGCGGTAGCGTCGCTCCAGGCGCGAACGCGGTAGTACAGCAGCCCGATCAGCTCGTGGATCACCGCCTCGCTCTTGCGCAGTGCGCTGCTGCGCGGAAGCAGCGCGTCGGGCAAACCGTACGGGGTGAATCGATAATCGCTCGGCAACGGGCAGGTCTCGAAGCCGGCGGCGTCGAATGCCAGCCGCGCGCGCGCCATGTGCAGCGCCGACGTAACCAGCACGATGCGCTGCGGAATCGCCGGCCGCATGTGTGCCAATCGCTGCGCATTCTGCCAGGTGTTGGTCGCCTCGGTTTCGAGGCGCATCGCGCTGGTCGGCACGCCCAACGACCCGGCATGGGCGCCCATCAACGCGCTCTCCGCCGGCAGACCGGGCATGGCGGGGCCGCCCGTGATCACCAGTACACGACCAGGGCGGGCGCGCCAATAGGCCATCCCGGTGTCGAGACGCCGACGGCTGACAATGCCGAGCGCGTCGAAATCGGCGCCATCGCGCGGAAGCCGATCGATGCCGCCGGCCAGCACCACCACCACGCCCGGCGCATCGTCGTTACATGCTGCGCGTGGTGGATCAATGCGCTCGAGCCGTGTCAGCAAGGCGTTCGCGGTCAGCGGCGTCATCGCCAGCAAAGCCAGCGCAGCCAACACCGCGCAGGCGCGCCCGAGCCAACGCCAGCGGCCGCCAACACGCGATGCCGGCAGCCCCAGCACGATCGCCAGCACCAGCCAGGACAATGGCGACGCGATCCACATCGGTGGCTGCCGCCCTCAGGCGGCCCGCTCCAGGCGCCATTGCCGCAGCGCGGCGCTCAGGCGTGGATCGAACAGCCACACCGGCAGCGCGTACAGCGCAAGAAACAGCACACCGGAGACGATCAGGCGCAACCATACCGATTCCAGTCCGAACAGGTTGGCGCCCTTGATGATGAGCAGCAACGGCACGGCACAAAGGCAACCCAGTACCAGCGCGCGTCCGTCGGGCGGCCGCAGCAGACCACGCGGGCACAGCGTCCAATGCGCCGCGCCCATCGCGACGGTGCTGATCACGGTGGCCCACACTGCGCCCATGACGCCCATCCGCGGGATCAGCCACAGGTTGAGTAGGATGTTCAAGGCGGCGGCTCCCAGCGTGATCGCAAAGACCGTGAGCGAGCGCTTCTGCAGCAGCAGGCCATAGCCGCCGATGTCGATCAGCGGATACAACGCAAACAACGTGCCCACCGCCGCGAACACCGCGCCCGACGCTGACTTGGTCGGCCCGCTGAGCGCCACCAGCGCATCGGCGCCCACGCTCCACAGCATCACCGCGACGCCGATCGAGGCATAGGTCATCGGCAACAGGATACGCCCCTTCAGTGCGTGCACTGCCGCCGCGCCGCCGGTGCCGAACAGCCGGTTTGCCACCGGGATGAAGGCTTCGTTGAGGGTGGCGCTCATGAACAGACTGACGTTGATCGCCAGCGAATAGCCGATGGTGTAGATGCCCACCGCGGCGAAATCGCCGAGCATGTGCTTGAGCATCACCCGGTCGATCGAACCCAGTGTCACCGCCGCCACTTCGTTGGCGACCAACGGCAGGCCGTACACCAGCGACGCGCGAATCGCCGGGAGATCCACCATGGTGCTGGAAAAGCGCAGGTTGCGGATCATCCAGCGCACGTAGAACACCGCCACCAGCGCCGCCGCCGCGACTTTGCCGCCATAGACCGCCAATGCGCTGCGCTGGAACACGAGCACCGCCGACAGGATCAGCGCCAGTTCCAGCCAGCGCTTGACCACCCGTGTGCCGGTCAGCAGCAGCGAACGCTCGCTGGCACGGAACACCATTTCCACCAGACTGCCCACCACCACCAGCGGAATCAGCGCCAAGGCCAACCAGAACACGGTCGAAAATTTCACGGCGCTGAACACGTCGACGGCAGCGATCGCCGCCGCGATCACCGCCCACAGACCGAATGACGCCAGGATCGGCAACAGCACCAGATTTGTGGCGAAATGGCCCAATCGATGGTCGTCGGCTTCGGGCGGATAGAAACGGATGATCGAGTGCTGCGCCCCCAGCTTGGCAATCGCCACCGCCAGCATCACCCAGGTCTCGAAGTAGCCGAGGATGCCGTACTGGGTGTTGTCGAGCAGGCGGGTCAGCAGCGGGAACGAAACGAAGCCTGCCAGCAGCACGATCAGGTTGGCGCTGGAATAGCGCAGGTAATGCGTACCCACGCCTACTACCGGCCGCGCGCGCGCGCCGGCGCGCCGTTCGGCGTCCGACAATCCGGCAACGGCGTGGGGGTTGGGCGCAATGCGGTCGTGGTCGCTCACTGTGGGTCGGTCCTGGGAGCGGCGGTTACGGCGGCTGGCGGGTCATGTCGGGGCGCCGTCGTCGGTGCGCGGCATATGCAACGCCCAGCGCAGCAGATCCTGCCAGAGCCGCAGCCGCAACGGAGTGTGCCGCAATGCCCGCGCGAATGCCGACAGCGTCTCCCAGAAGCCGGCATGAGCGGCGCAACCGACGGCGCGGTCGGCCTCGATCATCGCCATCGCCTGCCGCGCCCAGCGCCGGCCATGCGTCGTCCGCACGTGCTTGGCGACCAGCATCTGGCGCGAGCGCCAGATCGCATCGGCATCGAAATCGCCGCGCGCGCGGCTTCCACAGGGCAGCAGGTGGCCGCTCGCCACGGTGCCAACGTCGGCGATCGCGGCGATGCGCAGCCAATAGTCGCGTTCGCTGTGCGCGCGGCAGGCGAAGCATCCGTCGAATCCTCCCACCGTCAGCGCGGTGCTGCGCCGCGCCACCACGCCCGCAGTCACCGGATGGCTTTGCCACAGCAGCAAGGCAGCATACGGATCGGCCACCTCGGGGGCGACGTGCTCGCGCGCCAGCGGACGTCCAAACAACGTGCCCGGCGCCTCCGGCGCCAGCACCTGCGCATGCACCATGCCCAGCGCCGCGTCGCGCTCCAGACGTTCGATGCACACTTCCAGATGCTGCGGGGTCCAGTGATAGCCTGATTCGTACCACGCCAGATAGCGCCCGCGCGCCTGCGCCATCACGGCATCGCGCGCCGCCACGACGCTGCACGACGCCACCTGGATCACCCGCAGCCGCCCAGACCGCCCTGCCAGGAACGGCTCGACCTGCAGCAGCGTCGCCGATGGGTCATCGCTGGCGATCAATATCTCGTGATCGGCAAAACGCTGCGCCAGCACGTTTTCGATGGCCTGCTCCAGCCAGGGTGCGGCGCCCTCGGCGATCATCAGCACGCTGACCAGCGGCACCTCGCGCTCGCTGGCGCGCGTCTGGATGGATGCATGCACCACCTCCAGCCGGTGAAGTTCGCGCGGCACACGGCCGCGCGCATCCAGCACCTCGATCGAGGACGCGGCGCTGTAGGTGTGGCATCCATCCAACGTGTGCGACCAACTGCCGTCGAGACGTCCCAGCGGCCGTTCGCGGTAACGCTCGGGCGTGAGTTCCAGCACTTCGCTGAAGGCGATCGCGGTGCCGTAACTGGGCGCGCAGTCCTGCCCAGGGCGGATCAGCCGTCCCTGGTGCTCGAACAAGCGCCCGGCGGGACGCGCCCGGCGCACGTCGCTGACGATCGGATTGGCGGGATGCGGCCGGTATGGGCCGGTGAGTTGTTCGCTGACGAACAGGAACAGTTCCTCGGATGTGCTGCCGCCGCTTTCGGAAATGTTGACGAACAGATACCAGTGGCCAGCGTGAAAGTGCAGCGTGGGATCGACGCAGACGCGGTCGCTGACCAGATCGGTGACCGGCTGCCAGCGCAACGGAAAATCGGATGCCCGGTACAGCCGCACGCAGCGCGCGGTCGCCGACTCCACCGTGAGATAGCACTGATCCTGCCACTCAAAGACCTGCGGGTAGGACAGGTGGCAAGTCTGGTCCAGCGCGATGCCCAGGCGCTCGGCTCGGCCGTCCGGCAACAGCTCGATGCAGACGATCACTGCACGGTGCGTGCGCGCCGGGTACTCCTCGGCGAAGATCAGGCGCCGGCCGTCATGCTCGATCACGCAGGGGTCTGCCCAGTAATCGGTACGCGGTGCCAGCAGCAGCGAGCATGCCTCGATGCCGGGAGCGGCCGGATCGAGCGGCTGCCGGCCATGGCGCAGCAGTAACAGCCACAAATCCTCTGGGCGGCGTTTCTGTATCTGCCAGCGCAGCGTGTGGCGCAACGTGGTGCGCAGCGCGCGGATGCCGCTGCCGAACCGGAATGGCGCGCCGCGCGGCAACTGCAGGTGCCGGGCGCCGGTTCCCGGCAGCGCCAGCTCGCCGCGCGACAACTGGCGCAGCGACCGCAGCAGCATCGCCGAAAGCTTGGCAAAGGCGTGCTCGCGCTGCAAACGCCACGACCCGGGATGGGTGGTGCCCACGCTCGATGCCAGCACGATGCGCGACCCGGCATCGTCGACCAGTTCGAGATCGACGGCACTGACCTGATCGCCGGCCAACACCGGATGCAGCAGCGACAGGCCGGCGACACGCGGGTCCAGCAGGTTGGCATCGATCTGCCAGCAACCCTGCGGTGCAACCGCCGCCAATGCCCGATGCCACTCGGGCGGACCGTGCAGCAACACCAGATCGGGCCGCAACGCGGAAATTGCGGTTGCCACCGCGTCCGCGCGATCCGTGAAGTGCACCCGCGCGCACGCCGACGCGCCAAGATCGATCGCGCCCAGATGTTCGCCGAAATCGCGATGGCGCAGACGTTCCAACGCCAGGAACAAGCGAATGTCCAGCGGAAGCGGCGGCGCATCGCGCGCAGGCACACCGTCTTCGATCATGACCACGCTGACCTGCACGCTGCGCCCACCGCGTGTCAGTGCCACCAGATCGGCAAGCCAGCGCGGCACGTGCGGCGGCGCCAACAGCACTGCGTGCAGCGTCGGCGTGCCTTCCGGCAACGCCGGATACAGTTGGGTCTGCGCCGCCGCGCTCTCCTCTCCCGATACCGCGTCGTCGCGCACCGTGCTCATCGATCGCCACCCGTGTCGGCAAAACGGCTGCCCAGCCACGCCGCCACCGCACCCAGCAACCGGTCGCGATGAGCGCGGGCATAGAACGTATGGTCGCAGTCGGGCCAGTGTTCGAGCGCGATGGCGTCGCTGTGCGACGCCTTGCCGAAGCCTGATCGGAACTCGCGCGGGTGCAGGAAGCGATCGGACACGCCGCCCGTATAGATCCACAGCATCTGCACCTGACGCGCCACCAGTTCGCTCAACTCGCGGCGCGCCCCCTCGCGGCTCGGCCAATCGCGATAGTCGCCAGCGACAAGCGTAGGCTGCGCGGCACGCGCCCGACGCAGCAGACGCAGCACCACCCCCGGCCATTGCAACGGCGAGCGCCGCAACACCGCGGCAACCCGCGCCCATTGGAACCACAGGCCGGGAAAGGAGATGCCATCGAGCATCAACAATCCGCACACACGCGCGTCCTGCACCGCGATACGCCAACCCAGATCGGCAGCACTGCACACGCCGCCGATGACGAAGCGCTGGCATCCGTATTGGCTGGCGAGGTGGTCGAGCGCGGCGCGTGTGGCCTGGCGATCGTCGCAACCGGGCAAGCGCGCGGCCTCGCCGACGCCGGGAAGGTCGAAGCGAAACGTACGCATGCCCTGAGCCTCCAGCTTGCGCGACAGCTCCACGTGCAACCGGAACAGCCCGGCGCGCGGAACCATGCCCGAATTCGGGAGCACCAGCACCGGGGCGGACTCGGCACCCGCGCTGAGGATGCCGACGAGCTGATTGCGCGGCCCGAACTGAACCAGGGTTTCCATGCTCACCCCCCTCCCGACAGCGCGAGCGCCAGTTCGCTGACGAACTGTTCCATCCGCGGCGTCATGAACAGCGACTCGTCCATGCGTGTGCTGCCGCCGAACTGCGGCGCATCGTCCGGCAATACGACATGCCGCGCCGGTGCGATGCGGCTGCCGGCGTCCGCGCCCGGCGCGGAGCGATCCAGCAGCCAGACCGGACGGTCGACCGTTACGATCGACACCTCGGCGATGGCTTCGCGCAATGCGGGTGCCACCGCATAACCCATCAGTTGGCCGTCGCTGGCATCGCTGCGCATGGGGCGCCGCGCGGTGTAGCGCTCCGGCGAGACGCGCTCGTCGGCGTCGGCGCGTTCCAGCTCGGTTAGCCAGTCGCGCCCATCGCGTATCGGCTCCCACAACACCAGCAGCGATGCCGCGCCGCCATGATGCAGCCAATCCCAGGCCGCCAGTGCACCGGCGCGCCAGGCGATCACCACGACGTCGGTCACGCCGGCGTGCGCACGCAAGGCGGAGCTGGCGCACTCCAGGTCTTCTCGCAGCGTCGTCAGGCGCATCTGCGCGGCGTCGCCGGCGGAGTCGCCGCTGCCGAAGAAATCGAAGCGCAGCGCCGCGATACCGTTGGCCGCGAAGGCGCTTGCCACATCGGTGAGGAAACGACGCGCACGCGGTTGCTCGTGCAGCAGCGGCGGAACCAGCAGCACGCCCAAATGCGGTTGTGCCGACTCGGGGCGATGCAAAGCAGCATACAGGTGTCGCTCCGGTTCGCCGATCCAGAAGGGCTGCCATGGCCCGATGCTCATGGTTGGCGACTCGTGCGATCGCGCCCGAACAGCCGCCGCAAGCGATGCGCGATGCCATTGCCGGCAGCCGGCTCGAGCGGCGCTTGTGTCGCGGCGGGCAAGTCGCTGGCGATCTGCGCCAGACTTTGCGCGGCGAGCCGCAGCAACTTGATGCGATATCCGGTATCGCGCGCCACGCGCTCGGCCATTTGCGCGGCGTGCATGGAATTGCCGCCGAGATCGAAGAAATTGTCGTCGGTGCCGACCTCGATATCGCCCAGCACCGACGACCACACCGCCGCCAGATACGCGATCCGCGGATCCGCAGGCGGTGCGGAAACAATCCTCGCCGGCGCGTCCGTGGGCTGGGGCGCAGCGGTCGCTGGCGCAGGCGCCGGCACTGCGGCCTGCACCCCGTCGCTACCCTGCCCGCGTGCGCGCCCGGCCGGGAAGTCCGTGAGTTGTGCCAACGGCCGCGCGGCGTTGGCGGCGATCGACTCCAGTACCTGCAGGTAGCGGTCGATCAAGCCCTGCACGGTGTGTGCATGGAATATGTCGGCGTTGAAGATCAAGCCGCCGTTGAGTCCGTGTTCGTGCAGCACGAACCACAGCCCCAGATCCTCGGTAGCTCCGGGTTGAAACACCTCGACCCGCTCGTGCTGCAGATTGCCCCAGCGCACCACGCGCTGGCGAATGTCCTGGAACGAGAACAGGGCGTGGTACAGCACCCCGCTGCTGCCACCGTGCAGCGCCAGCTCCCTCCCGAGGTCTTCGAGCAGGACGTCCGGATGCGCGAAGCTGTCCAGCAGCACGTCCTTCACCGTCCGCACCAACTGTGGAAAGCCGGCAGCCGCGTCGACGTCGACCCGCAGCGGCAGCAAATTGGTGAAGTAACCCATGAGGTCTTCGACCTCGGCGCTGTTGCGGCCCCTGACCGGGGTGCCTACCACGATGTCGCGTTCGCCGCTGAACCCGGCGAGTGCGACGAAATAAGCGCTCAGCAAGGTCACAAACAAGGTGGCGTCGAGGCCGCGCGCGATCTGGTTGAGTCGCTCGACCAGATCGAGCGGCACGCTGACCGTCAGCGAGTCGCTGCGCCCGGACATCCCGCGCTGCCGCGGCATGTCGGTGACCAGTGCCCTTGGCATGGCGCCGTCAAGCGCGGGTCGCCCGAGCCGGTCGCGCCAGAACGCCAACTGGCGCGCATACTCGGGCCCGTGCAGGAATTCGCGGTGCCAGGCGGCGTAGTCGCCATAGCTCACCGGCAGCTCGGGCAGTTGCGGCAGCCGCTGCTCGATCGCGGCGGCGTACAACTCGGCAATCTCGGTGTACAGCAGGTCGAACGACCAACCGTCCCAGATGAAATGGTGCGCCATGAAGAACAGCACGTGTTCCTGGTCGGCGGTGCGGAACAGGCGCGCGCGCAGCAGCGGCGGGCTCTCCAGATCGGCAAAGGGTTGCTCCACCATCGCCTGCATGCGCCGCGCCAGGGCCTGTTCGCGCTGTTCGTGCGGCAGTTGGCGCAAGTCCTCGACCGCCAACAGGCCGAATTCCACGCTGTCGTGGATCACCTGCACCGGTTCGCCGGCATCCTCGCCAAGGCTGGTGCGCAACACGCTCTGGCGCTGCGCCAATTGCCGGAATGCGCGGTCCAGCGCCGCCAGATCCAGCGCACCGCGCAAACGGTGCGCCGAGGGAATGTTGTACGAGAGTTGCCCGGGATTGAATGCCTCCAGCAGGCGCAGGCGCTCCTGCATCATCGACAGCGGCGCGCGGCGCTGGTCGCCGTGGCGCGGGATATGCACTGGCGCCGCCAACGTTCCCGCCGCGCCGGACTGTCGCACCGTTTGTGCCAGCTTCGCCACCGTGGGCGTGTCGAACAGCGAGCGCAACGACAGCGCGACGCCTAGCTCGCGATTGAGCCGCGAAGTGACCTGCGCCGCCAGCAGCGAGTGGCCGCCGAGCGCGAAGAAGTCGTCATGGACGTCGATTCCGGTGGTGCCAAGCGCCTGCGCCATGGCGGCGGCGATCGTCGTCTCCAATGCATCGCGCGGCGCCGTACGGACGCGATCGCCCGACCCGCCGGTCTGTGGCGCGAGCAGTGCCTTGCGATCGACCTTGCCGTTGGGCAACAACGGCAGCCGGTCCAACATCACCAGATGCTGCGGAATCATGTAGTCCGGCAAGGTGCCACGCAGATGCTCCAGCAGTGCAGCTTCCGTTGGCACGGCGCCGGAGCGGGCCACCACGTAGGCCACCAGGCGGACGTCGCCGGGGCGGTCTTCGCGCGCCATCACCAGCGCGTTGGCAACAGCGGGATGCGCCAGCAGTGCATTTTCGATTTCGCCCAGTTCGATCCGGTAGCCGCGCACCTTGACCTGGAAGTCCAGTCGGCCCAGGTGCTCCAGGTTGCCGTCGCTACGCCAGCGCCCGCGATCGCCGGTGCGGTAAAGCAGTGGCGCGGGGAGCGGTTCCTCGACGTTGGCCGGAATCGCTGCGAACGGGTCGGCGATGAAGCGCTCGGCACTCAACTCCGGGCGATGCAGGTAACCCAGCGTCACGCCGTCGCCGCCGATGCAGATTTCGCCGGGCACGCCACGCGGGCACGGGGTGCCGTGATGGTCGAGGATCCACACCTGAGTGTTGGCGATCGGCCGCCCGATGTGCACGTCCGGCAATCCGCTGTCGCGCGACCCGCGCACTGGCGCACACGTCGACCACACCGTGGTCTCGGTGGGCCCATACAGGTTCCACAGCGTGCCGCAGCGCGCCAGCAGCTGCGCCGCCAGTTCGGGCGGCAGCGGTTCGCCGCCGCACAGCACGGTGAACGCGGGGTCGCCTTGCCAGCCGGCCTCCAGCAGCAGCCGCCAGGTCGCCGGGGTGGCTTGCATCACGCTGGCGCGTTGCGCCGTGATCAGGCGCATCAAGGCGCCGCCATCGCTGGCGGTGTCGCGATCGGCAATGATGACCTGCGCACCCATGCTCAACGGCAACAGCCACTCCAGCACGGCGATGTCGAACGACAGCGTGGTGACGGCTACCAAGCGGTCGTCGGCGCGCATCCCCGGCTCGATGCGCATCGCGTAGATGAAGTTGGCCACCGCGCGATGCGGCACGCTCACGCCCTTGGGACGGCCGGTGGAGCCCGAGGTATAGATCACGTAGGCGATCGACTCGGGCGCGGCGCTATCGGCATCGCGCCCGATGGCGTGCGTGGGTGCCGCCGCCAGCTCCGCCGCCAGCGCGTCCAGCGCCAGCACCGGACGCCCTCGCAGATCGAAGGCGTCAGCGTAGCGACCGTGCGTGATCAGCGCCGCCAGCCCGGCGTCGCCGGCCATGTAGGCGAGGCGCTCGGCGGGGAATCCTGGATCGAGCGGGACGTAGCCGGCGCCGCTCTTGAGGATGCCCAGCAACCCCGCCAGCATGTCGATGCCGCGATCCAACGCTAGCCCCACCAGCGCGCCGCGACGCACGCCGCGTGCGCGCAACAAATGCGCGATGCGGTTGGCGCGCGCCTCCAGCTCGGCATAGCTGGCCGCTTCCGCGCCTGCCTGTACCGCAATGCGCTGGGGCGTCTGCGCGCACTGCCGCTCGAAATGTTCGTGCATGCCGCAGTGGCGGTCGAACACGCTGGCGGGCGGCTGCAACGCCTGCAGCTCCGCACGCGCCGGAGCGCTCAGCCACGACAACGCAGTGCACGCGGCATCGGGCTGCTCGCAGGCGGCGCGCAACAACTGCTCGTACGCAGCCAGCCAGCGCCGCACCGTTTGCGCGTCGAACAGCTCGCGGTTGTATTGACACTCCAGCCGTAGCGCACCGTGCTCCTGCACCGCGTTGATGAACAGTTCGAAGTTTTCGAAGCTGCGCGGGTTGCTGGCAAATTCGAGGCTCAGACCCGGAAACACCGTGCTCTCGTGATCGAGCGCCTGGTCGATGTTGAACATCACGCTGACCAGCGGCAGGCGCGACGGATCGCGGCCGATCCGCAACCGCTGGAGCAGCTCACCGTACGTGTAGCGCTGATGGTCCAGCGCGTCGAGCAGGGTGTTTTGGGTGGCATCCAGCAACGCGCCGAACGATTGCCCCGGATCGATAGGACAACGCAACGGCAACAGGTTGACGCAATGACCCACCACGTCGTCGTGGCCGTCAACGCTCTGCCCCGCCGCGGGAATGCCGATCACCACGTCGTCCTGCCCGCTCAATCGCGCCAGCACGCTGGCGAAGCCGGCCAGCAGCGCGGCAAACAGGCTGGCGCCGTGGCGGCCGCCAAGCCGGCGCAAGGCGCCGACCAGCGTCGCGTCCAGGGTGTAGTCCTCGCGCGCTGAAGCAAAGCCGCGTTGCGCCGGGCGCGCACGGTCCAGCGGCAGCTCCAGCACCGGCGCGCCGTCGGCGAAGCGCGACAGCCAATACGCCGCATCCGCCGCTAGCGTTTCGTTGCGAGCGGCGCCGGCCTGTTCCAGCGCATAGTCGGCGAAGGAAGCCGCGGGCGTCAGCGCGGCCTCGCCGTTGGCGAGTTGCTGCGCGTACAGCGTGCC
This sequence comes from Lysobacteraceae bacterium, assembly GCA_033765245.1. Lineage (GTDB taxonomy): Bacteria > Pseudomonadota > Gammaproteobacteria > Xanthomonadales > Xanthomonadaceae. Next base: position 11,324 of record JANRIF010000317.1, read on the forward strand.
CAACTCGCGCACGATCAGCCACCACGACCAGCCGTCGCACACGATGTGGTGCGCGGTCAGCAACAGCACGTGATCGTCGGCCGCCAGCCGCAGCAGTTCGGCGCGAAACAACGGACCGCGCAACAGGTCGAACGGGGTCTCAACCGCGGCGCGCCGATGCGCCTGCAACGCCGCATCGGCGGCAGTGCGATCCAGCGACGACAGATCGATCGGAACCGGCGCGAAGGTGCCATCATCCAGCCCGCATTTCTCGCACCGATCCTTAGCGAGGGCGTCGAGACGCCGGTCTGGCGCGCGCGGCGGACTGAAGTCGGGCGATGACGTAGCCGACCCTACGTTGAGCCCGGCTGAGGGAGCAGAGCGCGTCAGACCGAGCGTATCGGCGTCCGCAGTAGGATCGGTGCGAGAAATGCGGGCTAGCACGCACAGGGTCTCGCCGTCAGGACCGAACACCGCACGCAGCGCGTCGCGACGCGCAACCAGTGCTGTCACCGCGGCGTGCAACGCCGGCGCGTTCAATGCGCCGCGCAGGCGCAGCGACACCGACTCGTTGAACGCCAACGATGCCTCGCGCCCGAGCTGATCGGCCAGCCAGACTTCACGCTGCGGTTCGGTGGTGGGCACCACCCGCAGCAACGGCTCACCCGCAAACGGGTCGTAGTCGACCGCGACGCCGGGCAACGCGGAGGTGGGCAGCGCCGCCATCACCGGCCCACCTTCAGGTACTGCCCGGGCTGCTGCGGATGCGCGACGAACCACGCCGGCCGGCCGTCCGGCTCACGCCCCAGGCGCGCGCCCGGCAGCGGCGGCCGGTCGGCATCCATCACGGTGCGCGGGGTGGCGACGTGGCGCGGGATGAATTGGCCTTCCTGCAGTTCAATGACCGAATCCTTGTAGGCCTGCGCCATCTGCTGAAAGTCCGCTTCGCTGTGCGCGGTGGTGAAGAAGCACGGGAAATTGTCGAGGATGTGGATGCCGCGACTGCGCATCATCGCGAACAGCAGATCCTGCAAGGGGTGGTCCTCCAGGAACTGGGTTTTCCACACCGAGGCAAACTGTTTGATCGCGATCGGGGCGCCGACGTCGGCGCAGAAGGCGTTGAGTTCGTCAGCAAAGGCGCCCACCCGCGCATTGAGGCGCTCCTGCAGCGCCGGTCCCTGTTGCTGGATGTGCTGCAGCACCGCGTTGGCGGCCGCCAATGCCAACGGGTGGCGTACGAAGGTGCCGGCGAAATAGGTGACGCCCACGGTGGGGATGGAATCGTCGCCGAACTGCCATTGGCCGCCATCGAGCGCGTCCATGAACTCGCATTTGCCGGCGATCACCCCGATCGGGTAGCCGCCGCCCACCACCTTGCCGTAGGTCGCCAGATCAGCCTTGATGCCGAAGTAGCCTTGCGCTCCAGCCGGATGCGCGCGGAATCCGGTGACCACCTCGTCGAAGATGCACAGCGCGCCGGCATCGTGGGTGATCTGCCGCAATTCGCGCAGAAACTCCACCGGCTGAAAGTCGGGGCGCCGGCTCTGCACCGGCTCCACCAGCACCGCCGCCAGTTCGTGCGCGTGCTCGCGGATGATCTGCAGCGATTCGGGGGTGCCGTAATCGAGCACCATCACGTGCTCGGCGGTGTTGCGCAGTATGCCCGGCGCCGCCGGCACCGCACGCAGCTTTTTGGTGCCACGCACGATCATCTCGTCGATGATGCCGTGGTAGGCGCCATTGAACACCACCACGGTCTCGCGCCCGGTGACGGTGCGGGCGATGCGCAGCGCACCCAGCACCGCTTCCGAGCCGGTGTTGCACAGCGCCGCACGATCGTGCCCGGTGACTTCGCACACGAGCCTGGCCACCTCGCCCGCCAGCGGATGCTGCGGACCGATCTCGTAGCCCAGTTCGAGCTGCCGACGCACCGCGTCGAGCACGAAGTCGGGCTGCCAGCCGAACAGGCTCATACCGAAGCCGTTGAGCGCATCGACGTACCGATTGCCGTCGAGGTCCCACAGGTGCGCACCCTTGGAGCGCTCGATCACGATCTGGTAGACGATCTCCTTGATCAGCGGCCGGAAGCCGTTGACCACGCGCGGATCGGCCATGTGCGGGCGATGCATCTGGGTGTACTGCTTGGACTTGGCGGTACGCGCGGTGTAACGCGCGATCAGCGCATCCAGGTGTTGCCGTTGCGATGCGTCCAGTTCCAGCTTGCCTGCGGTATCGATGCGGGCGATCGCGCCGAAGGCTTTCTTGACGTCGTAGCGCGTGTGCGCGAGCGCGGCTTCTTCGTCGGTGACGGCGTTGGGCGTACTCGCACCCGGCGCGACCGCAGGGATGACGGTTGGTGCGCTGGTGACGGCCGGCGGCGCGGTCGGCACGGCCGATGCGACGCCCGCCGCACCGGCAGTACCGGACAACAAGGCCAGGTGTTGCGCCATCAATTGCATCTGCTGATCGATCACGCTGCGCAGGTAGTCGGCATTGGCGGGTATGTTCATGGGGCTGGCTCCCGGCATGGGCGACGCGGCGACGGTGACTGGCGCGGGCGACGGAGCGATGGCGGCGACGGGTGCCTCGGGCGCGGCTTCCGCCGGCAACTGCGCGTCCAGCAGCGTCGCCAGGCGATCCAGGCTGGCGGCATCGCCCATCAATTGCCGGAATGTGATCTTCAGCGCGAAGGATTTCTGCAACTGCAACGCCACCTGGGTCAGCATCAAACTGTCGAGGCCGAGTTCGATGAAATTCGACTGCGGGTCGGCATCGGTCATGTCGAAACCGGCCACGTCCTCGAATACCTCGCGCAACTGCGCCAGCAGGCGCGGCCTGCGATCGGGGACGACGGCGGGCGTCGCGTTGGGGGTGGAAGCCGGGGTCGGCATGGGGGACTCCATCGGGGCAACGGCGGCCATGGCGGGATGAATGACGATTTGGGCGCCGGGCGGGGCGACTGCCTCGACCCAACAACGCTGGCGTTCAAACGGATAGGTAGGCAGACACAGGCGCTGCCGCTGCACGCGACGATCAAAGGCCGCCGGGTCCAGCGCTACGCCCTGACTCCACAACTGGCCGGCGGCGGCACGCACGCTGGTGATCTCGTGCTGCGGGGCATCGGCCAGCGAGGCGATCGCGCCGACGTGGTGCTTCTGCAGCAGCGGCTGCTGCCGCGCCAGCGTGCTGAGCGTTGCGCGCGGCCCCACTTCCAGCAGCGCCCGCCCCGGCGTCTCCAGCAGCCGTGCCAGCGCCGGCGCGAAGCGCACCGGCTGTCGCAGATGGCGCGCCCAATAATCGGCCGAACACGCGGTCTCGGGATCGAGCCAGTCGGCGTTGGCAGTGGACATCAGCGGCACGCCGGGCGCACGCCGCGCGACCGCCGCAACCTGCTGGCGGAATGGCTCGACCACCGCATCCATCATCGCCGAGTGGAACGCATGTGAGGTGCGTAGCGGCCGACAGGCCACGCCCTCGCCTTCCAGCAACGTCTGGAATTGCGACAGCGCCTCGGCCGGGCCGGCCACCACACAGGCGCCGGGCGCGTTCTCCGCCGCCAGCGACAGCGTCTGCGGCAACCGCGTCGACAAGGCGTCGGCCGCAAGTCGCACCGACAACATCGCCCCGGCCGGCTGCGCCTGCATCAGCGCGCCGCGCCGCGCCACCAGACGCACGGCATCGGGCAACGCGAACACCCCGGCCAGCGTGGCAGCGACGAACTCGCCGACACTGTGCCCGATCAACGCCGCCGGCTGCACGCCCAGGCTCATCCACCAGCGCGCCAGCGCGTATTCGAGCGCAAAGGTCGCTGGCTGCATGATCGCGGTCGGCATCAGCGCGTCGGCATCATCGCCGAACATCGCGCCTTGCAGGTCCACCGGCAGTTCGCCCCGCAGCGCCGCGAAGCACTCGTCCAGCGCGGCGCGAAACGCGGGCTCGGTGGCATACAGCGCCTTGCCCATGCCGGCGTATTGCGCGCCCTGCCCCGGGAACAGGAACACCACTTCACGCGCATGCGCCGGCCTGCTGCGCGCAATCGCCGCCGCCGTCTCGGCGCTGCGCAGTTGCGCCAGCGCCTGGGTGCCATCGGCGGCGACTACGCTGAAGCGATGCGCGAACGCCTTGCGTCCGACCGCCAGGGTCCAGGCCACGTCGGCGAGATTGCAGTCGGCATGCGCCTGCAGGTGCGCGGCGAGACGCTCGGCAGCGGCGCCCAGCGCGCTCGGAGTACGCGCCGACAGCACCAGCAATTGCGGCCCTTCGGCACACTCGGATGGCGGCGCGAGCGGTGCTTGTTCGAAGATCACGTGGGCGTTGGTGCCGCCCACCCCGAACGAGCTCACACCGGCACGACGCGGCATATCCTCCTGGCGCGGCCAGTCCTCGGTGCGCGCCTGTACCACGAACGGCGAATGGGCCAGATCGAGGTCGGGATTGGCGGATTCGAAATGGATGCTGGCCGGGATGCGGCCTTGCTGCAGCGACAGCGCGACCTTGATCGCGCTGGCCGCGCCGGCGGCGATCACCAGATGCCCGACGTTGCTCTTGAGCGAGCCGATCCGACAGAAGCCGCGCGCGTCGCCTACGCCGACAAACGCCTTGCGCAAGCCTTCGATCTCGATCGGATCGCCGACCGGGGTCGCGGTGCCGTGGGTTTCGACGTAGCCGATGCTGCGCGCATCCACGCCGGCATCGTCCAGTGCCATCGCGATCACTGCCGCCTGGCCCTCGCTGCTGGGCGCGGTAAAACTGGCCTTGTGACCGCCGTCGTTGTTGACCGCACCGCCGCGAATCAGTGCGATCACGGGGTTGCCATCGGCGCGTGCATCCGACAGCCGCTTGAGCAGCAGCACCGCCGCGCCATCGCTGAACACCGTGCCCTGCGCCTTAGCGTCGAAGGTGCAGGTGCGGCCGTCGGGCGACAGCATCGCGCCTTCCTGATACAGGTAACCGCTGCGCGGCGGACAGGTGATCGACACGCCGCCCGCCAACGCCATGTCGCACAGCCCATTGCGCAAACTGTCCACCGCCTGGCAGATCGCCACCAGCGAGGTGGAACAGGCGGTGTGCACGCTGATTGCCGGGCCGGTGAGATTGAGCTTGTAGGCGGCGCGGGTGGTGATGAAGTCCTTCTCGTTGTCCAGCATCACCTGGAACGCGCCGACCTTTTCGATCAACTCGGGATGCTGGGACACATGTCGCTGGAAATAAGTGGCGTTGTTCATGCCGGCGAACACGCCGACCGGCACCGTGGTGCTGTCGGGCGCGTGCCCGGCGCGTTCCAGGCATTCCCAGCACAGCTCCAGAAACAGCCGGTGTTGCGGGTCCATCAGTTCCGCCTGACGCGGCGGGATGCCAAAGAACGCGGCATCGAAATCCTCCACGCCATCGATCACGCCACGCGCGGCGACGTAGGCGGGGTCGTTGCGCTCGCGCGCGGCAACGCCGGGATCGAGTTGGTCCGGCGCGAACACGGTGATACCGTCGCGTCCGGCACACAAGTTGTCCCAGAACGTCTCGACGTCAGCGGCGCCGGGAAAGCGCCCGCACATCGCGACGATGGCGATCGCTTCGTGCGCCGCGTCGGCGCGCCGCCCCCCACCGCGATGCGCGTGACCGAGCCGGCTGAGGTCGACGCCGTCGCGGCCGGCACCGCCGATCAGCGCGGCGAGCGCCGCCGGCGTGGGGTGCTGGAAGATCGCGGTGACGGCCACGCCCTGCGGATCGCGCAACGGCAGGCGCCGAATGCGCTCCAGCAGGCGGAGCGCCAACAACGAATTGCCGCCCAGTTCGAAGAAGTTGTCATGGCGCCCGACCGTGTCGAGGTCGAGCAGCTCCGCCATCGCCGCGCACAACGCCTGTTCATTGGCATCGACCGGCGGCTCGAACGCGCAGGCCAGTTCCGGCCGCGCACGATCCGGCGCCGGCAAGGCGCGCCAGTCGAGCTTGCCGTTGACGGTGACCGGCAACGCGGGCAGCAACAGATAATGCGATGGCACCATGAAATCCGGCAGCACCGCTGCCAGATGCGCGCGCAATTGCGGCGCGCCGGGCGCCGTGCCCGGCTGCGCGACCACGTAAGCCACCAGGCGCTTGTCACCGGGACGGTCGGCACGCGCCAGCACCGCGCACGCGCGCACCTGCGGGTGCCGCGCCAGCACCGCCTCGATCTCGTGCAGTTCGATGCGATGGCCGCGGATCTTGACCTGATTGTCGCTGCGCCCGATGAACTCGATGGCACCGTCGGCGCGGTAGCGCGCGTGATCGCCGGTGCGGTACAGACGCTCGCCGGGTACGCCGAACGGATCTGGCACGAAGCGCTCGGCGGTGAGATCGGGACGATTGCGGTACCCGCGCGCCACGCCGACGCCACCGACGTACAACTCACCCACCACACCGATCGGTACCGGCTCGCGGCGGGCGTTGAGCAGGTACACACGAGTGTCGGTGATCGGGCGCCCGATCGGAATCGCGCTGGCGTCCGCTGGCACGGCGTCGATCGCCCAGGTGCAGGTGAACGTGGTGCATTCGGTCGGGCCATAGCCGTTGCTCAGCCGCACCTCCGGCGCGGCTTCGCGCATGCGCCGGACGTGCCGCACCGACAAAGCTTCGCCGCCGGTGATCAGTTCGCGCAATCCGGCCAGGTGACGCGGATCGTCATCGACCACCGCATTGAACAGCGCGGCGGTGAGCCATGCGGTGGTGACTCCGTGGCGCGCGATGGTGGCGGCGAGACCGGGACCGCTGGGCACCGCCTCGCCATGCACCACGATGCAGCCGCCATTGAGCAACGCGCCCCAGATTTCCAGGGTAGAGGCATCGAACCCCAGCGGCGCGGCATGCAACAGCCGCGTATCGGCATCCAGCGGCACGTAATTGGCGCCGCAGACCAGACGCACGATCGCGCGTTGGGTGACCTCCACGCCCTTGGGGGTGCCGGTCGAGCCGGAGGTGTACATCACGTAGGCCAGCGCATCGCCATCGCCGTTGCGCGTCGGTGCGAATGGGCGCGCTGGCAGCGGCATGGCAACCTCGCCGACCGCGATGCAGCGCACGCTGGCGGGTAGCAGGGCGGCATCGGCGGGAGTGCCAACCACCGCCACATTCACGTCGCCATCGGCAAGCATGAACGCCAGCCGTTCGGGCGGAAAGTCGAGGTCCAGCGGCAGATAGGCGGCCCCGGCCTTGAGGATCGCCAGCAGCGCCACCACCGCATCGGCGCCGCGCTCCATCGCCACTGCGACCAGACAACCGGGAACCGCGCCGGCCTCGAGCAGGCGTGCGGCCAGCGCATCGGCGCGCCGATCGAGTTCGCCATAACTCAACGTGCTGTGATCGACGTCGATGACTGCGGTGGCATCGGGACGGGCGTCGCGCGCCAAAGCAAAGCGCGCGACCAGCGAATCCGGCCCAGGGCACCGCGTGGGCGCGTCGTTCCAACCGTGCAGCAGGCGCTCGCGCTGCGCGGCGCCCAACACGTCCAACGCGACCAGCGGGCGGTCGTCGGCCTCAGCCAGCGCCGCCAGTGCGCGCGGTACGGCATCGAGCAAAATCGCTATCCCGGCCGCGTACAGCGGCGAGCGAAATCGCGCGTGCAGCGTCCAGACCTCGCCCGCTTGCAGCCACCATTGCGATGACGCGCACTCGTTGCATGGGAGCGCGGGCCCGGATGATCCAGCCGCGTCGAGCACCGTCCACGCCGTCGCCGTCGGCTCCGGTGATGCACGCAATGCCTCCGACAAATACGCGATCCAGCCACGCGCTGACACGCCGGCGTCCAGCGCGAGTTCGCCCTGTCGCACCGCCGTGCCGGCGCCCACGGTGGCGACCACGCGATCGCCGCCGGCACACGCCGATTCCACGCACACCAGCGCCGCGCACAACCATTGCATCGCGTGTCCGGGGTCGGCGCACAATACCGCCGCGCACTCCGCGTCCAGCGCGACCGCGCGCGACTGCCACTCCGGCGTGTCGATGTCCGCAGCCGATCGGCCCGGCAGCAGATCCAGGAAAGACACCTCGGAGCGTGGTTGTTGACTCATGGACAATCTGTCGCTTTCGGTAGGCCGTGGCGGCACGGCAGGGATGGCGCGGGCGCGGACGATCGCCTCAACGGTCGTCTTCGGCAAATGCGGTAGCACCGGATTCGCCACCGAGGCGCGCGACTTGCCGCAGGCGCCTGCGCAGTTGCGCCAGCGCGAGGAGGCCAGCATCGAGCAGCGGCGCGGCACCCACCGACGGAGGCGAAAAGCCCCTCTCGCGCAACATGGCATGCGTCTTGTGCAGCAACGCATCGCGGCGCGTGGCGCGGGTGTAATAGGTGAAGCTCATGGTGATTGAGGTGTCGTCGCCGTTCTCGACCATGTGCGGGCTGGTGGACGGCATGTAGGCGCCCTCGCCCGGACGCAGGTTGAATACGCGGGCGCGCTCGCGAAACGACTCGTCCCACACCAGCAGCTTGCGTTCGTGACAATGGTGAAAGCAGTCGCGCGCCAGTTCGCTCGCCACCACGGTATCGTTCGCGTCCCACACGAAGACGCGCTTGGTGCCACGGATCTGCAGCAGGAAATTGTGTTCCTTGTCGAAGTGGAACGGCGTCACCGTGCGCGGCGAGGACACGAAAATCCAGCCGCCGCGGTAACACATGCCGGGGTCGTGCGGCTCCACCAGCGGCCGCACGCTGTCGAGCACGGTGCCGACGAATTCGCGATACAGCGGGTCGGCCTGCACGTTGAGCAACGACAGAAACGCCCGCGCCTGCTTGATGTCGGCCAGCGTCTCGACAGCGGAGCGTCGGTTGGGGTGCAGGCGGGTGGCGTCGTTGAACGGGGTTCCGGCGGTGGCGTCGTTGCCATGGGTGCGGATGCTGCCGCGCGCATCCATGCGATCGGCAAGCGCAAGCAACTGCGGCATCTGCAGTAACGGGTGATCGACCAGCCGATGATGTACCGGCTGGATGCGCCAAGGATCGAATTCATTCGGGTCGAACTCGATCAACGGCTGCGGGTACGTCTGGATTACAGCACTGGCCACGGCGGCGTTCACGCGCGAAGTTCCCTTGTTTCCCTTGTCGTCTCTCTGGAGCAAACGTACGGAACGAAATCATCAGGCCACGTCCGCCCTCGATCCGGCGATTGCGCCAACCCGTCCTGTCGCTTCCGCACGCGCGCCGCGCGAGCACTCGCCAAGGTGGACCGGATTCGCCGGTTTCTGCGTTCGACACGTGGAACACCGCGCCGCAATCCGGCTTGCCTTCTTCGGCAACATTTGCCGTACCCGGCTCAAGCGCAACCGAGCGTGCCTACAATGCGTCGTTGGGCCAGGGGCGAGAACGACCGATGATCCCCGACTTCAGTCAGATGTATGCCGAACTTGGCCTGCAACCAGACTGCAGCCTGGAGCAGTTCCAGCACGCCTATCGTCAACGTCTGTCGGAACTGCATCCGGATCGGGCCGCCAACCGCGCTGCCCGGCCCGCCGCACTGCCGCTCAACGAATTGATTGCACTGCACGCCAGCGCGATCGCCTTTCTTCGCGAACACGGCCGCCTGCCCGGCAGCGCACTCCCGGTTGCACCGCCGCTGGCAACACCCGCACGCCCGATTCCATCGCCCACCGACGCTTCTGACGACGAGCGCTCGACCACAACCCGATGGGCGTTGGCGGCCTTGCTGTTGGCCGGATCGCTGCTGGTCGGCGTGTTCCTGGAAGGCTCCGCCCCACCCTCGCCGCCACCCGAACCGGCCGCGGTCGCCGAGCCGCAACCGGCTCCCGAGACCGCCAACGGCCCGCTTGAGCTGGGCATGGATACGGAGACGGTGCGGGCGATCCAGGGCGATCCGATGCGCATTACCGACAACACTTGGGAATACGGCCCGTCCTGGCTGCGGTTCGAACACGGCGAACTGGTCGACTGGTACAGCTCGCCCCTGCATCGCCTCAAGACCCGCTCGCCAGCACCCAACGCAGGCGCCGACGCCACCGAAAAGTACGGCCGCTGACGCCGCCGCGAGCCCCTGCCCGCGGCGACCCGGTCGGGTGGATACGAGCCGGCGGCTCAGCGTGCGCCGCGTCCGAACAACACCACCTCGACCGTTTGCAGCATGATCATCACGTCGAACAGCAAGCCCTGGTTCTTGACGTAGAACAGGTCGAACTTGAGCTTTTCCTCGGCGTCGCGAACCGAGGCGCCGTACGGATAACGCAACTGCGCCCACCCGGTGAGGCCGGGCTTCACGCTGTGGCGGATGTCGTAGTAGCGGATTTCCTGGTTGAGCTGGTCGACGAATTGCGGACGCTCAGGACGCGGGCCGACGAAACTCATGTCGCCGCGCAGCACGTTGAACAACTGCGGCAACTCGTCGAGCCGGGTGAGGCGGATGAAGCGGCCGACCCGGGTGGTGCGGTCGTCGTTCTTGGTGGCCCAACGCGCCTTGCCGTCGCCTTCGGCATCCACGCGCATGCTGCGGAACTTGACCACCTCGAAAGTGCGCCCGCCCTGCCCGACCCGCGTTTGCGTGTAGAAGATCGGCGCGCCAGTTTCCAGCCACACCGCCAACGCCACCAGCACCATGAACGGCCACGCCACCAGCAGCAGCACCACCGATGCGGCCAGATCGAAGAAACGTTTGCTCAGCCGTCGCACCGCCGACTGATCGAAGCCACCCGAGAACACCAGCCATGACGGGTCGACCACGTCGAGCTTGACCATTCCCGCCTCGCGTTCGAAGAACGAGGAAAGGTCGGTCATGACGATACCGCGTTGCACGCACGCCAGCATGTCCGACATCGGCAGCCCGCCACGGCGCTCGTCCGGCGCCACCACGATCTCGTCGATCTGCATGTTCATGGCGTAATCGACCAGCGCCAGATCCGGGCGCAGCACCACGGCTTCGGGCACCGTCACGTCCTGACCAGGCAGCGGCACGAAGCCCACCAGCACGAACGATTGCCGATCGACACGACGACGCATGCGCTGGTGAAGCACGTTGGCATTGACGCCGGCGCCCAGCACCAGCACCCGTTGCTTGAACATGTCGGCGCCGAACACGCGCGAGGACAGCAGCCGCACCACAGTGATGCCAGCCAACGCCAGGGTCAGTGCGATCAGCAGCACGCCGCGGCCAATGTAGGTTTGCGGAATCACGTAAAAAAGCACCAGCAAGGCGACCCCGCCGAACGCAAACGACATCAGCAACCGCAACAGCATGTCGGTCCGGTTCTGCCGCACGTTGACCTGGTACAACCCGAAGGCGGCCATCGACAGCGTGAGCGTGATCGCCACCAACAGCGTGCGGACCGGTGCAGTCTCGGCGAACAGGCGGTAAGTCGCTGGGTCGCCGGCGAAGCGCAACCAAGCGGCACTGCATACCGCCAGCACCACGACACCCAACTCCACCGCCCACAGAACCAGTGCGGCTCGCCCCTTCTGACTGCGCAGCGAAATGCTCATGACGTCATCCTCCGAACCCATCGGAACGACGTCGCCATGATCGAGTGCCAGTGCCGATTCGCTGTCCGTGTCATCGCCGCGTCAACAAATGCCGACGACAACGCTTCCGCATGCAAGCCCGGCCGGCCTGCATCGACATGGTTGAGATACATCATGCAACCCCCGTACCGCCTCGTTCCGGCCGTTGGACGTTTGGCGCACCGCGCCGCCCATCCGCCCGCCCCCTGTAACGAATTCCTGACCTGGAGCATCCCGGCCACACCCTGTGGTGTGCGCCGGGTCGGTCCATCCGGCGACGGCCGACAAGCCGATCAACGAGCTCGCGACGAACCGCCGCTTACTCCTCAGGAACGTGAAACGTATCACAGTTCGGCCACGCGCGGATGACGACCTCATCCTCCGATGTGGCGGCGCGCGCTACCGCAACCAACCCCATTCCGGAACCACGCCGGGGGCAACGGCAGCGGCAGCGCTCCAGGCGTAAAAACCTTCCATATCATTTACGTAAAGCACAATATCAATGTTCTGCATGAATTTTATAGGCATCCCCGCCGGTGCCTCGAACCCCGTCATTTCCCACGCCAGCCCCACCCCGGCGGCCTTCAATAGCGCCTCCTTGCGCACCCACAGACGCAGCAGCGCGGCAGCGCGCGCCGGGCCGTCCAGACCCGCCAGCGCCTGCAACTCGCACGGGTGCGCGATGCGTTCCGCCAGATCGGCCATCCCCTGTGCTCGGCTGATCGGTTCGACGTCGACGCCAATCGGGCCCACTGCGCTCAGCGCGATGGCGATGGCGTCATCGCTGTGGCTCAGGCTGGTATGCAGCGACGTTCCCGCAACCTGCGGCGCACCGCGCGCATCGCGCGTCAGCGGGACCATGGCGGGATCGCATTGCAAGCTGGCGCCCAGCCACAGCCGATGCATGGCATACGCAAGCGTCAAGCGCTCGCGATCGTGTGCGAAGCGCTTGCGTGCCACCCGCGCCGACTCCTCGGCATCGAGCAGCCACGCCGCCGCAGGCAATGCTTCGCGCCAGACGGCAATCTCGATCAACAGCACCTTGGCCGCCTGCGAGCCCGGCCACACGCGATGTGCGGGCGGCAAGGCGGCGGAGAAATCGCGGATCAACGCGGCTACTGCCGCGGCCGCGCTGCCGGTGTCGTCAGGCAACGACGTCACCTCGTCCGCTCCAGGCGCATTCAGGCTACGTGTCCGCAATTGGCTGGTCATGACGTTGACTGCCCACACCCCTCGAAGTGGAATGCTGCCATGGTCACGTCGTCCTCCTCAGGCAACACCGGCAGGATACTCCGCCGCATCGCCAACGAGGTGGCGCAATTACCTGGTATCAACCGTCTGGCGCAGCCGTTGTACCGGCGCCTGTTCGCACGCCAGTTCTTCGGGGCAAACTCCTATTGCGGAGCATGGCCGACGTTCGCCGAAGCCAAATCGAACGCGCCAGAGATACTGCCGTCGAGCTACGATTTCGCGGCCGCCGGGTCGATGTACCGCACCGAACTCGAGCGCATCACGGTCAGCGACTATCCGGTGCTGTTCTGGTTGGCGCGACTACTGGCAGCAGGCCAGCATCGACTGTTTGATCTCGGTGGCCACATCGGCGTGAAGTACTACGCCTTTCGGCGCTACCTGCCGTACCCGGACGCATTGCGCTGGACCGTGCACGACGTGCCGGCGGTACTCGCGGCAGGCAGGCAGTTCGCCGCCGAGCACGATCCGGAACGTCGGCTGGCATTTGCCGACAGCGCCGACCAGGCCAGCGAGTGCGATGTGCTGTTGACCACCGGAGCGCTGCAGTACCTCGACTACACCTTGGCCGAATTGCTGGCGCGATCGCCCACGCGGCCGCGACATGTGCTGGTGAACCTGACCCCGATGCATCCCAGCCGCAGCTACTTCACGCTGCAGCACATCGGCGTCGCGATCTGTCCGTACCGGGTGAGCGCAGTGCCCGAATTCACCGCGGCGATGAAGGCATTGGGCTATGCGGTGATCGATGCGTGGGCGTCGCGTGAGCGCAACGTGCGCGTGCCGTTTCGGCCCGAATGCGACATCGACAGCTACCACGGATTCTACTTCCGGCGCGATTGACAGCGCGTCAAGTCGTCGTCACGGCCACTCGATCGGCCCGCGCATCGCATGCGCCAGCCGCGCACCCAGCCACACCAGCGCGAATCCGCCCGCCAGGGTGAGCGTGAGATATCCGCCAAGGTCGAGCAACCGTGCGCTGCGGCCGAGCAGCAGGGTTTCGATCATCAAGGCCGAGAATGTGGTGAAGCCGCCGAGCACTCCCACGATCAACAGCGCGCGCCAATACAGCGCGCTGGGCCCGCGCGCCTCCAGCCACACCATCAGGAACCCGGCGAGGAACGCACCAATCAGGTTGGCCGCCAACGTGCCCCAAGGCAGCGCGGAGCCGGCGTGGCGGGTCAACCAGCCGCTCAACGCGAAACGCCCGGCCGCACCCACTGCCCCGCCGGTCATCACCAGCAGCAACTGCTGCCACCAGGTTGCCATCATGTGTCCGACTCCTTCCGGTTATGGTCGCCGCGCGCCTGTGCGCGACGTGCGCGCAGCGCGTCCAGCTTTTCCTTGAGCTTGACCTCGACGCCGCGCGCGAGCGGCCGGTAGTAGACGCGCTCGCCGAGTTCGTCGGGAAATCCGGTCTGATCCAGCGCCACGCCTTCGGGCAGGTCGGGATCGTACTGATAACCCTTGCCGTAACCGAGCGACTTCATCAGGCGCGTGGGCGCATTGCGCAGGTGCAGCGGCACCGCGGCGGTGCCTTCGGCACGCACGTCGGCCTGCGCTGCCTTGAACGCGACGTAGCCGGCGTTGGACTTGGCGGTGCAAGCCAGATACAGCGTCACCTGTGCCAGCGCCAATTCGCCCTCAGGACGACCGATGCGGTCGAACGCACTCCATGCCGCCATCGCCATCTCCAGCGCGCGCGGGTCGGCCAGGCCGATGTCCTCCACCGCCATGCGGGTGAGCCGACGCGCCAGGTAGGCCGGATCGCAGCCGCCATCGAGCATGCGCAGCAGCCAGTACAGCGCGGCGTCGGGATTGGAGCTGCGCACGCATTTGTGCAACGCCGATATCTGGTCGTAGAACTGCTCGCCGCCCTTGTCGAAGCGGCGGGTGCGATCGGCCAGCACCTGCGACAAGGTGGCTTCGTTGATGATCGCGGCGCCGCTGGCATCGGGTTCGGCGAGTTCGGCAGCAATCTCCAGCAAGGTCAGCGCGCGCCGCACATCCCCATCGGCAGCACCGGCAATCTGTTGCAGCAACTCCGGTGCGACCGCCAATTGAAGCTGGCCGAGCCCGCGCTCGCGATCGTGCAAGGCCCGGTCCAGTGCCGTCGCGATGTCGTCGACGCCGAGCGCGTCGAGCACGTGCACCCGGCAGCGCGACAGCAGCGCCGAATTCAGCTCGAAGCTCGGGTTTTCAGTGGTGGCACCCACGAAAACGATGTCGCCGCGCTCGATGTGCGGCAGAAAAGCATCCTGCTGGGTCTTGTTGAAGCGATGCACCTCGTCCACGAACAGCACGGTGCGGCCGCCGGCGGCGAAACGCGCGGCGGCTTCGGCCAGCACCGTGCGCACTTCCGGCAGACCGGACAGCACCGCGGAAATCGCACGGAATTCGGCATCGGCATAACGCGCCAGCAGACGCGCCAAGGTGGTCTTGCCGCAGCCGGGAGGCCCCCACAGAATCATCGAGTGCACGCGGCCGCTCTCGATCGCGCGTCGCAGTGCATGGCCGGGCGCCAACAGGCGCGACTGACCGACGATTTCGTCCAGCGCGCGTGGCCGCATCCGTTCCGCCAACGGCATGCTGGCGGCCGCGGGGGCGAACAATCCGGGTGTGGGTGTGGCAGTGCGGCGCACCATCAGCACATGATGCCCGATGCGCGGGATACGGCAAAGCGCAAGCTCAGCGCAGCGGAAACACCTCGGCGTCCTCGCCCATGTCGCCGATCACGTCGGCGCCCTCGGGCGGAGTGAAGCGGAACGTATCCGCTGCCAGCGCGGGATTGCGCCGCCAGGCGCTGAACGCGATCACGGTGCGTTGGCCCAGCGTATCGCGCAATTCCATCCGTCGCAGCGCGCCATCGGCAAACGCCAGCCAGGCTTCGTTGATCTGCGCATCCTCGGCCTGGCGCGGATGCAGCACCAGCCACTGCATGCCGTCGCGTTCGCCGGCATCGGCGACGGTGAACTGGCGTTCGAGTTCACCCGGATCGATCAGCGCAGCCAGCGGACTCTGCTGCTCTTCCTGGCTTTGTTGGCGCACCGAGACCTGTTCCAGGTCGGGGTCGAAGATCCACACGCGCTTGCCATCGGCGACGATCAACTGCGGAAACGGTTGCGCATACTCCCAGCGGAACTGGCGCGGCGTCGCCAGCGCGATGCGGCCACTGGATGCCTCGCTCAACTGCTCGTTGGGATCGAACACCTGTTGCTCGAACTGACCGTCGAGGGATTTCAGTCCGTGCGTGAAGGTGTCGAGTTGGGCACGAGCATCGGCCCATGCGGCAGTCGACAAACCCCACACCGTCAACGCGAAGACGCTGCGCAACCACATCGACATAGCAATCGAGCCTCGACCAGGACGGCCGCCAGTGTGCCCGGCCACGACTGAATGCACCATGGCCGATCCCACCCGCATGCTCTTGTGGGAGGCCGCTTGCGGGCGCGCGCGATCGATCCGTTATCCGCGCGGCGGCGGCGGTGCGATCACTTTGCGATCGCCGTTGTGCTCGGGGGCGGATACGATGCCGGCAGCTTCCATCGCTTCGATCAGGCGCGCGGCGCGGTTGTAGCCGATCTTGAGCCGGCGCTGCACGCCGGAGATCGAGCCGCGTCGCGACTCGGTGACGATGCGCACGGCTTCGTCGTACAGCGGATCGGATTCGGGGTCGCCATTGTTCTGCGCCTCGGGCAATCCGGTCGGGCCGACCACCACGCCATCGCCCATGCTCTGGGTTTCTTCCAGCACGCCCTCGTAATAGTTGGGGCCGCCGGCGCTCTGCTTGAGGTGCTCGACCACGCGATGCACTTCTTCATCGCTGACGAAGGCGCCGTGCACGCGCTCGGGCATGGCGGTGCCGGGCGGCAGGTACAGCATGTCGCCATGACCCAGCAGCGTTTCGGCACCTGACTGATCGAGGATCGTGCGCGAGTCGATCTTGGACGACACCTGGAACGCGATGCGGGTGGGAATGTTGGCCTTGATCAAGCCGGTGATCACGTCCACCGACGGCCGCTGCGTCGCCACGATCAGGTGGATGCCGGCGGCACGTGCCTTCTGCGCCAGTCGCGCGATCAGTTCCTCGACCTTCTTGCCGACGATCATCATCATGTCGGCGAATTCGTCGACCACCACCACGATGTGCGGCAGCGGCTCCAGCGTGCGCGGCACCTCGCCGGCCTCAGCGACCGGTCGGAACAGCGGATCGGTCAGCGGCTGCCCGGCGTCGGCCGCGTCCTTCACCTTGCGATTGAAGCCCGCCAGGTTACGCACTCCCACCGCTGACATCAGCTTGTAGCGCTGCTCCATTTCCGCCACGCACCAACGCAGGCCGTTGGCGGCTTCCTTCATGTCGGTGACCACCGGCGCGATCAGGTGCGGAATACCCTCGTATACCGACAGCTCCAGCATCTTCGGGTCGATCATCAGCATGCGCACGTCCTTGGCGCTGGCCTTGTACAACAGGCTCAGCACCATGGCGTTCAACCCCACCGACTTGCCCGAACCGGTGGTGCCGGCCACCAGCAGGTGCGGCATGCGCGCCAGATCGACCACGCTGGGACGGCCGGCGATGTCCTTGCCCAGCGCCAGCGCCAGTGGCGAGTTGAGTTTGTCGTATTCCTTGGAACGCAGGATTTCCGAGAGATAGATGATCTCCCGGCTGGCGTTGGGAATTTCCAGGCCGATCACCGACTTGCCCGGAATCACATCGACCACGCGCACGCTTTTCACCGACAAGCCGCGGGCAATGTCCTTGTCGAGGCTGGAAATCTGGCTGCCCTTCACGCCCGGCGCCGGTTCCAGTTCGAAGCGAGTGATCACCGGGCCTGGGTACACGCCGACCACCTGCGCCTCGATGCGGAAGTCGCGCAGCTTGAATTCGATCTGCCGCGACAGCGTCTCCAACGTCTCCGGCGAGTAGCCCTTGGGCTGCGGCTTGGGGTCGTCCAGCAACGACAGCGGCGGCAATGCGCCATCGGGGTCGACGTTGAACAGCGGTATCTGTTGCTCGCGTTTGGCGCGATCGCTCTTTTCCAGCACCGGCGCCGGCGGCGGCTCGATATGCACCGGATCGCGCCGCGCCCGCTTGGCGGTCTCGACCCGCCGCACCTGCTTGCGCTCGTCGCGTTGCGCCCGCGCCTGACGCCACTCGCGCAACGCCCGCAGCGCACGCACCGAAGCTTGCGCCAAGGCAATCGTGGCGCCACCGAGCCGATCCATCACGGCGAACCACGACAAGCCGGTGGCTACCGTAACCGCCACCAGGAACAGCCCGAGCAAAAACAGGTTGGCGCCAACCAATCCGAACACCCCGGCCAGGCCCTGCCCCACCAGTTGTCCGATCACGCCGCCGGCATCGGCCGGCAACGTCGGCGCCTTGCCCCATTGCAGATGCGCCAGTCCCGGCGCCACCAGCAACAGCATGACCAATCCGCTCAGACGCCATGCCGGGGTGAGACGCTCGCCGGATTCGCCGTCGCGGCCATGGACCGCCACCCAGGTCACACCAGCCAACACGATCGGCAACAAGAACGCGACGTAACCCGACAGGTAGAACGCCAGATCGGCGACCCACGCCCCCGCCACACCGCCGAAATTATGCAGTGGCCCAACGATGCTGCCCGCTCGCGACCAACCCGGGTCGTCGGGCGAGTAACTGATCAGACAGGCGAGCAGATACAGCACCACCGGCACCACCAGCAACAGCGGCAGCTCGCGCCACAGGTTGGACTTGTGGGCTGCGGCAAACAGGTTGGCGCGCGTGGCGGGCTGGCGTGACACGTTAGAAAGATTCTCAGGTGTGTGGCGTTAGGTTATGAATATACTACGAAATGTCATGCACCATGTGGCCGCACCAAGGGCCGTGAGCGGAGCCGGCCGCAATGGGATCGAAGCGGATCGCCGGCCCGAGCTTGATTAAGCCGGCACCGACCACCATGCTTTGCGGCTTGCCGCGGACACCGCCGGCGCCGCCCTGCGTCCCGCTGCGTCGCCCCAGCACTGCACCCCCACTCGAACTCGCAAGGATACTCCATGGCTCCCGCCAACCCCACGCCACGCCACGCCCGTGTCTTGATCCTGGGCTCCGGCCCGGCCGGCTACACCGCTGCCGTGTATGCCGCGCGCGCCAACCTCAAGCCGCTGCTGATCACCGGTCTGGCGCAGGGCGGGCAGTTGATGACCACCACCGAGGTCGACAACTGGCCCGGCGATGCCCACGGCTTGATGGGGCCGGACCTCATGGCGCGCATGCAGGCGCATGCCGAGCGCTTCGAGACGCAGATCGAGTTCGATCACATCCACACCGCCGACCTGTCGCAGCGGCCGTTCCGGCTGAGCGGCGACAGCGGCAGCTACACCTGCGACGCCCTGATCATCGCCACCGGCGCCACCGCACGCTATCTCGGGCTGCCGTCGGAGGAAACCTACAAGGGCAAGGGCGTATCGGCCTGCGCCACCTGTGACGGTTTCTTCTTCCGCGACCAGGACGTGGCAGTGATCGGCGGCGGCAATACTGCGGTAGAGGAAGCGCTGTACCTGTCGAACATCGCCCGCAAGGTGTATCTGGTGCATCGTCGCGAAACCTTGCGCGCCGAGAAGATCATGCAGGACAAGCTGTTCGCCAAGGCCGAGGCCGGCAAGATCGAGCTGATCTGGAACCACACCGTGGACGAGGTTCTGGGCGACGACAACGGCGTCACCGGCATGCGCGTCCGCTCCACCCAAAACGATGCCACCCGCGACATCGCCGTACAGGGCTTTTTCGTCGCCATCGGCCACTCGCCCAATACCGGCATTTTCGACGGCCAGTTGGCGATGAAGAACGGCTACCTGTCGATCCGTACCGGCCTCGACGGCTTCGCCACCCAGACCAGCATCCCCGGCGTGTTCGCGGCGGGCGACGTCGCGGATCAGGTGTACCGGCAGGCGATCACCTCGGCCGGCTTCGGCTGCATGGCGGCACTGGACGCCGAGCGCTTCCTCGACGGGCACGGCTGAATCGCTGCCAGCGCATGACCCGCTTCCGGGCCTTGTCCACGTTGGCCGAGGTTCCCGCAGCCCAGTGGGATGCGCTGCAGGGTGACGACCACCCGTTCCTGGCGCATGCCTTCCTCGCCGGTCTGGAACAGACCGGCTGCCTGCACCAGGACTGGGGCTGGACTCCGCACCACGCCACGCTTTGGGACGGCGATGCGCTGGTAGCGGCGGCGCCCGGATACCTCAAGGACAATTCGCACGGCGAATTCGTGTTCGACCATGCCTGGGCCGAAGCCTACCAACGTTACGGCCGCCGCTACTATCCGAAATGGTTGATCGCGGTGCCCTACTCGCCAGTGGCGGGACCGCGCCTGCTGGCGCACTCGCCGCAGGCGCGCAGCGATCTGGCGGCGCAGATGCTGGCACACGCCAAGGTCAGCGGGTTGTCGTCGTTGCACCTCAACTTTCTCGACGAAGCGGACGTCGCCGCGCTTGATGCACAGCCCGCGCAGCCGCAGTGGCTGGCGCGCGAGGACGTGCAATACCACTGGCACAACCCCGGTCATTGGCGCACCTTCGATGACTTTCTCGCCGATCTGACCCACAAGAAGCGCAAGAACATCCGCGCCGAACGGCGTCAGGTGGCGCAATCGGGCGTGACCCTGCGGCGGGTCGAGGGGCCTGACGTCGGAGCGCGCGAGTGCGCGGCGATGTACCGGTTCTATCTGCGCACCTTCGTCGACAAGGGCAATTCGCCGGCGCTCACCGCCGACTTCTTCGCACATCTGGTGCGCGCCATGCCCGCGCACGTGCTGCTGGTGCTGGCCGAACACGATGGCGAGGCGCTGGCCGGCGCGCTGTTCCTGCGCAGCCGCAACCGCCTGTACGGGCGCTACTGGGGCACCGACGTCGAGGTAGCGGGACTGCACTTCGAGGCGTGCTACTACCAGGGCATCGAATACTGCCTGCAGCACGGCATCGCCGCGTTCGAACCCGGTGCCCAGGGCGAGCACAAGATCGCGCGCGGATTCGCCCCGGTGACCACGCACAGCCGCCACTGGATCGCCGACTCCGACTTCGCGCATGTGCTGGCGCCCTGGTGCGCACAGGAACGCGAAGCCATCCGGCGTTATCGTGCACAGGTGTCGAACCATCTCCCATTCCGTCATGTCGATCCGCCTGCCCCGCCTCTGCGCTGATCCCGACGCCGCGTTTCCGCCGGCGCAACTGGCCTTGCGCGAGCCGGACGGCCTGCTGGCAATGGGCGGCGACCTGCATCCGCGGCGGCTGCTCAACGCCTACCGGAGCGGCATCTTTCCGTGGTACAGCGAGGGCCAGCCGATCCTGTGGTGGAGCCCCGATCCACGCTGGGTATTCGACACCGCGCATTTTCGACTGCCCGCGCGCTTCCGGCGCGAGCTGCGGCATTCGTGCTGGCAAGTCTCAGTGGACCGCGATTTTGCCGCGGTGATCGCCACCTGCGCGCGCATCCCGCGCAACGGCCAGGACGGTACCTGGATCACCCCGGCGATGATGCAGGCCTACATCGCCCTGCATAATGCGGGGCACGCGCACAGCATCGAGGTGCGCGACGGCGAGCAACTGGTGGGCGGGCTGTACGGGGTGCGCATCGGCCGCATGTTCTTCGCCGAAAGCATGTTCAGCGCGGTATCGGGCGGATCCAAGGTGGCGCTGGCGGCATTGGCCCAGCGGCTCGCACAATGGCACTGGCCGTTGATCGACGCACAGATGGAGAACCCCCACCTGCGTCTGCTCGGCGCCCAAGCGCTGCCCCGCGCCCAGTTCCTGCAGGCGATCGCACCGCTCGTGGCAGCGCAACCCGAGCCGGCGGCGTTCGCCGAGGCGTTCGGGGTGGTGCCGGCGCGGCAGTTGGCTTGAGGCTCGGTGAAGCCGAGACTGGATGAAGCCGGGACCGGGGACTCGGAAAAGCTAAAGCACGGTAGGCTGGCGGTGAGCGCAGCGAACCCCAGCATCAAGCTCCGCGCCAACGTCGCTGGGGTTCGCTGCGCTCACCGCCAGCCTACAAAGCTCAAAGTGAAAGTTCGCAAGCTTGTAGCCCCGAGTCCCGAGTCCCGAGTCCCGGCTTTTGCGCATCCGTCCCCGCCATGGCACAATGCCCGGCTTACGAACGCGGCCGGTCCGCTACAGGCTATCTGAAGGCATGTCCAAGGACGATTGCATTGAATTCGAGGGCACGATCCTCGAAGCCCTCCCGAACACCATGTTCCGGGTGAAGCTTGAGAA
>JANRIF010000330.1:0-10291 GCA_033765245.1 Lysobacteraceae bacterium
CATTGGGCTTTTTGCTTCTGATGTAGGCTGGTGGTGTGCGGCCCCCAACCCCCCCGCGCCGGGGGAAACATGTTTCATGGGGTGGGTGCGCACACCACCCCCCCACCCCCCCGTGGCACGAACCCATACCCACTACCCCAACCCCCCAATCATGCTGCCCACCCCGCGGTGGGGGTTCGCGGCCCCCACCACCAGCCTACATCAGAAGCAAAAAGCCCAATGCGAACCTCGCGAGCTTGTTGTTCCGAGTCGCAGCTTCCGTCGCTTTTCGCTCTGGCTTCTCCGAGTCCCGAGTCCCGAGTCCCGGCTTCTCACCCATGCCTCACCTGCCCCTCGCCGCGCACCACCCAGCGTTCGATGGTGAGGGCGTCCAGGCCCATCGGGCCGTAGGCGTGCAGGCGCGAGGTGGAGATGCCGATCTCGGCGCCGAGTCCCAGTTCGCCGCCGTCGCTGAAGCGCGAGGAGGCATTGACCATCACCACCGCCGAACGCAGTCCGGCGATGAAATGCTGTGCTTCGCGCTCGTCGGCGGTTGCGATCACTTCGGTGTGGTCGGAGCCGAAGCGGTGGATGTGTTCCAGCGCCTGATCGAGATCGTCCACCACGCGCACCGCCAGCACCAGATCGAGAAATTCGGCGGCGTAGTCCTCGTCGCCGACCACCAGCGCTTGCGGCCACAGCGCGCGCGTGCGTTCGCAGCCGCGGACCTCGACCCCGCGCGCCTGCAACGCGGTCAGCGCCTCGGGCAGAAAGCGCATCGCCACCTCGCGATGCACCAGCAGCGTCTCCAGCGCGTTGCACACCCCTGGGCGCGTGGTCTTGCCGTCGATCAGCAGGCGCTGCGCCAGCGCGGTGTCGGCGCTGGCGTCCACGTACAGATGACACACGCCCTTGTAGTGCTGGATCACCGGCACCCGCGCGTTGTCGACGACGAAGCGGATCAGACCCTCGCCGCCGCGCGGAATCACCAGATCGAGCAGGCCCTGCGCCTGCACCAGTTCGCGGATGCGTTCGCGATCCGGATCGGCAAGCACGGTCAGTGCGGCACGCGGCAACTGGTGCGTATCCAGCGCGCCGTGCAAGGCAGCCGCGATCGCCTGGTTGGAATGCAACGCCTCGCGGCCACCACGCAGCACCACCGCATTGCCGGCCATCAAGCACAGGCTGGCGGCATCGGCGGTGACGTTGGGGCGTGCCTCGTAGATCATCGCGATCACCCCCAACGGGATGCGTACACGCTCCACCATCAGCCCATTCGGACGCACGCTGCGCGCGGTCACGCAGCCCACCGGATCGGGCAGGTCGGCCACCGCCGAGACCGCCCGTACCAGTGCCTGCAACCGCTCAGGCGTCAGGCTTAGCCGGTCGATCAGCGCGCTGCTTTGTCCGGCGTCGCGCGCCGCCGCGACGTCGCATGCGTTGGCCGCCAGAATCGCCGCGGCGGCGCCGGCAATCGCTTCGGCCATGCTCTGGATCAACGCGCGCTTGCGCTCGCTGCCAAGCGCCGCGATGGTGCGCGATGCCTCACGCGCGGCCAGCAGTTGTTCGTGCAGCGTGCTCATGCTCGCCTCCGCGCACTCATCAGTACCAGATCGTCGCGATGCACCAGCTCGGGGGTGTAGGCGTAACCCAGGCGCGCGGCGATTTCATCGCTGCGGGCGCCGATCAGGCGCTGGCATTCGCTGGCGCTGTACTGACACAGGCCACGCGCCAGCACCCGCTCGCCGGTGCGCTCGGCCACCACGATCTGCACCGCGTCGCCGCGCACGAAGTCGCCGCTCACCGCCACCATGCCGCGCGGCAGCAACGACGCGCCACGTTCGGCGATGGCGCGCGCGGCGCCGGCATCGACGCGCAGGCAGCCGCTGCCGGCCGGCAGGTTCTTCAGCCACGCCTTGCGTGCCGCCAGTGCACTGCGCGCGTGGTCGATGCGGGTGCCCACCAGACGCCCGCGCAGCAGCGCATCCAACGCCTGCGGCGAAGTCCCGTTGACGATCAACGTGGTGATGCCGGCCTCGCCGGCGCGCGTGGCCGCTTCCAGCTTGGTGGCCATGCCGCCGGTGCCGACCCGGCTGCCGGCGCCTCCGGCGGCGGCGCGCAGTGCCGGGGTCACGGTGCGCGCGCGCAGCACCGGCTTCGCCTGCGGCTGACGGCGCGGATCGGCGTCGTACAAGCCGTCGACGTCCGAAAGCAGCACCAGCAGATCGGCATCCATCAGCATGGCTACGTGCGCGGCAAGGTTGTCGTTGTCGCCCAGCTTGAGTTCGTCCACCGCCACGGTGTCGTTCTCATTGATCACCGGCAGCGCGCCGAGCGCGAGCAGGCCGCGCAAGGTGGCACGTGCATTGAGATAGCGGCGACGGTTGCGCAGATCGTCGTGAGTCAGCAGCACCTGCGCCACCGGGCGATCGAAGAAACGCTGCCACAATGCCACCACCCCGGTCTGACCCAGCGCTGCCAGCGCTTGCCGAGCCGGTAGGGCCCCGGCCGCGGGCGCCGACTGCGCAAGCCGGCCGCGACCGGCCGCCACCGCGCCCGAGGACACCAGCAACACCTCATGACCGCTCTCGATCAGGCGATTCACCGCCAGGCCGATGGCGCCGGCATGGCGCGCGCTCAGGCCGTGCTCGCCGGCCACCAGGCTGCTGCCTACCTTGATGACGGCGCGCCGCCAGGGCGGCAGGCGTTGTTCCTTGAACACGGATGGGCTCATGACAATGGCGCAAGATCGGACATGCGCCAACCCTAGCGCATTGCCCCACGACTTCACCAGCGGCACGCCGCACAGGGATGTGCAAGTGGCGCGAGCGCATGGATGCGCAAGAGCGACCG
This sequence comes from Lysobacteraceae bacterium, assembly GCA_033765245.1. Classification (GTDB taxonomy): domain Bacteria; phylum Pseudomonadota; class Gammaproteobacteria; order Xanthomonadales; family Xanthomonadaceae. The sequence goes on from JANRIF010000330.1 coordinate 2,833, forward strand.
CCGCACACGCAACGCACCGCCCACCTCGTGCGCCGTGGTGCCCGCGCCGCAATCGCGCGACGCCCGCCCTCGGTGTTCAGCGCCCCTTGAACACCGGCGCGCGCTTCTCGATGAAGGCGCGCATCGCTTCGGCAAAGTCTTCGGACTGCATCAGCATGCCGTTGAGGGTGGCAGCCTCGCGATTGCCGTTGGCAACTGCGGCATCGATGCGCGCGTTCATCACCTGCTTGATCCCCGCCACCACCAGCGGCGGGTTATTCGCAATGCGCTGCGCCAGCGCGCGGGCGCCGGCCAGCAGGGCGTCCGCATCGTCGAAAAGGTCGCTCACCAGACCAATGCGCAGCGCGGCCTCGGCGTCGATGTCGTCGCCGCTCAAAGCCAGCTTGCGCGACCACGCCTCGCCGATCAGATGCGGCAGCCGCGACAACCCACCGAGATCGGCGACGATACCGACGTTCACTTCGCGCAAGGCAAAACGCGCCCGACGCGATGCGACCCGTAGATCGCACGCCGCGCTCATCTCGATCCCAGCGCCGATGCACCAGCCATCGATGGCGGCGATCACCGGCAAACGGCTCTGCGCCAGCGCCTCGAAACCGCTGTGCATCTGCCGCGCCAGCGCGATGATGGCGGCGCGCCCGGCGGCGCCGTCGCCGAGGATCGGCTGCAACTGCCCGGCCATCGCCGGCAGGTCCAGGCCATAGCTGAAATGCTCGCCGCTGCCGCGCACGATCAGCGCACGCACGCCCTCGCTGGCCTCGATCCGCGCCACCGCCAGCGGCAGTTCGCGCCAGAAGTCCGGCCCCATCGCATTACCGCGCGAGGGGCCGAGCAGGGTCAGCTCGGCAATGGCGCCAAGTTGTTCGATCTGCAACGAGCGAAACTCGGTCATGGGATCGCTCAATCGCGCGATTGCAGCTTCGACAGCAGCCGCAGGATTTCCAGATACAGCCACACCAGCGTCACCACCAGCCCGAACGCGCCGTACCACTCCATGTACTTGGGCGCACCGGCCTCAACGCCGGACTCGATGAAATCGAAATCCAGCACCAGATTGAGCGCGGCCACCACCACTACCACCGCGCTGAAGCCGATGCCGATCAGGCCGTTGCTATGGATGAAGCCCATGGAGTGGCCGAAGAAACCCATCACCATGTTCACCAGATACAACAGCGCGATGCCGCCGGTGGCGGCGACCACGCCGAGCTTGAAGTTCTCGGTGGCGCGGATCAGGCCGCTGCGATAGGCCATCAACAGAGCAGCCAAGGTGCCGAAGGTGAGGCCGACCGCCTGCACCACGATGCCCGGAAAGCGCAGCTCGAACATCGCCGAAATGCCGCCGATGAACAATCCCTCAAGCAGCGCGTACAGTGGCGCGGTCACCGGCGCCCAGGTCTTCTTGAATACCGTGACCAGCGCCAGCACGAAGCCGCCGATGGCACCGCCGAGCATCCACGGCATGATGCCGGCCATCGAGTCGGGGCCGGAAAACCGGTCCCAGGTGAACATCGCCCCTACCAGTATCAGAATCAGCAGGAATGCCGTCTTGTTGACGGTGCCGTTGAGCGTCATCGCGTTGTCGCCGGCGCTGACGACACGCCCGCTGGCGGCATCGAGGAAGGTATTCGCGTTCAGTGCCGGATTGCCGCTGCGCATGGGTCTCTCCTGGGGTAGATGGTTGTCGCGCTCAGCGCCAGTGTAGTGCTTCGCGCATCGCGCCGCAGCGCGGGCCACCCACTTGGCACTCGCGCGCAAGCGCGCTCCCACAAGAAGCTTCGGCGCCGCAACATCGCGCTTGTGGGAGGCCGCTTGCGGGCGACGGCGCGGGGCCTGGCCGACGCGCCGTCCGCGCGATCCTCAACCCATACAGAACACGTTGAGCTTGTTGCCGTCCAGATCGCGGAAATAGCCGGCGTAGAACCCTTCCATGCGCGGGCCAGCGGGGCCTTCATCGGTAGCGCCGAGTTCCAGCGCGCGTGCATAGATGCGATCGACCTTGTCCGTGCTGTCTACCGCCAACGCCACCATCACGCCGTTACCCACGGTGGCGGGGTTGCCGTCGAACGGCTTCATCAGGCCAATGCCCGGCGAGTTCTCGCCCGCGCTCCAGGCGATGCCGCGGTCGAACTCCATGAAACGCTTGCCGCCCAGCTCCGCCAGCAGCGCATCGTAGAACGCCGCCGCGCGCGCAAGGTCGTTGGTGCCGAGAGTGACGTAACCGATCATGCGATGTCTCCTGAGTGCTTCGTGAGGGATGGCAAGCATAGGCCGGCGGGAATTCGATGCCAATGGCCGAAATGGCCATACTTGGCGGAATGGCCGCTCCTGCCGCAACGCGCCGTCATCGGATCAATGTCCGCACAGTTGATCCTCGCAGGGGATGCCATCGCCGTCGCCATCGATCTGCGCGCCGGGACAATGCTGCACGTAGAACATCGCCTCCTCGCACGAGCGCATCTGCGGGCAGCGCGTCTTGCCCTGGCAACTGAACTGGTGTTGCGGAGCCTCAAGCCGAAGCGGTGCGGACGGCGCGGGAACGTCACGTTCCAGTAATCCGGGCTCCAGCAGACCGGATACCCGATCGCGTACGCGCGATTGCGTCATCAGCGCAACAACGATCGCAACGAGCAGCGCCCCCTTCCATGACCCACCTCGCCCCGCGCCATGACGCCACCCACGACGCGCATGCCGGGATGCAGATGGACGCGCCGCATGCGACGCCGCCACCAATGCCACGTTGATCGCGTTGAGCCGGCCCTGCGCATCGGTCTGGACCTCATAGACCACGCCATCGCCCACACACGGCCGCCGTTGCCCACCCCGCAACGCACTGACATGCACGAAAGCCCGCACCCCACCGCCATTGGGCAGCGCAAAGCCGAAGCCACGCGCGTCATTCCACTCGACGATCTTCCCCTGAAATCGCACGAGCCTACGCGCCTCCGAATTCCGGCTTCCCGCTTTCGCGAGCGGCATGCTGCGGATGCCGCTACCGTGGCGCGACAACCACCGCCGATCGCTTCGTCCCGCTGCCGCAAACAGTCAAACGCGACCGCATCGCCCATACGCGGAGGAAACGCCAGCGCCATCACTCCGCATCGCATGCGGCGATGCCGCGTGGTGCGCCACCGGCAATCCCTTACCATCGAAAACCTGCTCACCTCGTCCTGTGATCCGTGCCACCTCATCCGTCAATGGACAATTCCGAATGACCTTCCACCCGACCGACGCCCGGCACCGTGCATTGACGATGTCGCTGATCGTTTGCGGACTCATGGCACTCGCGCCTCCGTCGCACGCCGCGCAGGCAACACCGCACCATAAGGAAACGGCCAAACCGGACGCGACCAACGACTTTCGCCTGATCCGCCGCCTCCCACTTGGCAAGAACCCGCACCAGATCGCGTTCTCGCCGGACGGGCGCTGGGCCTATGTCGCGATGGCCGGCGATGACCGCATCGCGCGGGTGGATGTGGCATCGCTGACGCCGGCCGGCGCGATGCCGGTCGCCGACGCTCCGCTGGGCGTGTACGCGCTGGCGACGGACGATCTGCTGGTGACGCGCTTCGGTGGCGATGCCATCGAGCGCCGGCAGTGGGGCACCGCGGCGCCGCTGGCAACGCGCGCCAGCGGGATCGGCACCTCGCTGTTCAGCGGCCCCTTGCCCGACGGTTCGTTGCTGGCTTCGGTCGAACGCAGCAACGTGATGCTTCGAGTGGCGCGCGACACGCTCGCGCCGCTCGCGTCCTTCCCCACCGGCGCGCGTCCGTTTCCGCCTGCGGCCACCTCCGACGGCCGGCTCGCTTTCGTGCCGAACTACGACGATGCCTCTGTCAGCGTGATCGACCTGTGGAACGCCAAAGTGAGCGCGAGCGTCGCGGTGGGCGCCAAGCCCAGCGGGGGCGCGGTGCTGCCGGGCGACATCGAATACGCGGTGGCGGTACGCGGCGAGAACCGCATCGCCTTCATCAACACCGCGTCGAAAACGCTGGTGGGATCGCTGACCGACGGCATCGGCGCATCGCCGTTCTCGGTGGTGCTGGCGCCGAACGGCCGGCTCGCCTTCGTCAACAACACCGCCAGCCACGACGTCTCGGTGATCGCGCTGCCGGACAAGCGCGTGATCGCGCGCATCCCCACCGGCGAGACTCCGATCGTGATGGCGGTGCATCCGTCCGGCGAGTCGCTGTGGGTGTCGTGCGAGGGTTCGCACGTGCTCGACGTGATCGCGATCCCGCGTGCGTGGCGTGAGGCGGCGCCCGACATTGCCGCTGTCGGCGACACGCCCATCACCGAAGTCGCCGTGCTCGGCATGATTCACGACGGCCATCGCAAGAGCACGGCATGGGGCCTGGATGCCGTGCGCGAAACGATCACACGCCTGCGCCCGAACGTGATCATCCCGGAGATTGCGCCCGATCGCTGGCAGCGCATCTGGACCGACTACGCCGAGCGCGGCGCAATCGAAGACAGCCGCGTATTGCGCTTCCCCGAATACACCGACGTGCTGCTGCCACTGAAAGCGCGTCTGGGCTTCGCGGTGGAACCCGGCGCGGCGTGGACGCAGGAGATGAGCGATCTGCGCAACGCCCGCATCGACGCCTTCGAACATGACCCCGCCTTCGCCGAACGCAACGCCGCCTACCAAGCCGCCACCCGGGCTGCTGAAGCGCAGGACACCGATCACCTACTGGACTCCGACGACCCGCAAGTGATCCATTCGGACGAATACGACCCGCTGACAAAGATCACACTGGCACCCTATGACACCTATCTCAATGACGTGATCGGCCCCGGCGGCTGGACCAACATCAACGTCGCCCACTACCGCCTGATCGACGCCGCGATCCGCCGCCATCGCGGCAAACGCATCCTGATCACCTTCGGCGCAGGACACAAATACTGGTTGCTCGAACAATTGCGCACGCGCGACGACGTGCGGCTGCTCGATGTGCGGGAGTTTCTGCCGGAGCCCTGATCGCACAGGTGCACTGGCTCACTCGTGGCTCGTCGTGAAAGCGCCGCTGCGAGTACGCGCAATGCGGCGACATGCGCGGAAGTCCAAGAGCTTTCACGCGCCTTCGGCGCGCAAGTTTCTGCCGGCGCCTCGCCGGCGCAACGTCACCGACATCGCCGGCGGCCAGGATGGCCGCGCAATGGGGCCCCTATGGCGCGGCGGCGGGCGGGAGGATCAGCCCGCAGGGGGCCGCACAGGATGTGCGGCCGTTTGCAGACGGCACAGGGATGTGCCGCCTGCAAACCCCGAGTGGCCGACGCGAACCTGGAGGGCAGGATGCCCGGAAGGCGCGCCATCGGGGTGGCCTTCTCTTTGGTGACTTTCTCTTGGCCACGCAAGAGAAAGTCACTCGCGCGCCGAAGGCGCGCGAAAGCCCTTGGACTTTCGCCGATGCACACGGCCCCCTGACCGAATACGCCGAACGGTCGAAACACGTACCGCGTAGTAAGCTCATCGCCCCGCACCAAGCGTAGGAACCTCGCATGCGCGCATCCCATCGATTCCCGCATCAGGTCGCGATCGCCATCGGCCTGCTTGCCGCTGTTGGCGCCAACGCCACACAGCCCGCCGCGCCGCCAAACCCGGAGGCGAAGAACGAACAGGTCGAGCGCATCGTGGCGGCGATTTCAGCCGAACGCATCGACGCCAACATCCGCAAGCTGGTCGGCTTCAAGACCCGGCACACGCTATCGGCGACCGACTCGGACAGCGTCGGCATCGGCGCCGCACGGCGCTGGATCAAATCCGAACTGGAACGTTGCGGACACGGCCGTTTGGACGTGCAGTTCGACAGTTACGTGCAGGAAGCCGGCGGTCGCATCGATCGACCGGTCGAGATCGTCAACGTCGTCGCCACGCACAAAGGCACGCAATCGCCGGATCGCATGTACGTGGTCAGCGGCCACTACGACTCGCGCGCCAGCGACGTCATGGACGCCACTTCCGACGCACCCGGCGCCAACGACGATGCCTCCGGCACCGCCGCGGTAATCGAGCTGGCCTGCGTGATGGCGCAACACCGCTTCGACGCGACGCTGGTGTTCATGGCGGTGGCGGCCGAGGAACAGGGTCTGTTTGGCGCCACCCACTACGCACAGCAGGCACGCGAAAAGAGCCTCGACATCGCCGGCATGTTCACCAACGACATCATCGGCAGCTCACGCGCCGACGATGGACACATCGACAACACTCACGTGCGCCTGTTCGCCGAAGGCATCCCGGCGGTGAAGGAAATGACCGACCCGCTGCGCACCCTGCTGGCGACCGGCGGCGAGAACGACTCGCGCTCGCGCCAACTCGCCCGTCACGTCAAGGAAATGGGCGAGCGCTACGTGCCCGGCTTCACTGTCAACATCATCCAGCGCCGTGACCGCTACCTGCGCGGCGGCGATCATATCCCCTTCCTCGAACGCGGCTACCCCGCACTGCGCTTCACCGAGCCGAACGAGGACTTCGACCACCAGCACCAGGACGTGCGCATCGAGGGCGGCAAGCAATTCGGCGACCTGCCCGAGTTCGTCGACCCCGAATATACCGCGCAAGTGACTCGCGTGAACGCGGCGGCGTTGGCAACGCTGGCGCTGGCACCCGCAGCACCGGCCAACGTGCGCGTACGTGTCGCACAACTGGAAAACGACACCCAACTGGTGTGGGACGCCAACACCGAACCCGACCTCGCCGGCTACCGCATCGTCTGCCGCGACACCACCAGCCCGGTCTGGCAGCACCGCCAATGGGCCGGCAATGTCACCGAGTACGGGGTCAAGGGCGTGTCCAAGGACAACGTGTTCTTCGGCGTGCAAGCCGTGGATACCGACGGCAACGTCAGCGTGGCGAGTTATCCGCTGCCGATGCGGTAGGCACGCGAGTCCCAATCAACGCGGTACCGCACTCGTACCGATCTGCCGGCGCCACGGCAGCTCCGTCGACCGACCGCCAGCCCAACGAGCTGACACCAACGCGTCTGCCGCGCGTCGGCGTCGGCGTGCCTCAGAGGTTCAGCACGATCTCTGGGCTGCGCGCCCAGGAGACGCAGGTGCACATCGTGCTCCGGCGCTGTTCGTCGGTCAGGCAGACGTCGCGATGGTCGGGCTCGCCGGACACGACCTCCGTCACGCAGGAAGCGCACTCGCCGCGCCGACATTCATAGGGCGCCCACACGCCGTTCTCGAGCAGGGCGTCGAGGATGCTGGTGCCGGGCGCAACGTCGATGTTCAGGCCGGACAACGCAAGCCGAACCGTGACCGGCGCATCGGTGGCCTTGGGTGCCGCACCGAAGCTCTCGAAGTGGACCTGTTTGTTCGGCCACCCGCGTGCCGCCGCCTTGGCTCGCACGGCTTCGATCAGCCCACGCGGGCCACAGACGTAGAGATCGGTCTCCTTCGACAGCGAATCGAGGATGGCGTCGATGTCGATGCTCGGCTTGCCGTCGATGTCGCAATA
>JANRIF010000332.1:0-4955 GCA_033765245.1 Lysobacteraceae bacterium
GCCCGGCCCAGGTCACCGATCTGATCAATCGCGAGAACGCGCTGGTGGTGGACATCCGCGCGCTGGCCGACTTCGAAAAAGGTCACATCGTCGGCGCCCGCCACATGGTGCTCAGCCAGTTCGACCCGGAAAACAAGGCGCTCGCCAAGGTCAAGGACCTGCCGGTGGTACTGGTGTGCCGCACCGGCATCACCGTTGCCGGCGCCGCCAAGCGGCTGGTAAAGGCCGGTTTCAGCCGCGTGCACGTGCTCGATGGCGGGATCGCCGCCTGGCAACAGGCCGATCTGCCGCTGGCGCGCGGCAAGGATCGTTGAACGCGGGAGTGTATCTCCAGGCATTTGGTAGCCGCCCTAGGACGTGGGATAATCCCAAGTCTTTCCGCTCGTTTTCCCTCTTTCAGGAGTTTGTGTGATGGCCGACGAACAAGCCAACGGTGCCGCTGGCGCCCCGCAGCAGGCCGCCCAGGCGCAGTTCACCCTGCAGAAGATCTATCTGAAGGACGCTTCGTTCGAGGCGCCCAACTCGCCGGCAGTGTTCGGCGAGCAGGTGCAGCCGGCGTTGCAGCTCAACCTCGAACAGCACGTCAACGTGCTCTCCGAGAGCGTGTACGAGGTAGTGCTGGCGCTGACGCTGACCTGCAACGTCGGCGAGAAGACCGCGTATCTGGTGGAAGTGAAGCAGGCCGGCATCTTCTCGATGGTCGGCTTCGATGCCCGCTCGCTGGACATGATGCTCGGCATCTACTGCCCCAACGCGCTGTTCCCGTACGGCCGTCAGACCATCAGCGACTTGATCCAGGCGGGCGGCTTCCCGCCGTTCCTGCTGCAGCCGATCAACTTCGAGGCGATGTACGCCGAACAGCTCAAGCGCCGCGCGCAGCCGGCGGAATCGGTCGACGCCACGTTCGACGGCGCCCCCAGCCAGAACGCCTGATCGCCGCATGAGCCACGCCGTGTCCCGCGTCGCCGTACTCGGCGCCGGCTCCTGGGGCACGGCACTGGCTGCGCTGCTGGCCCGCAACGGCCACGCCGTGTGCCTGTGGGGCCGCGATGCCGCGCAACTGCGCGACATTGCCGAGCGCCACGAAAACGTACGTTACCTGCCGGGGCTGGCGCTGCCCGCATCGCTGTGCGCCAGCGCCGACCTCGCCACCGCCCTGCGCGACGTCGACTGGGTGCTGGTGGCGGTCCCCAGTCACGCCTTTGCCCAAACCCTGCAAGCGATGGCACCGCTGCGGCCGCGGTCCGCCGGCGTGGCTTGGGCGACCAAGGGCTTCGAGCCGGGCTCGGGGCGTTTCCTGCATGAAGTGGCGGCGCAGACGCTCGGCCCCGACGTGCCGCTGGCCGTGATCACCGGCCCCTCGTTCGCCAAGGAAGTGGCTCAGGGCCTGCCCACCGCGGTCACCGTGCACAGCGACGACGACGCCTTCGCCACCCGGGTTGCCGAACACCTGCACGGCCCCACTTTCCGCGCCTACACCGGCAACGACGTGCTGGGCGCCGAATTGGGCGGCGCCATGAAGAACGTGCTGGCAGTCGCCACCGGCGTTGCCGACGGCATGGCGCTGGGGCTCAACGCCCGTGCCGGCCTGATCACGCGCGGCCTCAACGAGATGCTGCGCCTGAACGTCGCTCTGGGCGGGCGCGCCGAGACTCTGATGGGCCTGGCCGGGCTCGGCGACCTGGTACTGACCTGTACCGGCGACCTCTCGCGCAATCGCCGTCTCGGCCTGGCGCTTGGACGCGGGCAAGCCTTGCGTGAGGCGGTGGCAGCCATCGGGCAGGTGGTGGAAAGCGTGCAGACGGCCGACGAAGTGATGCGCCTGGCGCAACGCCACGGCATCGAGCTACCGATTTCCGCGCTGGTGCAACGCATGCTGCACGAGGAAATCACCCCGCACGAAGGCCTCAAACTGCTGCTCGCGCGCGAGCAAAAGCCGGAATATCCGATGGGGTTGTTTCAATAGCCAGCATTTCTCGCCCCCGCCCCTGACGTCGGCATGCACGTCTCGATGCGGTACGACACTGGGGTTCGCCACGCTCACCACTCGCCAACCCGGCGATCAGAGCGTTCTGGCACGTAACACTCAGAACGGTGCGTGCACCGTCAGTGTCGGAGGCGCATCGGCCGCAGCCGATGCCTGCGGTTTCGTATGCAAGCCGATGCCGCAATGCACCCGGCGAAAGCCATCGTCGTCGCGGCGCGTTGCCGCGCATTCATCGCGATGCGGCGTGCCATTCGGCCAGCGCGGCCAGTGCATGGGCCAGCACGAAACGTCGCGCTGCGGCGCTTTCCGCGCCGGGGAATCGCGCCAGCAGCCCCAGGTGCGCCGATGCGCGCGCCACGTGCAGGCGCGCCGGCCAACTCGCGGCGGTGGCGTACGGCAGGCCGGCGCAGCGTTGCCGGATCTCGGCTTCCAAAAAAGCGCGCCGCGTCTCGGCGGCATCCGGTGCGTCGCTCAACTGCGCCGACAGCGTCCATTCGCCTTGTCGCGTGGCCCAGCGCGCCCGGCACGCCTGCGGACGCGCCAAGGCCCAACCCACCGCCTCGGCAAAGTGCAGCAGCTTGCCGAAATCGTAAGCGGGATCGGTGTAGCCGTAATCGGGATTCGGATCGATGAAGCGCACCGCCAGGCCTTTGCCGTAGGGCCGCACCATCACGTTGCGCAGATGCGGATCGCCATGCACCAGCACGCGCGGCACCATGGGCAGCGTGTGGCCGAGCCAGCGCTCCAGCTCGCCCAACAAGTCGGTCAGCGGCGGACAGCACCGGCCCTGCACTTTTCCGGGGTTCTCCAGCATCAGCGCCAGCGCCGGCTCCTGCGCCAATGCTGCCTCCAGCTTGGAGCGGATGCGCGGGGTGAAGGGGTCGATGGTTTCGGGCAAGCCGGAGGACGCAGCGGCCGCGGTGAGGCGGTGACACGCACGCAATCCCGCGAGAGTCTTGTCGACGGCGCTTTCCAGCTCGCCCTGCCGCGAGGGCCGGGTGTAGACGCGGTCGAACAGGGTTTCGTACTTGCGCAACTGCGCCATCAGCAACAACCAGCGCCCGCGCTCCAGCGGCAGAATCTCCAACACCTCGGCAAAGGTCCCGGGCGCCGACGCATTCACCGCGTTCATCAGCAACGCATGCGCCGGCAGTTCGCTGCCGCCAAGCTTCATCACCGCGTCCACGTTCAGCGTGAGTCCGCCCACCAGGTCGGCCTTGAGGCCACCCGCGTAGCCGGCAAATTCGCCGATGCGCACGCATTGGCGCATGAACGAGTCGGTCAGGCCGCGCCGCAGCAAGGCGCGTACCGCCGGCACCAGTTCGGTACGCAGATCCAGACTCTCGGGCAATTCGGGCAATGCGTCCATCGGCGCGCTCCTGGGCGATGCCATGTTTACCGCTGTGGCCGGGACTGGGGCAACTGCGGCATCCCCGGCGCGGAGCGGGTGCCTTGCGCGTCTTGCAACAGCCAAGTCGCCGCCGGGTCCAGTTCCAGCAGTTGCCGTGCCGCGCCTTCCAAGTGATGTCGGAACAGATGCTGGTCGGCTGGCGACAACGGCCATTGTTGCGCCACTGCGCGCAGCACCAGCGCGGCGAACACGAACGACTGGTTGGCGCATAGCCACCAGGCGGTGGTAGCGGCGTTCACGAATGCCACGCCGGCCGGCGGTGCCAGCTGCGGGAGGGGGGCGTGCGCCAACGACAGCAGGCCGGCCAGAGCAAATCGTCCGCGAACCTCATTAAGGTCTCGGCTCGCCGATCCCGCGCGCCGCGATAGATCGGCGACCAGCGCGGTCCGCAATGTGGTCGGCAATTCCGCCGGCGCCGCGCACAGGTGCGTCGCCCAACCTCGTTGTGCTGCCAGCGCCACCAGCGCCCACAGGGTGCCGGCAACTTCGCGGGCATCCAGCTTGGCGATGCGCGTCGGCGTCAACCACGCGGCGCAGCCGTCGAACACGCGACGGGCGTCGCCATCGTCGAACTCGGGATACGCCATCGCCCGCAGCAGCACGCGCAGCACACCACTGTCCTTGCCCGGCTCCAGTTGCCACGCCGGCGGTGGCGGTACCAGGCGCCATAGCCGAGCGGCCAGCAAGGGGCGGGCATCGGCTCGTCGCCGGCACAGCAGTTCCAGCGCATTGGCGCCTTCCTGGACCGAGGCGCAGGCGAGGCCGTCCACCGTGACCGCGTCGAGCGTTCGGTTCAGCACCTCCAATAGCTGCGCCACGTGCGGCGTTTGCGGCAATGCCTCCAGTCGTATCCGACCGCCGTTGCGCGCATACCACGATGACGAGGCCGTGATCGCTGCGGCCGTGTCGGCGACGGCCGTTTGCAGTTCCGAGGCGGTGGTTGGCACGGTTAGCAGCGCGCCGCCTTGGTTCAGTAAGCGCACCAGCGCGAAGAAATCGCCCCGTTCGAGCACCCTGGCCCAATCCGCGCTACGTAGATGACTGGATTCCGACAGGAAGTCCTTGCGAAATGCCGGGCTCATGTGGCCCAGCAGGCTCAGCATGGGCCCGGCCCCGCCCACCCCGATAATCAGCGACCAGAAGCCTTGTACGCCGATGATTCGCTCCAGCCGCTCGCCGAGCGCGCGGCGCTCGGGGTCCATGCGCAGTTCGCGCAGCGCGAGACTCAAAGTGCCGATCGAGCGCTGGCTCTGGATGGTGCGCTCGATCAGATCTGTCACTTGGTCGGGGTTGTGCTCCAGGGCCGTGAGCATGGCTTCGGCCAGTGCGGCCGAAGTCTGCTTCAAAATCGAGAACAACTCGAAGACACTGCCATTGGCGGCGATCAGGCGCAGAAAGGCGGGCCCGCCGATGGCACGCTCCAGCCGCTCGCCGAGCGCGCGGCGCTCGGAGTCCATGCGCAGTTCGCGCAAGGTGAGGTCCAAGGTGCCGATTGAGCGCTGGCGCTGGATGGTGCGTTCGATGAGGTCTGTTACCTGGTCGGGGTTGTGCTCCAGG
>JANRIF010000335.1:0-4193 GCA_033765245.1 Lysobacteraceae bacterium
CCGGGATGGTCGGCGGCTTGCCTTCGGCGATGCGCCAGGCACGCTCGGGGCGGTGATCGGGATAGCTGTGCAGGGTGCATACGGCGTCGTCGCCGAGGCGCGCGCGCAGGCGTTCGATCAGGCTGGGCAGGTCGAGATCGCCGCGCGGTTCCGGGTCGAACAGGTCACGGCGTTCGGGCGCCAGCGGCGGCAGTTCGTCGGCATGCAGGCCGAGTCCCACCACGGGGGCCGGCAGCGTGGCTTGTTCGAGCCGGCCACGGGCGGCGTCGAACAATGCCTCGGAATCGCTCAGGGCCTGACGCAGGCCGATCTCGATCCGACTCGGCGCGCGCTCCTCGTGTTCGAACACCAGCGCGAAATGCTGCACGCCGCCGGCGCGTGCGGACACGAACGCAGTCAGTTCGCGGCAGAGCCGGCGCAGGGCGAATTGCAGCGCCATGTGGTTGTCGATGCCGTAGTCGAAGGCGATGCGCTGGCGAAACCGGGTGGGCGAGCGATACGGTTCGTACGCTTCGGGCGCTTGGCCGCGCAGGCGGTCGAGCCACAGCAGCAGGTCGGGGCCGAGCCGGCGCGCCAGCTCCGGACGCGGCAGGGCAAACAACTCGCCGAGCCGGCGCAGACCCATCGCTCGCAGCGCCGATTCCCGTCGCGCGTCGAGCCCGGCGGCATCCAGCGGCAGTCGCGCCAGCGTGTGCCGCAGTTGCGCGGTATCGAGCACCATCGGGCCATCGCCTTCGCCGCTCGCCAGTATCCGCGCGCCGGCCAGGGTGGGCGCGGCGGCCAGCGCATGGGCATGTTCCAGCGCCTGCAGGCCGGCATGCAGCAGGCCGCAAAGGCGCGGCCAGCCGCCGAACAGGCGCAGGCTGCCACCCACCTCCAGCGCCAGCGCGGCGGGAAGGGCGTTCTGCGGCGGCAGGCACACCACCAGGCTGCTGAAGCCGTAGGCCCAGGCGCTCAGATTCTGTTGCAGTGCCAGTTCGACGTCGGGTTGGCGCGGCCGCGCCAGCAGCGCCGGCAATAGCGCGCGCGCGGCACCGACGGATTGCCCGGCGCACACGCCAGCACTGCGGGCGCCGATGTCGGCCTGCGCCACCAGCAGGCGTTGTGCCGCTTCGGTGTACACCAGCCGTGGTGCGTCGCCATCGACATCGCGGAAGGCGGCTTCCAGAGGCAACTCGGGCAGGGCGAGGCACGCCCACAACATGGTGATCTCCTAATGTAGTGCTGCGTTCCTGGACTCGCTTGTTGATTCGTAGGCTCACCCCAGCCTACACCGGGACCCCAAAAGCCCGACAGGCTGCTAGTGCGGACGCGGCAGCGCGAAGGCGGTGGCCGGTGCGACCGCGCCGCGACACTTGAGCACCTGCACTTCGCTGTGGCCGGCGCGGGCGCGCAGATGCAGGCGTAGCGCGGCAGGGCTGGGATTGCCGGCGTGGCGCGCGGGGCGCAACACGAAGGCGAAGGCGGCGCCGGTCTCAGCGGCCATCTGCAAGCGGCGCAGGGCACGGTCGTCGCCGCTGTCGGCCCACACCAGCACTGCGCCCAGGCAGCCCGCGCGCAGGCATTGCTCGGCTGCCCACAGCGCGCGTTCGCGTGCGGCGCGCACCCACAGCAATTTTTCCAGCGGCAGCCCGGCTGCCGCCAGCGCCGGTGCGTAGGGCAGATACGGGGTAGCCACCCAGGCCAGCGGTTGCCGGCGTGCGATGGCGCACAGCGCGGGCAGCAGCAGGCGCAATTCGCCGATGCCGTCGTGTTCGATCAAGACCTCGGTGAGATTGCCGCGTGCGAAGCCGCCCCAGGGCAGGTGCGCATCCAGCGCGGCGATGCCGGTGCTGGTGCTGACATCGTCGTCGTCGGACCCGTGTCTTCGCAGCGATTTGCCGGCGCGGAAGATGCGGGCATCGTCCAACAGCGCATCGAGCGAAGGCACGGCGGTGAGAATGGCGGCCATCAGCGGGTCCGGATCGCGCCGACGTACAGGCCCTCGATGGCGAAGTCGCTGCACGCGGCATCCACTTCGATCGGGGCGTAAGCGGGATTCTCCGGTAGCAACAGCAGGCGACCATCGCGCTGACGCAGGCGCTTGACGGTGATCTCGCCCTCCAGCCGCGCCACCACGATCTGTCCGTCCAGCGCATCCGGGGTGCGATGCACGGCGATCAGGTCGCCATCGTGGATGCCGATGCCGGTCATGCTGTCACCCTCGACGCGCAGCAGAAAATGCGGACGCGGGCGGAACAGGCGCGGATCGATGGCGTAGCGGGCTTCGACGTGGCCTTCGGACAGGATCGGCGCGCCGGCCGCGACCCGGCCGACCAGCGGCAGGCTGAGGAAGGCGGCATCGTTGCTGGCGGCAGCCATGTCTCCACCCGGCATCGGCGCCAGCAGACGCAGGCTGCCGTGCTGGCTGCTGCGGCTCAACCAGCCCTTGCGCAGCAGCGCCTCGACGTGCACCTGCGCCGAACTGTGCTGGCGCAGGCCGAGCTCGGCCGCGATCTCGCGCAGCGTGGGCGGGCGGCCATGCGCGGCGGTCCAGGCGGCGATGCAATCGAGCACGGTTTGCTGGCGGGGGCTGAGGGGTTCGGACATGCGTACAAATGTACGTGTGTGGCGAATGCCGTGCAAGTGGCGTCCGGCTCCACCAACCAAGGCTTGACTCTGGATCATGGTCCAGGGTCCAGAATGGTGTTCATTCCACAGGAGTGGCGCCATGCACATCGGTCAGCTTGCCAAACTCGCCGACGTTCCGATCGATACCGTGCGCTACTACGAGCGCCACGGCATCCTGCCCGCGCCGGCGCGCGAGGGTTCCGGATACCGTCGCTACGAATCGCGCGACGTGAGCCGCCTGCATTTCGTGCGGCGCGCGAAAGCGCTGGGATTCACCCTCGGTGAGATCCAGGAGCTGTTGGCCTTGTCCGCGCCGCGGCACGGCGACATGGCCGCCATCAAGACGGCTGCCTCCGACAAACTGGCCGACGTCGAGCACCGGCTTGCCGAACTGACCCGTATCCGCGATGGTCTGCGCAAGCTGGTGGACGCATGCCCCGGCCATGGCGATCTGGATCACTGCCCCATCCTTGCTGCACTGTCGAAGGAGCACGCATGAGCGCGCACGATCACCATTCACGCTCCACACCCGCCGGCACGCACAGTTGCTGCGCCCACCATTCGCCGGCAACCGGCGCCACGGTGCTGGACCCGGTTTGCGGCATGTCGGTCGATCCGGCCACGTCGAAGCATCGGGCCGAGCACCACGGCACGACGTATCACTTCTGTGCCGCGCGCTGTCACGATCGTTTCGTCGCCGAGCCCGAACGCTATCTCTCGCCGCAACCGGAGGCACCCGCGGCGGCGCCGATCGGAGCCGTGTACATCTGTCCGATGCACCCGGAAGTCCGTCAGGATCATCCCGGCACGTGTCCGATCTGCGGCATGGCGCTGGAGCCGGAGCTGCCCAGCGCCGAGGACGACGACAACCCCGAGCTGCGCGATTTCAGCCGACGTTTCCGCTGGACCCTGCCGCTGACCGTGGTGGTGCTGGCGCTGGCGATGCTGGGGCATCGCCTGCCGCTGCTGTCGGTCGAAGCGCGGACCTGGATCGAACTGGTGTTGAGTACGCCGGTGATCGTGTGGGCGGGCGCGCCGTTCTTTGCGCGCTGCGTCAGTTCGATCCGCAACCGCGCGCCCAACATGTGGACGCTGATCGGCATCGGCGTGGCGGCGGCTTTCGGCTACAGCGTGGTGGCGACGCTGGCGCCGGAACTTTTCCCGGCCTCGTTCCGCGCGCACGGCCGCGTCGGCGTTTACTTCGAAGCGGCGGCGGTGATCGTGTCGCTGACCTTGCTGGGCCAGGTGCTGGAACTCAAGGCGCGCTCGAAGACCTCGGCGGCGATCAAGGCCCTGCTCGGACTCGTGCCCAAGACCGCGCGCCGCCTGCGCGACGATGGCAGCGAGGAGGACATCGAGTTGAGCCACGTCCACGTGGGCGATCGCCTGCGCGTGCGCCCCGGCGAGAAAGTGCCGGTGGATGGCGAAGTGATCGAGGGCCGCTCGCACGTCGACGAGTCGATGCTGACCGGCGAACCGATCCCGGTCGAAAAGAGCGCAGGCGCGGCGGTGATCGGCGCCACCCTCAACGGCACCGGCGCTCTGGTGATCCGTGCCGACAAGGTGGGCTCGGAGACGGTGCT
>JANRIF010000336.1:0-7750 GCA_033765245.1 Lysobacteraceae bacterium
CGGACTTGCAGGCTGGGGATGTGTTGGCCGCGCCAGCCGCCGCTGCCGTAGCACTTGAAGTAGGCGTGCAGCACGCGCAAGCGGCGTTCGATACTGAGTGAACGCGGGTCGCCGTGATCGAGCAGCACTCCAGGTTCGCGCGCAAGCACTTCATCGAAGATGCTGTCCATGCTCTCCCTGAGCACCAGCCACGCCGCCACCGGTCGCATGGTTGGCTTGACCACGCGCGGACCGTAGGCGAGTTCGGCGAACAGCAGGCGCTGGATGGCGCGGATCGACATGCCGCGTTGTCGCAGGGAATGCAGCCGTTCTGCGGCCAGGAATTCGATCACCGAGCGATGATGGAAGCGCACGCGGCCGTAGCTGGCGAAGCTGAACAGGGGGCGCTCCAGCAGGGTTTTGCACTCCTCGTCATTCCAGTCGGACAGGATCGTCCGGGGATCAAGTGCCGTTCCCGGCTCGCCGTCCTGGTCGGCCTCGACGCTGTGGCGGAGCGTGAGTTTGCGCGTCAACAGGGCTGCAAGGGCGAGCCGCGCCGCGCCTTCGCGGGCCTTGTCGGGCGCCAGTGCGGTGCGTTCGTCACGATCCGTTCGAGGTTTCAGCTTCACCGAGATGTTGCTTTCCACTTGCTCGCGGTGGCTGCCGATGCGGCCATGTTCGCGCCAACTGGCGCAGAGTTCGATCAGGTCTTGCGGACGATGTGCGAAATCTTCGGCGTTGTCGTGGCGGATGGCGGCGAGCATGGCGTCGGCATCGGTGACGCCTTGGCCATGCGCGAAGTGCTGCATCTGCGCATCGTCCAGTGGCATCAGCGCCACCGTACGCCAGTCCGGTGGCGGCTTGCTTTCGGTGCTCGCTGCGATGTCGTGGCGACGTCCCATGGCGAGATCGGCGAATGCCTCGGGACTCGCGGTAGGTTCGGGCTGTAGTGGCACCGGCAAACGCTCGCGGATCAGGTTCTGGTCGAACGCAATGGGGCGCGCGGTCACCACCACGCGAATGCGATGCAGTTGTCCGCCGACGGTCTTTGCCATGCGGTTCAATGCGGTTCGGAACGAGCCGCGGGTGAGTTGAAGTTCGTCGATGGAGTCGAGGAAGAAGGTGGCAAGCTCGGATTGCGCGATGCGCCAGGCTTCGAGGCGTGTGGCTTCGTCGGGGGTGAGCAGGGCATCCAGTTCGCCCTTTGCCAGTTCCGCCAGTTCGAGGTAGAACGCCGGTTCGCCCGCGTCCCACAGGCGCTTTTGCTCCGATTTGCACTCGTGGGTCTTGCCCGAACCGGCTTCGGAGATCAGCAGCACACGCGGCGACTTCAGCAATTCGATCCAGTCGCAGGACGCGCTGGCGCCGAACGCCCGCCACAACGACGGGCGATCGAAGTCGGCGAGCATTTTGTCGTCGAGGTCGAAGAAGCGGCGTTGGATGCGGATCGTCGGGGCGCTCGTCATGTCCATTCGCCGAGTCGGTGCTTCTTAGTCGTTACACACTCATCTTCCCGACATCCGATGCCGCCGGGCACGGGATGCGTTGTCCGATCACCCGCGTACGCTTCACGCCGCGAGGCGTTCGAGTGCCAGCGCAAGCGATCTGTCGTCGAACAAGGACTGCTTGCGTCTTGCGGCTGCGGGGCCGGATGGCCAGTGGTCGAGTGCCTCGCGGATGCCCGCAACAGATGCGTTTGCACCTTCGGTGTGCAACAGCCAGTCCACGGTGGCCAGCAGTTCCATGCCCAGTGGCGACTCGAAGCCGTCGATGATCGCGCTCAGCCGGTCGAGCACCGGGAGGTAATCCGCCGATTCGGAAGAAAGGTACGCCGCAAGCTCGGGGCGGCGAGTATCGGTGAACTGGATGCGATCCATGGGGCCCGCATCGGCCAGTCGTTTCTCGCTCGAAAGCCAGGCCCCGTCGAGACTGTCCAGCACGTGCCGCAGCCGGTCCGAGTAGGGCCCGTATCGATCCGCCTTGAACGCCATGCGCAGCGGGTCTTTCAGCCCCATTGCACTGACGCACCGCTCGACGAAGTAGGCGAGCTTCTGGACTTCCAGATAGGAGCACTCAATCCCCAGCACAGAATAGCGGCGCACCGCTTCGGCGATCAGCGCACGTGCGGGGGTCAGCTTCTCGACGCCGCGTTGCTTGAGTGGCGTGTGATATGCGGTCGTCGGCTCGAACGCCTGGACCTCGATCGCGTGCAGATCGCCAAGGGCGGCTTCGATCAGCGGACGCACGTCGTCCCACGCCAATCCGCCGTTGCCGCAACCCAAGGGAGGGAGTGCAAGCGAGCGAATGCCGAGATCGAGCACAACGCGCTGCAAATCGGTGAGGCCGGTACGAATCCACTCCAGCTTCGACGGATTGCGCCAATGTTGTTTGGTCGGGAAATTGATGATCCAGCGTGGCCCATGCAGACTGTGGTTCTCGGTCACGAACATGCAGCCGACGCGGACCTCGCCCGCGCGACACGCCGCCTCGTAGGCATGGAAGTTCTCGGGGTAGGTGTCCTTGAACGCCAGTGCGATGCCCTTGCCCATCACGCCGACCGTGTTCACCGTGTTGACCACGGCGTCGACTTCGGCGTGCAGCAGGTTGCCTGTAGTGAATCGCAGCATCAGAAGTACCACCCAGGAAGTACTTTTACATCAAGCGCCAGCTGGCGCTCCGCCAATTGGTCGTCGATCAGCGCTTTCGTAGGCATGTTATAGCAGGCGATTCCGAGTAGCGCATCAATGGGTAGCTGTTGATGGACCAACGCCTCTGCTTCGTAGCGCGCGAACTTGTCTGGGTCGTCGGGATCGCGTTGGAAATTGCGGCTGCGCAACAGCGGCCAATCGATCCGATCCAGTCTGGCCAGATCATCGAAGTACTCGGCGGTGCGCAGATAGGCGTGCCGGTTGGTGAACAGGAAACGTCGCCCCATCTCGTGCAAGCGATGCAGCGACGAGATCAGGATCACGATCTCATCGTTGGCTCGCTTGGCGATGCCGTTGTAGCCGGTCTTGATGTTGTAGAGCATGGGCGAGTACGGCGTGAAGTAGAACGGCACGTAATCGCTCAACGTACCCAATGGACCAACCTCGACCGAGCGCGTCGCACGGCGTGCGATCAGGTCCGGGTTGCCGATGTTGACGTAGCCTGGATCGTGGTGTGTTGAGTTGCGGCAGTGCAGGCCGTGATCGAGCAACCACGCGACGTTGTCGCGATGCACGATGCGGAAGATCAGGGCCTTCTCGGGGCTGAGATTGCTGCCGGACATCGGTCGAACGACTCCATACGAGGCAGGTTCGCATGGTACAGCCGTCGTCGTCGACGCTCACGTCGATGCACCCAGCGCCGACAGTATTCGCCGTCGGCGCCAGTGCTGCACCCCTCAGTACCGGTAATGCTCCGGCTTGTACGGCCCTTCCACCGGGATGCCGAGGTAGGCGGACTGGTCGGCGGTGAGTACGGTCAGCTTTACGCCGATCTGCTCCAGGTGCAGGCGCGCGACTTCTTCATCGAGCTGCTTGGGCAGGCGGTAGACGGTCTTTTCGTATTTGTCCTTGTTCGCCCACAGGTCGATCTGCGCCAGGGTCTGGTTGGAGAACGAGTTGGACATCACGAACGCGGGGTGGCCGTGGGCGCAGCCGAGGTTGACCAGGCGGCCTTCGGCGAGGATGTAGATGCTGCGGCTGCTGGGGAAGGTGTAGCGATCGACTTGCGGCTTGATGTTTTCCTTCGACACGTCCTTGGCGGTGTTGAGCCGGTCCATCTGGATTTCGTTGTCGAAGTGGCCGATGTTGCACACCAGCGCATTGTTCTTCATGCCCTGCATGTGTTCGAGCGTGATGACGTCCTTGTTGCCGGTGGTGGTGACGAAGATGTCGGCTTCGTGCAGCACGTCTTCCACCGTCTTCACTTCGAAGCCTTCCATCGCGGCCTGCAGGGCGTTGATCGGGTCGATCTCGGTGACGATCACGCGCGCGCCGAAGCCGCGCAGGCTGTGCGAACTGCCCTTGCCGACGTCGCCGTAGCCGCACACCACGGCCACCTTGCCGGCGATCATCAGGTCGGTGGCGCGCTTGATGCCGTCGGCCAGCGATTCGCGGCAGCCGTAGAGGTTGTCGAACTTGCTCTTGGTGACCGAGTCGTTGACGTTGATGGCGGGCACCAGCAGTTTGCCGGCTTCCATCATCTGGTACAGGCGATGCACGCCAGTGGTGGTCTCCTCGGAGACGCCGCGCCAGGATTGGGCGGCGGTCTTCCAGAAGCCGGGGCGCTCGCTGCGGGTGCGCTTGAGCAGGTTCTTGATCACCTGCTCCTCATGGTTGGCGCCGGGCTGGTCTACCCAGTTGTCGCCACTCTCCATGTCCAGACCCTTGTGGATCAGCAGGGTGGCGTCGCCGCCGTCGTCGACGATCAGCTCCGGTCCTTGCATGCCGGGATGGGTGAGCATGTCCAGCGTGCAGTCCCAGTATTCCTCCAGCGATTCGCCCTTCCAGGCGAACACCGGGATGCCGGCGGCGGCGATCGCGGCCGCGGCGTCGTCCTGGGTGGAGAAGATGTTGCACGACGCCCAGCGCACGCTGGCGCCGAGCGCGCCGAGGGTCTCGATCAGCACCGCGGTTTCTTTGGTCATGTGCAGCGAGCCCGACAGGCGCACGCCCTTGAGCGGTTGCAGCGGTGCGTATTTGGCGCGAATCTGCATCAGGCCGGGCATTTCCTGCTCGGCCATGCGGATGCGCTTGCGGCCGAGTTCGGCCAGCGACATGTCGCGGACCTTGTAATCCTGTGTAACGGCGGGTTTGGCAACGGCGTTCATGGCGGTTCTCCGGAAAGTTTCGGGAAACGGGCGCCGTTGCTGCAGGGTGCCGCCCCGAGCCTGGCCTGCCGATCGCAGGTCGCAGCGCCCCTCGGGACGGTAGACCGCACATTATACAAGGGCCGGAGCGGGCGGCTGAACTCGGCACGCATAGCGGCATCTTCGCCTTGGTATCGCGGTCGCCCAGACGTGGGAGAGTGCATCAGTGGCGCTTCAATGCACAGTGGCGTCCGCGAATTGGCAATGGATGCGCTCGACCTCGGCCTTGTCGTGCGCCAGCGCGGCCACGCAGGCAGGGTCCATTCGACCGGCCACGGCATCGCGTTCGAGTTCGGCGAACGCCTGCTCGCTCGGCCATGGCTGCTTGTACGGGCGCCGGGTGGTGAGGGCGTCGAACACGTCGGCGACTGCGACGATGCGTCCTTCCAGCGGGATGGCGTCGAAGCGTAGTCCGCGCGGATAGCCCGAACCGTCGCCGCGTTCGTGGTGGGTGCTGACGATGTTGCGCATCACCGTCGCGGCTTGATCGCCGACCAGGCCGAGGTCGGCAATGATGTCGTCGACCATGCGCACGCCGATTTCCACGTGCCGGTGCATGGCGGTCCATTCGGCGTCGTCGAGTGGGGCGGGCTTGAGCAGGATGCGATCGGGGATGCCGACCTTGCCGATGTCGTGCAAAGTGGCGAAGGTGTGCACGTACTCGACGAATTCGTCGGTCAGCGTGACGCCGTAGTGGCTCAGATTGCGCGCGATCAGGCGCGAATATTTTGCCATGCGCTCCAGGTGTGCGCCGGTTTCGACGTCGCGGATGCTGGCGATGCGGCTTGCCAGGTGCACCGCCCCAAGCAATCCGCGCGCGGCGGTCAGCCGCAGCAGGTAGAGCTGGGCGGCAATCTCCCCGAACACCTTGAGGAATTCGGTCACGTTTGGCGCAAACGCGGACGGCGCGCGCGAGTCGAAGAACAGAAAGCCGGCGAGCGCATCGCCGAAGTAGATGGGAATCGTGAAGCTGCTGCGAAAGCCCTGCTGACGCAACCAGCGCGAATGCTCGGTGTCGGCGGTGAAGGTGTGCTCGATGTCGTCGACCACGCGCGGTTGGCGTTGTTCGGCGACCGCGCGCAGCGAGGGGATTTCGGCCAGCCGTGCTTCATACGCCTGCAACGGCGTAGCGCCGGTGTTGCTGCTGGCGAAAGTCTTGAGCATGTCGCTGGTGCTGTCGTACACCGCGATGGCGATGCGGTCGAGGAACGCGAAGCGGCCGCGCGCCACCTCGTGCAGCGCGTGCAGGCGCTCCTGCACCGAGCGGTCGGGTTCGGGAGAGCTGTTCTGCGGGTTGATATCGGATGGGTGCATGAGGGCGCTCGCCGTGCGTCGTTGCGGATCGCTCTGGCCCGGAGTCTCCGCCCACTTGCGCTGGCGGACAAGTGCGGGATTCGCAATCTGTGCGCGTTCTCCACGAAAGCGGCAGGACCGCGCAAAGCTTGAGTGGAGAAGACTCCTGTGGGAGACCGCTTGCGGGCCACGGGTGTCGCGGCGGCGATAGTTGCCGGAGTGCGCCACACACTTCGTCATGAGCGATCGCGTCGAGGTGGGCAGACGCGACTGCCTTCCGCGATCGAAACGGGTGAACCGACGCCTTCCGCGCAGGGTCTCAGCGGCAGCCGATCTCACTGCCAGGGAGTACCGAATGCCCGATTATCCCGAGGAACGCCGCCGCCCTCGTGTGGTGGTGGTCGGCGCCGGTTTTGGCGGTCTCGCCGTGGTGCGCGCATTGCGCGACGCCCCGGTGGACATCACCGTGATCGATCGGCGCAATTTCCATTTGTTCCAGCCGCTGCTGTATCAGGTAGCTACCGCAGGTCTCACCCCGTCCGACATCGCCTGGCCGATCCGCAGCATCCTGCGTGCGCAGCGCAATGCGCGGGTGGTGCTGGGCACGGTGCACGCGGTGGATCGCGGCGCCCGCGAGGTGGTGCTGGACGACGGCAGCCGCTATTCCTACGACTGGCTGGTGCTCGCCACCGGTGCCAGCCACAACTATTTCGGCAATGACCACTGGAGCGCGCTGGCGCCCGGCCTGAAGCGGGTGGACGACGCCACCAGCATCCGCCGGCGGCTGCTGCTCGCATTCGAGCGCGCCGAGCTGTGCGATGACCCGCTCGAACGGGCGCGCCTGATGACCTTCGTGGTGATCGGCGGCGGCCCCACCGGGGTGGAGCTTGCCGGCGCCATCGCCGAACTGACTCGGGTGGCGCTGGCCTGCGATTTTCGTCGCATCGACCCGCGCCAGACCCGCATCGTGTTGCTGGAGGGCGGCCCGCGCGTGCTCGCCGCGTTTCCCGAGAGCCTATCTACCTACGCGCAACGTGCACTGGAGAAGCTGGGCGTGGAAGTGCGCGTGGACAGCCGCGTCACCGTCTGCGACGAACAGGGCGTCACCGTCGATGGCTCCCGCCTGCCCGCCGGTACCGTCCTGTGGGCTGCCGGTGTGGCGGCGTCCAAGGCCGCTCAGTGGGTCGATGCGCCGACGGATCGGGTCGGCCGCGCCCAGGTGCAGGGCGATCTGAGCGTGCCCGATCAGCCCGAGGTATTCGTGATCGGCGACACCGCCGCCATGCCCAGTTCCGACGGCGCCGACGTGCCGGGCATCGCGCCGGCCGCCAAACAGGCTGGTGCCTACGTGGCAAAAGTGATTGCCGCCGCCACGCAGGGCAAGCCGCGGCCAGCGGCGTTTCGCTATCGACACCGCGGCAGCCTCGCCACCATCGGCCGTCACGAAGCGGTGATCGACTTCGGCAGGGCCAAGCTCAGCGGCTGGCTGGCGTGGTGGGTGTGGGGCCTCGCCCACGTCTACTTCCTGATCGGCATGCGCAACCGCCTGCTGGTGGCAGCGCAATGGTTCTTCAGCTACGTCACCTTCGGCCGCGGCGCGCGCCTGATCGCCGGCACCGAGGG
>JANRIF010000338.1:0-5180 GCA_033765245.1 Lysobacteraceae bacterium
CGGCGGCCGATGCCGGTGATGCGATCGCCGGGGCGCAGGCCGCTGGCGGCGGCACGGCTGTCTTCGTCGACGCGCGCCACCACCACGCCAGCGACGCCGCTTTGGCGCGCGCGCTCGGGCAGCTCGACGAACACCGCGCCCGCCAGGCGCGGGTCCAGGCGCGCACCGTTCACTTCCTTCGGGCTTGCCTTGAGTACCGCGCTCAGGGTGAGCGGCTTGCCGTCGCGCTGCAGCGCAATGCGCACCGGCCGTCCCACCGGCAGCAGGCCTTCGAGATTGTGCAGTGCCTCGCGGTTGTCGACGCTCTGGCCGTCGAGCGCGGTGATGACGTCGCCGACCTTCACTCCCGCCTGCTGTGCCGGCGAGCCCTCGGCAATGCGCGCCACCAGGGCGCCGCGCGTCTGCTTGTCGAGCGCCAGCGCATCGGCCAGTTCCGGCGTGATGTCCTGCGTGTCCAGGCCGAGGCTGCCGCGGCGCACCTCACCGTAGGCCAGCAGTTGCCGCATCACCTCGCGCGCGAGGCTGGCGGGAATGGCGAAGCCGATGCCGATGTTGCCGCCCGACGGACTGAAGATGGCGCTGTTGATGCCGATCAGCTCGCCGCGCAGATTCACCAGCGCGCCGCCGGAGTTGCCCGGATTGATGCTGGCATCGGTCTGGATGAAGTTCTGATAGCCCAGTCCGCGCAGGCCGCTGCGGCCCAAGGCCGAGACGATGCCCGAGGTCACGGTCTGGCCCAGCCCGAACGGATTGCCCACCGCCACCACGAAGTCGCCGACCCGCAATTGCCGGGTGTCGGCCAGCGGCAGCGCGGTCAGTCTTTCCGCCGGCACCCGCACCAGCGCGACGTCGGTGTCCGGGTCCGAGCCCACCAACTCGCCCGCCAGGGTGCGGCCGTCGGCGAGCGTGATGGAGATGTCGTCGGCGCCCTCGATCACGTGGTTGTTGGTGAGCACCAAGCCACCCTCGGCATCGACGATCACGCCCGAACCCAGCGATTGCCGCACCCGCTCCTGAGGTACGTCCGGGATGCCGAAGAAGCGCCGCAGGAACGGATCATCGGCCAGCGGATTGCGCACCCGTTGCACCTGCCTGCTGTGGATGTTGACCACCGCCGGGGTGACGCGCTCCAGCATCGGCGCCAGCGATGGCAGCGGTTTGCCGTCGGCATCGGCTACTGGCAGCGCCGCCTGCGCGGGGGGCGGCACGGCAACGACGAGGGTAGCGAGCAGGGTGGCGAACAACGGTGCGAGGCGACGCGACGAACGCTGGGTCATGGCAATTCCGGTAGTGGCGTGGAGAGTCAATGATCTGGCGATTGCGCTGGCGCGGCGGTAAGCCCGAAACCGGGCCCGCCATGCCGGACGGCGCGAACTTTCTGCGACCGCCATCGTGCCCGCCAGGTTCCCGACAACGCATTTCGGGTGCGATACAGGACATCTCAAGGGCACAAGGCAAGTCTTTGTTGTTAAGGGTGTTTGTGGTGCCGATTGGGGCCTGTCATGTGGTTGACAGAAGCGCCGCTCGGGGGTACCTTGGCTCCGCTGCGCACACTACATCTTGGGGTTGGCCAGGCTTGACAACCCCAAAGCTTGTGTTTTGTGGCAACAGACCGCGGTCGCGCCGTCAGGGGCAGCGAGCCCGCGCAACCGGCGGCGGTTTCTCGATGAAGCCGCCGAACCCGAACGAATGGCGCACCAAGCGGCATGGCTGCGGCGACAGCAATTGGCAAACCCAATACTTTGACGCCGGGCCAACCGGCAGCGCCCTGGGAGACAAGGAATCGACATGAGCACGGCACGCCTGGAAGCGGTGAAGCGGGAATCGGCGCAGGAAATCCCCATGCAGCCGGCGTCTTACGACATCTGGGACAAGAA
Organism: Lysobacteraceae bacterium; assembly: GCA_033765245.1. Taxonomy (GTDB): domain Bacteria; phylum Pseudomonadota; class Gammaproteobacteria; order Xanthomonadales; family Xanthomonadaceae. Next base: position 1,878 of record JANRIF010000338.1, read on the forward strand.
ATACCGCCTCACCAGCAAGTCCGGCGAACCGGTCGACCTCACCATCGACGACACCTACAAGCGCGTCGCCAAGGCGCTGGCCGCGGCCGAGCCCAGCGCCGATCAGCGCAGCTACTGGTACGAGCGTTTCGTGTGGGCGCTGCGCCGCGGCGCCATTCCGGCCGGGCGGATCACCTCCAACGCCGGCGCGCTGGCGCACAAGCCCGCCACGTCCACCATCAACTGCACGGTGTCGGGCACCATCGAGGATTCGATGGACGGCATCCTGGAGAAGGTCCACGAAGCCGGCCTCACGCTCAAGGCCGGTTGCGGCATCGGCTACGAGTTCAGCACCCTGCGCCCGCGCGGCGCCTACGTGTCCGGCGCCGGCGCCTACACCTCCGGGCCGCTGAGCTTCATGGATATCTACGACAAGATGTGCTTCACCGTCAGCTCGGCCGGCGGCCGCCGCGGCGCGCAGATGGGCACCTTCGACGTCTGCCATCCGGACGTCAAGGAATTCATCTCGGCCAAGCGCGAGGACGGGCGCCTGCGCCAGTTCAACCTGTCGCTGCTGGTCACCGACGAATTCATGCACGCGGTGGAGACCGACGGCGACTGGCCGCTGGTGTTTCCGGTGCACGTCAAGGAAGAAACCGAAGTCGATCTCGCCGATCCCGGGCAGGTGGTCTGGCGCGAGTGGCCGACCAGCCGCAACTACGTCACCCGCGACGACGGACTGGTGGCCTGCAAGATCTACAACCGCATCCGCGCCAAGCGGCTGTGGGACCTGATCATGGCCTCCACCTACGATTTCGCCGAACCCGGCTTCATCCTGATCGACCGCGTCAACGAGATGAACAACAACTGGTGGTGCGAGCACATTCGCGCGACCAACCCGTGCGGCGAGCAGCCCTTGCCGCCCTACGGCGCCTGCCTGCTCGGCTCGGTCAACCTCACCAAGTTCGTGCATGCGCCCTTTACCGACCAAGCCTGGTTCGACTGGGACGAGTACAAGGAAGTGGTGCGCGTGTTCACCCGCATGCTCGACAACGTGGTCGAGGTCAACGGACTGCCGCTGGAGCAGCAGCGCAAGGAGATCCTGCGCAAGCGCCGTCACGGCATGGGTTTCCTCGGCCTTGGCTCCACCGTCACCCTGATGGGGATGAAATACGGCTCGCCCGAGAGTTGCGAATTCACCGAGCGCGTCGCCCGCGAGATGGCGGTGGCGGGCTGGGAGATGGGGCTGGAGCTGGCGCGCGAAAAAGGCCCGGCGCCGATCATGGATGAGATGTTCACGGTCACGCCGGCGATGCTGCGGCAGCGCCCGGAAATGGTCGCCGACGGCTGGCGGGTCGGCGAACCGATCGCCGGCAAGGTGCTGCACGCGCGCTACAGCCGCTACATGCAACGGCTGGCCGAAGCCGCGCCGGCGCTGGTGGAGAAACTCGCCGAAGTCGGTGCCCGCTTCACCCACCACAGCTCGATCGCGCCCACCGGCACCATTTCGCTGAGTCTGGCCAACAACGCCTCCAACGGCATCGAGCCCAGCTTCGCGCATCACTACAGCCGCAACGTCATCCGCGAAGGCAAGAAGAGCAAGGAAAAAGTGGAGGTGTACAGCTACGAGCTGCTCGCCTACCGCACCCTGGTGAACCCCGACGCGCTGCCGTTCAGCGACGAGCCCAGGACGCGCCTGCCCGACTACTTCATCGCCGCCGACGACGTCACTCCCACCCAACACGTGGACATCCAGGCGGCGGCGCAGAAGTGGGTCGATTCCTCGATCTCCAAAACCGCCAACGTGCCCACCGATTACCCCTACGAGCAGTTCAAGGACATCTACCGCTACGCCCACCAGCAGGGGCTCAAGGGCTGCACCACCTTCCGCTTCAATCCCGCCGCGTTCCAGGGTGTGCTGGTGAAGGAGACCGACCTCGAAAACACCACCTATCGCTTCGAGCTGGAGGATGGTTCGGTGGTCGAGGTGAAGGGCAACGAGCAGGTCGAATACGACGGCGAAATGCACAGCGCCGCCAACCTGTTCGACGCCCTCAAGGAAGGTTACTACGGCAAGTTTTGATGTGGGTGCGAGGGCATCGCCGCGCTAGCGATTTTTGTCGCGACTGAGAGTACATTGACGGCGTGTCCATGACGCGGCACACCGGCAGCGTCAGACGTTGCCGGCAGATTGCAGTACATCCCGCTCAACTTTCGCCCGAATCGAGGAGGGGCTTATGAGCAATGGCAACGGAGTCACATCCGGACTGTCGCAAACGGTGGAAAACGTCAGCGAAGGCGCGCAGCAGTTGGGCAACGCCATCGTACAAAAGGCCGAGGAAGTGGCCGCCGACGCCAAGGCGGCGGTGAGCAAGGCACGCAAGGCGGTTGCCAAGCGCGCCAAGAGCGCCAAGAAGAGTGCCGACGCCACCGTGAAGAAAGCGAAGTCCGCGGTGAAGAAGGCGGTGGGTGCTGCCAAACGCGCCGAAGGCAAAGCGGCCAAGGCGGTGAAGAAAGCCGTAAGCGCCGCGCGCAAGGCCGAAGGCAAAGCCGAGCGATCGGTGAAGAAGGCAGTCGGCAAGGCCAAGAAGGCGGTCCACAAGGCCACTGCGCCGGCCAAGAAGACGGCGAAGAAAGTCGCAAAGAAAGTCGCAAAGAAGGCCGCGCCCGCGAAGAAGGTCGCGAAGAAAGCCGTTGCAAAAAAGGCCGTCGCCAAGAAGGCGCCCGCCAAGAAGGCCGCAGTCAAGAAAGCCGCACCGCGCAAGGTTGCCAAGAAAGCCGGCAAGGCGCGCAAGTAAATCCATTACCGGGCGCTTTGCCCGGGTCCGCGCACGCGCCTTCCCCCGAGGGCGCGTGCAGGTACAACGAGATCGACCGTCGCGACGACGCCCCTGCAGGCACCGTCGCCGAACCGCGTCGGCACCACCGCAAGTCCAGGAGTCAGCCCCCGATGGCCGTCAAGATCACCAAAAAAATCAAGGGATACAGCGTCGTCACGGGCGACGACAAAGCCGCGCCGCCGCAAGCCGCGCCAGTCGCCGTCGCGCGCGTCGAGCCGGCTTTTGCCGGCGCCGAAGTGATCCAGATGCACGAGCGCCTGGAGCGCCCCGACGTGCTGGTGGGCTCCACCTACAAGATCAAATCGCCACTGGTCGAGCACGCGATGTACGTCACCATCAACGACATCGTGCTCAACCCCGGAACCGAACACGAACTGCGGCGCCCGTTCGAGGTGTTCATCAACTCCAAGAACATGGACCACTTCCAGTGGATCGTCGCGCTCACCCGCATCATGTCGGCGGTGTTCCGCAAGGGCGGCGACGT
>JANRIF010000010.1:0-3810 GCA_033765245.1 Lysobacteraceae bacterium
CACCACCAGCCTACGAATGAATTAGCATCGCCGAGAACGCAACACTGACGACCCTGAGCCCGTGCCGAGCCGCTCGCCCTGATCCCCACCCTGAGCCCCAGCCATTGGACTCCGAGCCATTGCGCGCACCGTCGCTGTCTAGCCGACAACTGTCTGGGCATGCCGCATTACTCTCGCCGAGAGATTGAAAAGATCCTTGGCGCTTATCTCGTGCTTCACGGAGATATCAAAGACGTCAACTGCGCTACTCACACGCTTTGAACCAGGGTCTGGGTAACGGCCTGCCCAGACCACAAAGTGAGACAGCCCTCTTAGGATGGCTTTATCTTTGTCATCAAGGCTTGGGATGAAGCTAGAAAGATCTTCAAGATTGTGATTAAAATTGTTCTTCTCTTGCTTAGTAAATTCTTCGACTCCCAACCTAAGTAAAATCATAGCTTTTAAGGACACTTCAAGACTGTAACCGACAAGCATCAGCGCAACAGCGTGATACTGACTGTGACAAATTGTTCTTAGCTCTAGTGGAAAGTTATCAAAGCTTGGTGGATTTCTAACCAAGTTGACGGCAGCTTCAGAGAGCGCGTGCGCATGGCTAAGCCAGAGAACTGGGTTCTTTAGGTCTGCAATGGTTGGAGGCTTGGATATATCTACGGGAAATCCATTCGCAGCCGCTAACAAGCCCCACTTGTGCCACGCAAGCGCGCTGTAGCCTAGCGGGTCAGCTGCGAATCCATCGGGATTTGGCTGCAATGATGAGTTCATAGGTAGCTAATCGATTTGCTCAGGCACCGCGTGCCTACCGTGTGAAAAAGCACCGAAGCTTCTCGGCGTCACCTGCAGCGAAGTGTTAGACCTGCCCGGGAATTGGCGTATAACCCGGAACACCCTTATCAAGCGACTTCTTGTAGACCTCGCCTTGGACGGAGAGGAGGCCAGTCTGTTACACCCTACCCATCATTCTCCAACGAAGCCCGATGCGCGACTTTGAGCAGATACAGGTTGCGCAGGTAGATGGCGAAGCCGGCGGCTTGGCCGACGATGAATACCGGGTCGACGCGGTGGATGGCGTAGGCGAGGAGCACGGCGCTGCCGGCGATGCTGAAGTACCAGAACGCTTTGGGCACGACGCTGCGGCGGGCGCGTTCGCTGGCGAGCCATTGCAGGATGAAGCGCGCGGAGAACAGGGCCTGGCCGAGTAGGCCGACGATGATCCAGATCGAGGTCTCTTTCATATCAGGCGGTCAGGACGGGGAGATTTCGGAGGTGGCGGTGGGGCGGGCGCGGCGGGCGAGCCAGGCGACGCCCTGGAGGTCGGCGATGCCGACCCACAGGCGGTTCCACATGCCGTACTTGGAGATGCCGGCGGTACGCGGGCGGTGGTTCACCGGTACCGATTGGGTCTGCCAGCCGGCGCGGTGAATCAGCGCGGGCAGGAAGCGGTGCATGTGGTCGAAGTAGGGCAGTTCGAGAAAGGCGTCGCGCTCGAACAGTTTGAGGCCGCAGCCGGTGTCGGGGGTGGCGTCTTTGAGCAGGCGGCTGCGCACGGCGTTGGCGATCTTGGAGCTGACGCGCTTGTTGAAGCTGTCGCGGCGGTTCACGCGCCAGCCGGCGAACAGTTTGATGTGGGAGGCGGCCTGATCGCGCGCGGCGATCAGTTTGACGATGTCGGCGGGGTCGTTCTGGCCGTCGCCGTCGAGGGTGGCGATCCACGGTGCACGCGCGGCCTTGACGCCGTTGCGCACGGCGGTGCTCTGGCCGGCCTGGGTGTGATGACGCAGAGCGCGCAGCTCCGGGGTGGCGCGCATGGCGGCGCGTAGGGCATCGGCGGTGCCGTCGCGGCTGGCGTCGTCGACGTAGACGATTTCGAAGGCGATGCGGCCACGCAGAGCGGCGACGATCTCGCCGACCAGCGGGGCGATGTTGTCCTGTTCGTTGTGAACCGGCACCACCACCGACAATGAGGGATCACTCATGAACGTGCTCCGAAACGATGCGTGCCCTGGGTTGTGTCGTCGCGGCGCGGTTGCGGTGCGTGAACGGGTGCGCGAGTTTGCCGGCCGGCGATGACGATTGCATCAGGCCGATGTGACGCCTGTGCACATCACGAGCGCCCACGCAGTTTTTCGAGGATGCCTTCGAGGCTGTCGAGGCCGTGGTAGTGCACCACCAGCTTGCCGCGCCCACCGCGGCCGTGCTGCACGGCGACGCGGGCGCCGAGGGCTTCGCTGATCTCGCGTTCGAGGGTGGCGATGTTGGGGTCGGCGGTCGGTTTGCCGGACTTGCTCGGCGCGACCGGTTTGCCGGCGGCGATGGCCTGGATGCGGCGCTCGATCTCGCGCACCGACATGCCCGATGCCGCCGCTTCGCGCGCCAGTGCCACGGCGGCGCTGGCCGGCAATGCCAGCAGGGCGCGGGCGTGGCCCATTTCGATGGCGTGTTGTTCCAGCAGGCGTCGCACTTCCGGCGGCAGTTCCAGCAAGCGCAGCAGGTTGGAAACCGCTGCGCGCGAGCGGCCCACGGCTTCGGCGGCCTGCTGGTGGGTGAGGCTGAATTCTTCGATCAGGCGATGCAGCGCTTGCGCTTCTTCCAGCGGGTTGAGGTCTTCGCGCTGGATGTTCTCGATCAGCGCCATGGCGATCACGGCGCGGTCGTCCACTTCGCGCAGCACCACGGGCACGTCGCTCAGGCCGGCCAGTTGCGCGGCGCGCCAGCGGCGTTCACCGGCGATGATCTCGTAGCGGTCCTTGCCTTGCGCACGCACCACGATCGGCTGGATCAGGCCCTGGGCGCGGATCGAGTCGGCCAGTTCGGCTAGGCGCTCGGGGTCCATGCCGGTGCGCGGCTGGTAGCGGCCGGGGGTAAGCCATTCCACCGGCAAGGTGCGCATGCTCTCGCCGGAGCCGTCATCGGCCGGTTCGGGCGCGCCCTGGTTGCCGCTGCCGAGCAGGGCGTCGAGGCCGCGGCCGAGGCCGCGTTTCTTGATCGCCATCAGGCGTTCTCCTTCGCCAGCTTGCGTTCGCGCCGCACGATCTCGCCGGCCAGGCCGAGATAGGCCACGCTGCCGCGCGAGGTGCGGTCGTAGCCGACGATGCTCTGGCCGTGGCTGGGCGCTTCGGCCAGGCGCACGTTGCGCGGCACGATGGTGCGGTAGACCTTGTCGGCGAAGTGGCGGGTGAGTTCGCCGCTGACCGCGTTGGCGAGGTTGTTGCGCACGTCGAACATGGTGCGCAGGATGCCGTCGATCTCCAGCACCGGGTTGACGTGCTGCTTGAGCGATTCGATGGTATCGATCAGCGCGCTCAGGCCCTCCAGCGCGAAATACTCGCACTGCATCGGTACCAGCACGCCGTCGGCGGCGGCCAGGGCGTTGAGGGTGAGCAGGCTCAACGCCGGCGGGCAGTCGATCAGGATGTATTGGTAACGCTCGCGCACCGGCGCCAATGCCAGCTTGAGTTTCTGCTCGCGCGCCAGCGCCCCCATCAGGCGCACTTCGGCGGCGGTGAGGTCGATGTTGCTGGGCAGCAGGTCGAAGCCTTCGGCGGCGCGCACGATGGCGCTGGCGGCGTCGCTTTCGCCCAGCAGCACTTCGCAGGAGGACGCGCCCAGTTGTCGCTTGTCCACGCCGCAAGCCATGGTAGCGTTGCCTTGCGGGTCGAGATCGACCAGCAGCACTTTGCGCGGGGTCTGCGCGAGCGCGGCCGCCAGGTTGACCGCGGTGGTGGTCTTGCCGACGCCGCCCTTCTGGTTGGCGATGGCGATGATGCGGGTCATGGGCTACTCCGTGCGACTGGCGGGACCGACGCTGGCGAC
>JANRIF010000012.1:0-2662 GCA_033765245.1 Lysobacteraceae bacterium
GTGGCGCAGCGGCTACGGCGGGCGCGTCGCCGTATTGCGCAGATGCCTGGAGAGGGTGCGAGCTCGGGGTCAGCGAGCTAACCCCAATACTGTTCATGTAGACGACAAACCTTCGGGCCGCCTTCTGCGTTCGGGCGCTACGCGCCTCGTCGCTGGAATGACGACACTGAAGACTGAGGCGACTATCTGAACAGCGTTGGAGCTAACCCGCATTGCTCACACCGATCCGTAGCGAGCACGCGGAGACGCTGTTATGGTGTGCCGCGCGAACTGAGAGACTGCGCAGGTGTATTCGACGGTGCGTTGAGTTGGATCGATGTGCTCGGCGCAGCGCGCTGCGCGGGCGGCCCAGAATGGCCTGCCCCCGGTGCTGTCCGCGGAACGGGAATGCGCAGTGGACGGACAGCAGCCGAACCGCTGCCGCAGTAGGAGCGGCGTGAGAAATGCGCGTTAAGGAGAAGCATGAAACGTCTCACCATAGGAATTGCGCTGTTCATCGCTTTGTACATCGTCCCCATGTTCGCTGGCGGTGACGTAGGGACAGCGGTTAAATGCGTCGGTGCGAAGTGCCTCGTCGGTGCATCCTCGTCCGCTCCTTCAATCGTCACTGGCTTCGTGTCGTTCGTGGTGTTGCTGTTGCTGCCCAGGCACCCGTTCAAGCCCACCCATGCGACTGTAGGCTTCTGGCGGATGGCTGGCGCGTGGACGGTGGACGCCCTTCTCGTAACCACCGGTTTCGCCGCGCTGTTCGCAGTACCCATGCTCATTGCCGAGTCGCAGTACACCGGCAGCTTCGCCTGGCAGTTCGTGCGCGAGTTCACGCGCCCCACGGATTGGACGCTCGCGCTGATCGCGGTGCTGGGGTCCTTTGCGATTCTGGCGGCGGTGCGGGTAATGGCGCATGTCTCCGGCGAGCCCTCGTTCGGGCAGTACCTGCTTGGGTATCAAGTGATCCATGAGAGCGACAGCAAGAGTGTGCGGTCCGCCTTGGTGCGCATCGGCTGGGCAACGCTCTATCTGGTGGTGTGGCCGGTCTATCTGCTCTACAAGTTTGCGACGAAACTTGAGGTAGATCCCTGGGACAGGCGTTGCGCCACGAAGGCCGTCAAGTTCGAGTACAGCTAACCTGGCGAAGCTCGCCTCCCACTCATTCAACCCCACTCGCGTGCCCATTTCCATGAAAAAACTGTTTGTGCTCCTGCTGCTGGTACTCGCCGTGATCGGCGCCAAGCAGATCATCGCCGGTCGTTCGCCGCTGGCGGCGCTCACCGGTCCGGTGGTCATGATCAATCCTTACGCGCCGGGCTCGCCGTTGCATGCGCAGCAGCAGTATCTGGTCGATCGCTTCAACGGCGAGCCGGCATTGCGCGAGCGCTTTGCGGGCATCGCCACCAGCAAGGGTCTGTACGCCGAGGTGCAGACGGCGCTGAGTCGTGGCGCCCGCTCGCTGGGGCAACAGCGCCTGATCGGCATGCTCAAAGCGATGAGCGCGGTGACGCCGCGGTTGTCGCCGCAGAGCTGCGCCAAGCTGCTGCTGCCCAGGGACGATTTCGACGAGGAGCTGGGTGAGGATTTTCGGCACGCACTGGAGTCGCTGCCGCCGGCGCAGCACAAGCGCTTCACCGATTTCTACCTGGATGCGTTGCTGGCTGATGTCAACAATCTGCCGATCATCGCGGTGACCCAGGAATCGCGCGAGCATGCGCTGTACGAGTTGTCGGCCAATTACCGCGGTGAGCCCGGCCAGCGGATCGCGCGGATACTGCAAGCGCCGACTGCAGCCAGCGAAGAAGACCGTTGCTGGGCGGCCAACACGCTGTTCATGGCGATGTCGCAACTGGCGCCATCCAATGCGGTGACCATGGCACGGATCATGTGGGCGCCCAAAGGCTGACGTCGCCCAAGTAAGGTGTGCGCGATAGCGTCGCACAGTGCGCTCATGATGGCGGCCGCGATTGCGCCAAAGCGGCGCCCCCTGCCTCGGTGATGACGTGCCAGGCACAGTCGCCGCCATCAACGTCACGTTCGATCCAATCGCGCGGGAATACCGGGTGGCGCATGACACCGCACGCAGTGGCGATCGCACCTCGCATGACGACGAAGCCGAACGGCACGCGACGAATGCCAGCCAACCGACGCCATCGCACAGCCAATCGCACGCGGGATTCTCGTGGCGGATGATTTCAATTGATACCATTATGGATTCAGCATCACGCGGCACTTGCAATTCATCGCGTTTGCAGTGCTACACTCGGGTCGCGTCGAGTCGAGACACCCAGGTGGGATTTCCCTTTATTGCCCTGTCGTAGCGGATTCGGAATGTAACGCTCCAACCCGTGCCCGTGATGACAGGTTCCCACTTCCGGGATTTTCCGCATCTGCGCTCTAGCGACGCACATCGGAGAATTATTTTTGATTATTTCTCCGCGATACGTTATCGGTTCATTACACCAACAACCGGAGGATGTCTCTATGGAATACAAGAGCAAGCTTTTCGCGTTCAAGTTGGCTTCCAAGAACGATGCCAAGCAGAATGCCCACGTCGAAGCGAAAGATGGCAAGTGGACTGCGCGCAACGGCGCTGCCGTCGCCGGCTGCACCGACTACCGGTTCGTGGGAAATCTGCGCTATAGCGACAACGGCATCTATTGCTGATTGCTCG
>JANRIF010000051.1:0-35532 GCA_033765245.1 Lysobacteraceae bacterium
AGTGAAACGCACACGCGCCGATGGTAGTGTGGCATCAGCCATGTGAGAGTAGGTCATCGCCAGGGGCTTTATCCCCAAACCCCCCGCATCCGTGCGGGGGGTTTGCTTTTGTGCGCTTCCCACCACGCTCTCTCGCCCGCATCACCCGATCCAGCATTCACCCCCGACAACCACGGGCCCCCGGATACACCCCCATCATGCCGGGCACATCGCTCACTGGCGCGGCACGGCGCATTCTGGGCACCGTCGCCGCGTTGGCAGCGCGAGGATAGCGCTGCTGATTTCCCATGTGGCACGCACTTTGCTTAACGTACTTGCGGGGTTCACCTTCGGGAGTACGAGCATGTCTGAGCAGAAGCTTCTGGTGGGCGGCGGCACCGAGTTGTGGTGCGAACTGGTTCGCGCTGGAGAGCGGCACGCGCGGACTCAACTGAGCGAGGACGCCGAGAGCTATCTGGTGTTCGTACTGCTCAAGCACCTCAAGGACGCGCCGTTGCTGGCGCGGGTGATGGCCTTGGATTGGTTGCATGCCGCAGAGTCGCTTGGGCGGGAGCGTCAGGAGCAACTGCGCGATGTCGGTGACCGCTGTCTGCTGATGGCGGGATTGTTTCCGTCGCTGGCGCGCCGACGCCGCGTCGATCACGGCTACTTCATCGCGTTGGGGCAAGGCGCCTATGATGGTGTAGCGAGTGCTTCACGTGCGGGATACGCGGCGCTGTTCGCGCATCTGGCGTCGGTGTATCGCTCGATGGTCGCTGTCCTAACGGGGGTCGCTTCGATTTCGGGTGACGGATCGTGGCGAGCGACGGGTTTGCGTGTGCCCGGTGCTGCCGCCGGCTTTCGCGCCGCCGGTACGCGCCACTGAACAAAGCAGAAGGAGTCGACAATGCGGGTATGTGTTTACGCGGCATCCAGCGATCACTGTGCGCCGGCGTTTCATTCTGACGCCTACGCCTTGGGGCGTCTGCTGGCGCAGGCGGGCGCCAGCGTGGTCTACGGCGGCGGTTCGCGCGGGTCGATGGGCGCCGTGGCAAACGGGGCGCTCGAGGCGGGGGGTGAAGTGGTCGGTGTCCTGCCGCGCTTCATGGCCGATCTGGAATGGGGGCACGCTGGGCTCACGCGGCTGGAGCTGGTCGAGGACATGCGCGAGCGTAAGCATCGCCTGTTGACCGGTTCCGACGCGGTGGTGGCATTGCCGGGCGGATGTGGCACGCTGGAAGAGTTGTTCGAGGCGATCACGTTGAAGCGCCTCGGCCTGTACTTCAACCCCATCGTGTTGTTGAACACGCGCGATTACTGGTCGCCGTTACTGGGCTTCATGCAGAATCAGGTGATCGAGCAGCGCTTCATGAATCCCGAGCACGCCGAGATATGGAGTGTGGCGCAACGTCCGGAAGACGTCGTCCCGACGATCCTGCAGACGCCGGCGTGGGACGAGCAGGCGCGCACGTTCGCGGCGGTGCGCGGCTAAGTGCTGTTTAGTCCGCGTGCGGACCGTCGGCGTCCTCGACGTCGGCGCTCGGCTCGCCGTCGTCGTCCACCATCGCGATCTCGTAGCGGGTGGTGGTGACGGGGGCGGCGTGGACCGCCTTGCCGCGCGCGGGCGGCAACAATGCGCTGGCGGCGTCGGCAGCCAGGATCAGCTCGCTACGGCGTGCTTCCGGGATTTCCTGCCAATGGCAGTCGCGCAGCGCGCCTTCCAGTGCGTACAGCAAATTCAGGCTGGGCTTGAACCCAGCCCGCTTGATTTTGATGAAGGTGCCGACAGCACCCAGTTCGGCCAGTTGCTCGGGCGAGTGAACGCCCACTTGGCGCAGCCACGCAGCGGACTTGGGGCCGATATTGCGAACCTTGCTGTTCATCCGGTTGCCTCCACGAATGCCTGCGCAATAGCTTCGAGTCCGATCTGATCGTCTGCGTCGAACCGGGCCAGTTGCGGGCTGTCGAGGTCGAGCACGCCGATCAGACGGTCGCCGGCGAACAGTGGGACCACCAGCTCGGAGCGTGAAGCGGAATCGCACGGGATGTGCCCGGGAAATGCGTCGACGTCTGCGATGCGTTGCGTGTGGCCGGTCGCGGCGGCGGTGCCGCAGACACCCTTGCCCAAGGCGATTCGCACGCACGCCGGTTGGCCCTGAAATGGGCCCACCACCAATTCGACACCATCGAAGAAATAGAATCCGATCCAGTTCACCTCGGCGAGGCTGTGGAACAGCAATGCCGACAGATTGGCCGCGTTGGCGACGCGGTCGCGTTCGCCGTGCATCAACGCGCGAGCCTGCGCGAGCAATTGCGCGTACTGCTCGTTCTTGGTGCCGGTGAGTGCGGTGGACTGAAACATGAATTCTCCTTGTGTAACCAGTGTAACAGCGCGATCCCCGATACAATTGTGCGATCTAAAACAACAGGCACCCAAAAACGCGATGGCGACGGTCTATGTCACCGGCACCGACACTGGTGTTGGCAAATCGCTGGTGTCCGCAACGTTGTTGCACACGTTGCGCACGATGGGGCTCCGGGCGTTCGGCATGAAGCCGGTCGCGAGCGGCTGCCGCCGTGTCGCCGGGGCGTGGCGTAACGAAGATGCCGAACTGCTGCATGCCGCAAGCTCCGAGCCCAGGGCGGATTATGCGCTGGTCAACCCTTACGCGCTGCCGGAACCTGCCGCTCCCGAAATTGCCGCCGCGGTGGTGGGCATCTCGCTCGACCTGGAGGTGATCCGTCGCGCCCACGCCACATTGGCTGCAAGCGCGGACTGGGTGGTGGTGGAGGGCGTTGGCGGGTGGATGGCGCCGATCTCGGAGCGGATCGATCAAGCCGATCTGGTTGCCGCCTTGGGACGGCCACCGCTGCTGCTGGTGGTCGGGATACGGTTGGGTTGCATCAACCATGCGCGGCTGAGCCTGCGCGCGGCGTTAGCAGACGGATGTGAGGTGCTTGGCTGGGTCGCCAATGTAATCGACGCTGACCTGAATTTCCTCGATCGCACGTTGACAATCCTGGATCGTGTGCTGGACGTGCCGCGCCTGGGCTTGATCGAGCATCAGACCATGATCGATCCAGCCGCGCTAGTGGGACGGATCGTTGCACCATTCGCGCGTCCGGCAGGTCTTTCGTCACATTCGGATTTCACACCATCTCCCTAAACTACTTGTTTCGGATCGACTCCCGCTCAATTTGCGGGATGCGCCAGTCGCGCCTCGGGACACGCGGGCCGAAGCGTGCTCCATCGATCCCGCCATCACTGCCACTTTCAAGGATGCCCCCATGCGCCGTCGCGCACCAATTCTTGCCCTGTTGCTGGTAATGCCATGTCTTGCCATGGCACAACCGGGACCGCCCGGAGACCATGCGACGCCAGTCGAGGCGGTTGCAGTGACGGTGCAAGCGCTGAACGCCGGGCTGAGTTCGGTCGGTACCCTGGTAGCCGAGGACGCAGTGGTGATCCGCCCGGAGATCGCGGGCATCATCGACAAAATGCACGTGGCCGACGGCGCACGGGTGAAGGCGGGTGAGCCGTTGTACAGCCTCGAGTCGCAACTGTTGCGAGCCGAACACAACGAGGCGGCCGCCAACATCGAGCGTTCGCGCCGGAGCTACGCGCGAGCCGAGGATCTGGCGAAACGACAACTCATCGCGCGTTCGGAATACGACGATGCCAAGGCCAACCTGGGCGTGGACAAGGCGCGCCTGACGTCGGCGGCGATCCGTCTGGCCAAGACCACCATTCGCGCGCCGTTCGACGGCATCGTCGGCCTGCACCAAGTCTCGCTGGGCGACTACGTCGAGGTCGGACAGGCGATGGTGAATCTGGTGCGGCTGGATCCGATGCAGGTGGATTTCCGCGTTCCGGAAAACCACCTCGCGCAGGTCACGCCGGGCCAGCGGGTGGACGTGCGCATCGATGCCTTTCCGGGCAAGGCGTTTTCCGGTCAGGTGATCGCATTGGACCCGCAGGTGGACGTGGCCAGCCGCAGCGTGCTGGTGCGCGCCAGCGTGGCCAACAAGGAGTCGCTGTTGCGGCCCGGGTTGTTTGCGCGGGTGGACGTGGTGCTGGAGCGGCAGGCCGCGGCGATTCTGGTTCCCGAGCGGGCGTTGTGGCCGATCGCCGATCACAACTACGTGTTCCGTGTTCGCGACGGCAAGGCGCAGCAGGTCGAAGTGCGGACCGGGCAGCGCCTCCCTGGCATGGTGGAGATCGCCGAAGGGTTGCAGCCTGGCGATGTGGTGATCACTGCCGGACAGCCCAAGGTGCATGACGGTGCCGCCGTGCAGGTTGCCGCACCGAAGGCGCCGTCCGGCGCCGCCGTGAACCAGTAAGGGGCGCAACGCATGGTGCTTTCGGATACCGCGATCCGTCGTCCGGTGCTGGCGACGGTGATGAATCTGGTGCTGATCCTGGTGGGCCTGATCGCCTACGACCGGTTGAGCGTGCGCCTGATTCCCAATGTGGACACACCGGTGGTCACGGTTGCCACCAGCTACCCCGGCGCCAATGCACAGGTGATCGAGTCTCAGATCACCAAGCCGATCGAGGACGTGCTGTCGGGGGTTGAGGGGGTGGATTTCCTGACCTCGGTAAATCGTGCCGAACAGAGCCAGATCACGGTGACGTTCCGGCTCGATCGCGACGCGGACGCGGCGGCGTCGGACGTGCGCGATCGCGTCGCGCAAGCGCGCCAATTCCTGCCCGATGAGGCGGACGAGCCGATCGTGCAGAAGCAGGAAGGCGATGCGCAGCCGATCATCTACCTGGCCTTCTCCTCCAGTGGGCACTCGCTGGTGGAAATCGCCGACCTGGCGACCCGTCTGGTCAAGGATCGGGTACAGACGATCCCGGGCGTGGCGCAGGCCAACGTGTTCGGCTCGCGCTACGCCATGCGTGTGTGGCTGCAGCCGGAGCGTCTGGCGTCGTTGAAGCTGACTCCCGCCGACGTCGAGACCGCGTTGCGGCAGCAGAACGTGGAGATTCCGGCCGGCCGGGTCGAGGGCATCGACCGCGAATTCACGGTGCTGGCGCAGACCGATCTCGCCACGCCAGAAGAATTCGGCGCGGTGATCCTGCGCAACGATGGTGGCAACCTGTTGCGGTTGCGCGATGTCGCGCGGGTCGAATTGGGGCAGGACCAGAGCCGCTTCGCCGCGCGTTTCAATGGTGAGAACGCGGTGGCGCTGGGCATCGTAAAGCAGGCCGTCGCGAATCCGCTGGAGATTTCCGATGCGCTGGCGCGGATGCTGCCGCAGATCGAGCGCACCTTGCCTGAGGGCGTCAAGGTAGATATCGCCTACGACTCCACCGTATTCATCCGCTCCTCCATCAGCGAGGTCTACACCACCATCGCCGAGGCGGTGTTGCTGGTAGTGCTGGTGATCTTCTTCTTTCTGCGCAGCGGCCGCGCCACGCTGATCCCGCTGGTCACCATTCCGGTCTCGCTGATCGGCGCGTTTACCGTGATGTACGTGCTTGGCTTCAGCATCAACACGTTGACGCTGCTGGCCATGGTGCTGGCGATCGGGCTGGTGGTGGACGATGCCATCGTGATGCTGGAAAACATCTACCGCTATATCGAGCAGGGCATGCCTGCGCGCGAGGCAGCGTTCAAGGGTAGCCGCGAGATCGCCTTCGCGATCATCGCGATGACCCTGACGTTGGCGGCGGTGTATGCGCCGATGGCCTTCCAGACCGGCCGCACCGGCAAGCTGTTCACCGAGTTCGCGCTGACGCTGGCCGGCGCCGTGCTGGTGTCGGGCTTCACCGCACTGACGCTGTCGCCGATGATGTGCTCACGGCTGCTCAAGCACGAGACCACGCACGGCGTGTGGTATCAGCGTGTGGAGGCGTTGTTGCGCGGGCTCGACGTCGGCTATCGGCGCCTGCTGACGCGGGTGCTGGATTGGCGCAAGACGATGGTGTCGGCGGCGGCGTTGATGAGCGTGGCGATGGTTGGCGTGTTCCTGCTGCTGCCGCAGGAACTGGCACCGGACGAGGACCAGGGCTTGATGATTGGATTCGCGATCGCGCCCGAGGGCTCCACCCTCGCATACACCGACAGCTACGTGCAGCGCATGGCGGACCATTACAAGGATCTGCCGGAGGTAGCGATGTATTTCCAGATCACCGGTTTCCCGGTGGTCACCCAGGGCATCAATTTCGCGCGCTTCGTCGACTGGTCGGAGCGCGAGCGCAGCGCCAGCGAGATCGTCGGCTCGCTGTTTCCGCAGTTCATGGGTATTGCCGGCGTACTGGCGTTTCCGGTGATGCCACCGCCGTTGGGCCAGCAGGGCTTCGGTCAGCCGGTGCAATTCGTGGTGCAGACCACGGGCACCTGGGAGGATCTGGATGGCATCGTCCAGCGCATGCTTGCAAAGATGCGCGATAACCCTCGACTCACAAACCCCGACAGCGACCTCAAGCTCAACAAGCCGGAACTGCGGGTGGACGTGGACCGCGAGAAGGTGGGTGCGGTCGGAAGCAACGTCGAGGCGGTCGGACGCACGCTGGAAACGCTGCTGGGCGGCCGCAATGTCACGCGCTTCAAGCGCGGCGCCGAGCAGTACGACGTCATCGTGCAGGTCGAGGACGCCGCGCGCCGCACGCCGGGCGATCTCGGCAACGTTTACGTGCGCGGCGGCGACGGCTCGATGGTGCAGTTGGGCAATCTCGCCACCGTGACGGAGACAGTGGCGGCCAAGGAGCTCAACCACTTCAACAAGCTGCGTGCCACCACCATCAGCGCAGGTCTGGCGCCGGGTTACGCGATGGGCGATGCGCTGGATTGGATGGAAAACAGCCTGCGCGAAATCGCGCCGGATGCGCTCTACGACCTGTCCGGGCAGTCGCGCGAGTTCCGCGAATCATCGAGCAGCTTCGGGGTGTTGCTGCTGTTGGCGATGGTGTTCATCTACCTGGTGCTGGCGGCACAGTTCGAAAGCTTCGTCGATCCGTTCGTCATCCTGTTCTCGGTGTTGCCGGCGTTCTTCGGAGCCTTTGTGTCGCTGAAGCTGAGCGGCGGCAGTTGGAACATCTACAGTCAGATCGGCGTGATTACGTTGATCGGCCTGATTGCCAAGCACGGCATCCTGATCGTGGAGTTCGCCAATCAACTGTGCGAGCGTGGTGAGGCCAAGCTGGCGGCGGTGATCCACGCCGCCGCCTTGCGCCTGCGGCCGATCCTGATGACCACCGGGGCGATGGTGTTGGGTGCATTGCCGCTGGCGTTGGCTAGCGGCGCCGGCGCCGAGGCGCGTCACCAGATCGGCTGGGTGATCGTCGGGGGCATGAGCGTCGGCACCTTCTTCACCCTGTTCCTGGTGCCGGTGGGCTATCTGCTGCTGGCGCGCGCGCACCGGCCGGCACAGGACTGAACGTTTGTGGGATGACCGGCCTGTTAAGACTGCAGGCGGTCTTGCGACGAAGTCCGGTTTTGCCCAAGCCCCCGGAGCACGCGCATTGCGTGCGGACAAAGAAAGGGCCGCCGGACGGTGGTCCGGCGGCCCAACAGCAGCGCGTCTCAAAGGGGAGGGAGTGACGCGCGCTGGCACACGGCACCCGGCACTGGCCAGCGGCCTGCCGGGCGCGTGATCACTTGGCCTTGGCAGCCTTGGCGGCGGGCTTGGTCGATTCGGCAGCGGCTTCGAACTGCGCGCGGACGATCTGGCCGATGGCTTCCTGCGTCTTCACTGCATTGCCGAAGGCTTCCTGGCTGGCGTTGAAGAAACGCTCGGCGTTGTCCTTCGCCAACTGCAGGCCCTTGGGCAGCAGGGTCTGGAAGGTCTCCGGGTCGCGCGCCTCGCTGGCTTCGCCCACGAAGGCGACCGTAGCGTTGAAGCGCTCTTCCAGTGTCTTGAGCGACAGGCCAATCGACTTCTCGATGCCTTCGAACGCCAGGGCGTTGGCCTTGAGCGTGGCGTCGGCAATCTGCTTGCCGAACGCATTGAAATTGGGAAGGTTGCCGAACGGGTTGCTGATTTGCTCGTACATGATGGATCTCCTGCGGCGGGGCCGGGATGGGGCACGCACACCATAGCGCGATCCATGTTGCATCGCAACATGTTTCGATTGATCGTCTTTTGACTCCAGCATAAATTGTTTGTTAAACAATAAGATGTAATGTTTCGATGGCGCTTGCGCAGTGCGTCATTTTCCGCGAAACCGGCTTCCTGAGGTGCAGGTTTCGTGTACCACCACTTCGCTCAGGCCGGGCAGCGAGGGGTGCAGGCGTTGCCAGATCCAGCGCGCCAGATTCTCGCTGGTGGGATTCTCCAGGCCTTCGATCTCGTTGAGGTAGTGATGGTCCAGGCGCTCGTACAGCGGGCCGAACGCGGCCTTGATGTCGGCGAAATCCATCACCCAGCCGGTATGTGGGTCGACCTCGCCGCTCACGTGGATCTCGATGCGGAAGCTATGTCCGTGCAGGCGCGCACATTTGTGGCCGTGCGGTACATGCGGCAGACGATGCGCCGCTTCCAGGCTGAAGATCTTGAAGATGTCCATCTGGCGCGACCTCGGCGAGTGGGGCGCGAATCGGCAGAGCGGCGCGCGCGCTTGGCCGCGGAATTCGACGGCTGCGGCGCCCGGCCGCACGCGAAAGGGTGGTGGCTATGGGTGGACTCGAACCACCGACCCCAGCATTATGAGTGCTGTGCTCTAACCGGCTGAGCTACATAGCCATGCGGCCCGGGGCTGCGAGGCCCGGGGCGAACCCGAAATTATCCACGCCGCGCAGGATGCCGTCAACGTTCGCGCGCGCTGCTCGTTGCGCGCGGGGTCGGAGGTGAGAGGCAGCAGGCTTGCGCGCTGTTGTCTCGGTTTTTCCGAGCCGCAGGCCCGAGCCCCAGATTTCATCGCGCCCCACCTCCATCGCCTTGTTCCCGACAGCCCGTCGTGGCACAGTCGTCAGCAGTAGATTCGGAGTCGGTTCCATGATCGATCCCGACGGCTTTCGCCCCAATGTCGGCATCGTGCTGATGCAGGCCAGCGGTCAGGTGTTCTGGGCGCGGCGCTTGAATCGCGACGGCTGGCAGTTTCCGCAGGGCGGCATGAACAGCGACGAGACGCCGCTGGAAGCGATGTACCGCGAGTTGAGCGAAGAGACCGGGTTGGCACCCGAACAGGTCGAAGTGCTGGGCTCGACGCCGGGCTGGTTGCGTTATCGCCTGCCGCGCCGGTGCCTGCGTATCGGCAGCAAACCACTGTGTATCGGTCAGAAACAGGTCTGGTTCCTGCTGCGGATGCTCGGTGGCGACCACGACGTCCGCCTCGACACCAGTGCTTCACCGGAGTTCGACTCTTGGCGCTGGGTCGATTTCTGGTATCCGCTCGACCACGTGGTGGCCTTCAAGCGTGAGGTCTATTGGCGAGCGTTGCACCACCTGGCGCCAGTGGCAAATACGGTGGCGACGGCGGCAGCCATCCTCAATCGGCAGCCGGACCAGGGTGGCGCCGGCGACGGGGTGAGCGGGCAAGCGAATCGCCGGTAGGCGAGTTATTGACAACCGTTCGCATTCGCGTTCAAATGACGGCAGTCCCCGGCTGCGTGAGAACCCGTCATGTACGTGTGTGTGTGCAATGGCGTGACAGATCGCGACATCCGCCGTGCCGCCGACGCCGGTTGTCGCGAGTTGGCGGAACTGACCGCCAGAACCGGCTGTGCATCCGCTTGCGGCTGCTGTGCATCGCTCGCGATGGCGCTGCTCGACGAGGCCGCGCCCGATCGTGACGCGGCCATGCCCGTAGCGGCCTGACGCGGCACCCGCCGCGTCGCCTGCGCCTTCGTATCTTCGCTATAGTCACCGCCTACCCGACGCACCCGGCACCGGGTGCGCGATTCGTGTCAGGAGGCGATCATGCAAGGCGACCCGAAAGTCATCGAGTTCCTCAACAAGGCGCTCTACAACGAACTGGTAGCGATCAACCAGTATTTCCTGCACGCCAAGATGTTCGCGAACTGGGGCCTGAAGGCGCTGGCGGAGCACGAGCATCACGAGTCGATTGACGAAATGAAGCACGCCGACCGGCTGATCGAGCGCATCCTGTTCCTCGAAGGGCTGCCCAACCTGCAGAATCTCGGCAAGTTGTTGATTGGTGAGTCGCCGGAGGAGGCATTGGCCTGCGATCTGCGCCTGGAGCGAGATGCCCTGCCGACGCTGCGCGAGGGGATCGCCCACTGCGAGGCGGTGGCCGACTACACCAGTCGCGCGCTGTTGGCGGCCATCCTCGAGTCCGAGGAGGAGCATATCGACTGGATCGAGACCCAACTCGACCTGATCGCGCGCCTGGGCGCGCCGCTGTACCTCCAGAAGGCGATCGGCGGATGAAAGTGTGGCTCGATCTGTAGTGTCTGGATGGCGTTGTTAGCGATTCCGAGCAATATTGCCGCACCCCTACCTCAGATGTGCCAAATGTCACAGTAGAAACCCCTGGCGACGCCCTAGCGTTGTGCCTCGGCTGGCAATGACGCCGGTCGTTTTTCAGGGGAGATTCAATAACATGAGAAAGCATTTTTGTTCCAGCCCGGCGGTTCTCGCGGCTGCGGTAGCGGTGGCTCTGGCCGGTGCGGGTAGCGCCCAGGCGGCCGGTCGCCCCGATCTGGTGCGGGCGGGTTTGCAGCGCGGCAACCCGCACGTGGCCGGCGAACTGATCGTGCAATTCCGTGAAGGCATCACCGCGTCCGAACACAGTCGCGCGCTGGCGCGTGCGTCGGGCGAGCGCGCCGAAACCCTGGTCAAGGGCCGCAACCGGATCGATCTCGGCGGCGACGTGGAACTGGTGCGGACCCGCGGATTCGCCACCACGCAGGAAGCGATCGACGCGCTGAGCGCCGATCCGTCGGTCGAATTCGTGGAGCCGAACTGGGTGGTCAACCATCAGGCAGTATCCAACGATACCCATTACTTGAACGGCAATTTGTGGGGCATGTATGGCGACAATTCCTCGCCAGCCAATGCCTTCGGTAGCCGCGCCGCGGAAGCGTGGGCGCGCACTCCCGATTGCAGCAGCGTGGTGGTCGGTGTGATCGACGAAGGCTACATGTTCACCCATCCGGACCTGGCCGCGAATGCGTTCAAGAATCCGGGCGAGATCGCCGGCAACGGCGTTGACGACGACGGCAACGGCTACGTCGACGACATCCAGGGCTGGGACTTCGACGGCAACAACAACACCGTGTTCGACGGCGTCGGCGACGACCACGGCACCCACGTGTCCGGCACCATCGGCGCGGTGGGCGGCAATGGCGTCGGTGTGGCTGGCATCTGCTGGAGCGTGAAGCTGCTCAATGCCAAGTTCCTCGGCAGCCAGGGTGGCACCACCGCCAACGCGATCAAGGCGGTCGACTACTTCACCGACCTCAAGCTGCGTCATGGCCTGAATCTGGTCGCGACCAATAACTCGTGGGGCGGCGGCGGCTTCTCGCAGGGTCTGCAGGACGCCATCACCCGTGCCGAGCAGGCCGACATCCTGTTCGTCGCGGCGGCCGGCAACAGCGCCACGGACAACGACGTGACCGCCAGCTACCCGTCCAACTACCCGAACGCCAACGTGATCGCGGTCGCCTCCATGACTTCGACCGGCACGATGTCGAGCTTCTCGCAGTGGGGCGCCACCACGGTGGATCTGGGTGCGCCGGGTTCGGCCATCTACTCGACGGTGCCGGTGCGTTCCAAGGGCCAGACGGTTGCGAGCTATGCCAGTTTCAGCGGTACCTCGATGGCGACCCCGCACGTGACCGGCTCGGCCGCTTACTACGCGGCGCGTCATCCGGGTTCGACCGCTGCGCAGATCAAGGCGGCGATCCTGAACAGCACGATCCCGACCCCGGCGCTGGCCGGCAAGGTGGTCACCGGCGGCCGACTGAACATCGAAGGCTTCTGATCGGCGCCACACGGGCCGATGCGTAACCGAAAGGGCCCGGCTTGCCGGGCCCTTTCACGTTTCTGTGCGCTATTGCAGCACCGCGCCGCCAACGATCACTACGTCGGCTGGGCGCCGCGCGAACAGGCCGACGGTAACCACGCCGGCGATCTGGTTGAGGTCCGACTCCAGTGCCACCGGGTCGTTGATGTGCAGGTTGTGCACGTCCAGTATCCAGTTGCTGTTGTCGGTGACCACACCTTCGCGCCAGACCGGCTGACCGCCGCGTTCCGCCAGTTGTCGCGCGACATGGCTGCGCGCCATCGGGATCACCTCGACCGGCAGCGGGAAACGGCCGAGTACCGGAACCTGCTTGGCCGGATCGATGATGCACACGAACCGCTTGCTGGCGGCGGCGATGATCTTTTCGCGCGTCAATGCCGCGCCGCCGCCCTTGATCAGGCGCCGGCCGGGATCGCATTCGTCGGCGCCGTCCACGTACAGTTCCAGTGGGCCGACCGCGTTGAGATCGAACACGCGAATGCCCAGTTCGCCCAGCAGGCGGGTGCTTTGCTCGGAACTCGATACCGCGCCTTCGATGCGATCGCGCAGCTTGCCAAGGCCGCGGATGAAATGCGCCACAGTCGAGCCGGTGCCTACGCCGACGATGCTGCCGTCCTCGACGAAGGTGAGGGCCTTCTCGGCGGCCAGGCGTTTCAGGGTGTCCGCATCGCTGCTCATGGTGCGCGCTTCTCCATTGCCAGAATCGTTTTGAATTGCGATGCGCTGACCGGCAACACCGACAGCCGGTTGCCGCGACGCAGCAGTGCCAGATCGCCCAGGCGATCGGCCGCGGCGCGCAGCTCCTCCAGCGCGATCACGCGCCGCAGCCGCCGCACGAAGGCGATGTCGACCAGCAGCCAGCGCGGCGCATCGGCGCGGGCGGCGGGGTCGAAATAGTCACTGCCGGGGTCGAACTGGGTGGGGTCCGGGTAGGGCGCCGACGCCACCCGCGCGAGCCCGGCGATTCCAGGGGTGGCGCAGTTGGAGTGATAGAACAGCACCGGGTCGTCGATCGCCATGCCGTCGCGCATGAAGTTGCGCGCCTGATAATTACGCACGCCGGTCCAGGGTTCGCGGCCGACCCGTTCGAGGTCGGCGATCGAGAATTCGTCAGGTTCGGATTTCATCAACCACATGGCGGCGCGGCGCTCGGGCACGGGGACGGCGTTCAGCGGGTGCGCACGATGCCGCGCTCGGTGACCACCGCATCCAGCGGCACGTCCCAAGGCTCGGCGGCAATGGCGTCGACTTCCTGGAACGCATAGGCCACACCCACCATGAACGGTTTTTCGGTGCGCTGCAGGCGATAGGCGAAGCTGCGGTCGTACCAGCCGCCGCCCATGCCGACGCGATTGCCGTGCGCGTCGAATGCCAGCAACGGAATCAGCACCAGGTCCAGTTGTTCGGGGCCGAGGCAGTCGGCCAGATCGACGCCCGGCTCGGGGATGCCGTAGCGATTGGGGATGAGGTCGACCTTGGGGGTCCAGCGCGCGAAGCGCAGGGTGCCTTCGGGGCCGAGCCTGGGAAGCAGATAGCTGGCGCTGGTCGCCACGCGGGAGGCTACCGCGTGCAACGACAACTCGCCCGCCACCGCCCAGTAACCTGCCACGCGCTGTGCCTGCTGCACCGCCTGTTGACTGAGCAGATAGTGGCCCACGGCCTCGGCGCAGCGTATCCGCTCGACCGGCGGCAGTGCGGCCCTGCGGGCCTTCATTTCCTGGCGCAGTCGATCGCGTGCAAGCATAGTGAACATCCTCCGCCATGCCGGTGCATGCGAACGACCTTGATCCCGAGGATCAGGTGGGGGCGACTCCAGCGCATCAGGCTTTCCGCAGCGGGGCGGACTTGCACACCAGCACTGAAACAACACCCCCGGGGTCGCTTTTTAAGGGTCAAGGCAAATGTTAGCGCATGCTGCCGGACACGGCAGAGGATGCATTGCGAGTATATCCGCAGCCGCCGTCGCGTGCGTGAAATCGGGACGCAAAAACGCCGCGTCGCTGCCCCCGTTCAGCGGATGGCGCCGGAATCGAGCAGCACGTCCAGACGATGGGTGAGACGGATGATCGCCGATTCCAGGTCGCGGTCGCGCGCGGCATGGTTCCTGCTCTGCTGCTGGAATTCGTGGGCGATGTCCAGCGCCGCCAGGATGGCGATCCGGTCGATCGAGGCCATCCGGTTGCCGGAGCGCACGTCGCGCATCTTGGTGTCGAGCAGGCGGGCGGCATCGATCAGGCTGTCGCGCTGATCCTCGGCGCAACCGACCAGGTACTCACGATCGAGTATCTGCAGATTGACGGCTTCGCTCACGGATTCTGCTCCAGCGACTTCAGGCGTTGAATCATGGCGTCCACGCGCGCGCGGGCCTGCTCGCTCTTGGACAGCAACTGCGCACGCTCGCCGATCAACTGTTCCTGGCTCGCACGCAGCATGCGGTTTTCCTCCGCCAGGCGCCGACAGACGTCGGCCAGTTGCTCGACGCGGCGCTCAAGTGCCTCGATCGGCGGGGGCGATGCCGCGTTCATGCGTTAGGCGTCCGTCGGACTGTGGGCGGGTGAGGCACATTGCCGCGATGGCAATCGCGCAGACAATAGGCCCTGCGGGGAGCGCCGGTCAATACGGCGGACGCGCTTCGCGGCGCGTCGGAGCGACGGAGCCGCCCAGCGGTTGCCAGGTGCGC
The DNA here is from genome assembly GCA_033765245.1 of Lysobacteraceae bacterium. Taxonomy (GTDB): domain Bacteria; phylum Pseudomonadota; class Gammaproteobacteria; order Xanthomonadales; family Xanthomonadaceae. The sequence goes on from JANRIF010000051.1 coordinate 14,595, forward strand.
ATGAACGCCAGGCAGTGATGCGCATCGAGCGGCGGCGACAGCCAGTAGCCCTGGATTTCGTCGCAGCCGTGCTCGCGCAGGTAGTCCATTTGCTGTTGCGTCTCGACCCCCTCGGCGATCACGTTCAGGCCCAGCGAGTGCGCCATGCTGATGACGGTGGCGGTGATCGCTTCGTCGCCCGGGTCGCGGGTGAGATCGCCGACGAATTCCTTGTCAATCTTGAGGGTGTCGATCGGCAGGCGCTTGAGGTACACCAGCGACGAATAGCCGGTGCCGAAGTCGTCGATCGCGATCGACGCGCCCATCCGACGCAGCGCATGGAGCGCGTTGGTGGTCTGTTCGGCGTTGGCCATCACCATGCTCTCGGTGATCTCCAGTTCCACGCGATCGGCGGGGACTTCGATCTCGGCCAGCAGTTGGGTCAACAGCTCCGGCAGGTCGGCGCGCAGGATCTGCAGCACCGACACGTTCACCGCCATCGAGATGTCGAGCAGTCCGTGATGACGCCAGCGCCGGAGTGCGGTCAGCGATTCGCGCAGCACCCACTCGCCGATCGGCACGATCTGCCCGGTTTCCTCCGCCAGCGGAATGAACACCGCCGGTACCACCTCGCCCAGTTCCGGGCTGTGCCAGCGCAGCAGCGCCTCGACCCCGGTGACGTTGCCGTCCAGCAACGACAGACGGGGCTGATACAGCAGGCGGAATTCGCCGCGTTCCAGCGCCTTGCGCAGCGAGGCCGCCATCACCGCGCGGCGGCGCGCGGCGGCGTCCATCTCTTCAGTGTACAGCGTGTAGGTGTTGCGGCCGGAGGACTTGGCCTGATACATCGCGGTGTCGGAGAACTTGAGCAGATCGGTCGGAACCAGGCCATGGTCGGGGTAGAGACTGATCCCGATCGAGGGCGAGATAGTGACGTCGTGCCGGTCGTCCACTTCCAGCGGCGCGGCGAACGCGCGCAGGATATCCTTCGCGATCGCCTCGACCGCGTTGACGTCGCGGATGTCCTCCAGCACCACCGTGAACTCGTCGCCGCTCAGGCGCGCCACCGTGTCGCTGCCGCGCGCGCTGGCCAGCAGCCGCGCCGCCACCGCCTTGAGGATGCGGTCGCCGACCGCGTGCCCCAGCGAATCGTTGATGTCCTTGAAGCGGTCCAGATCCAGGAACAACACCGCCACGCGCGTATCCTGCCGGCGCGCACGCACGATGGCGCGCGCCAGGCGTTCGGACAGCAAGGCGCGATTGGGCAGCCCGGTGAGGGTGTCGTAGTTGGCGAGATAGCGCAATTCCTGCTCGACCCGCTTCTTGTCTGTGATGTCGCTGACCACCGCGACGTAGTGGCTGCGCCGCGCGTCGATGTCGCGCACTTCCGAGATTTCCAGCCAACCCAGGAATTCCTCGCCGTCCTTGCGCCGCTGCCACATTTCGCCCGCCCAGTGGCCCTGCCGGACGAGCGCATCGCGCGCGTGCTGATAGAACTCCCCGCTATGCTGGGAACTGTCGAGCAGGGTGCTGGAACGGTTCAGCACCTCGTCTTCCTGGTAGCCCGTGATGCGCGAGAAGGCGGCGTTTACCGACACGAAGGTGAAGTCGAGGTCGATCACCGCGACCGCTTCGCCCATGCTGCGCAGCACTTCGCTGGCGATCCGGCGATCGCGTTCGGCGCGGCGGTCTATCGTGATGTCGCGCGCGGTGCCGGCCATCCGCGTCGGGTTGCCGTCGGAGTCGCGGCTGACCACCTTGCCGCGCGATCGCACCCAGACCCAGTTGTCGCTGACGCCGCGAATGCGGTGTTCAGACTCGAAGAATTCGGTGGCGCCGTCGATGTGTTGCGAGATCGCGCGTTCCACCCGGGGCAGGTCGTCCGGATGGATCTCCTGAGAGCGCCAGGTGTCGACGCCGATACGCTCATAACTGTTGGTGTGCCCCAGCAACTGGTCCGCGCCAAAACGGAACAGCTCGTTGCGGACGATATTCCAATCCCAGAATTCGTCGCCCGATCCCCACAGCGCCAGCTTCAGTCGCTCCTCGCGTTCCCGGATATCGCGACGGTGCGCATGTTCACGGTGCCGATGATTGCGGCGGCCACTCCACCAGAATGCCGCCAGACTCAGCAGCAGCGCCACCAGCGACGCATAAAGCCAGAGCGGCGATACCACGCTGCCGCCGTCGCCTGCCGCCGGCGCCGCGGCGGCGGCATCCGTGAACAGCGAGGCAGTGCATAGCCAGCGAACGCCATTGGCCCGGCGCGTGGTCCGATCGGGGCGGGGTCTGCACATGGGCGGGGAATCGACCGCTTGCGAGAACGACGCGCCGCGCCGCGCCGCCTCGACGCCCGCGTGGAGAGTCACAGACGAAGGCGGGTGAGGGCGCACGCGGCCACTCCGGGAGTCGGGGTCTCGCAACTTGCGGCGTCTCCTGTGCGGGCTGAATGGACCAGTGTAGGTGTACTTGCCGGACGCGCCAAGCGAGGCGCTTTACGACGCTGCTACACTCTTAGGCAAAAGCCGCATGGATAATCCCGTGAGCACCACCCCGTTGCCCCCGTATGCCGATGTTACCGCGAAAATCGTGCGTTGCGGCGTCGCTGTCGATGCCGCCGAGTTGCATGGCTCGCTGAGCGGCTATGTGTGTGGCGGCGGCGCGGCGGGCCGCGAGGACTGGATGGATCGGCTGACGCTCGACGCGCGGGCCGCGACTGACTCGACCCTGGACGCGCTGTTTCAGGCCAGCACCGCCCAACTCGACACCACCGATCTGACGTTCGAATTGCTGCTGCCCGACGACGACGAGCCGGTGGCGGCGCGCGCCGATGCGCTGGTGGCATGGTGCCGCGGATTCCTGTCCGGCTTCGGTCTCGCCGACGCGCCGGCTTCGGCGCTGTCGCCCGAGGGAGTGGAGGCGCTGGACGACGTGGCGCGCATCGCCGCCTCGTCGTTCGATTGCGATGACCCCGACGCCGACGAAGCGGCATTTGCCGAGCTCGTCGAGTTCGTGCGGGTGGCGGCGTTGTTGCTGCATGGCGACTGCGTGCTGGGTCGGCGCCAACGCCGGCAACTGCATTGAGCGCGAAGCGGAAGCCCGGCGCTGCGGCGATCGCCAGGCAGCGCAACATGGCGGCGGTTCCCACGGCAGAATTCGCGCGTCGTCGACGGCAGCTGATGCGCATGGCCGGCGACGACGCCATCGCCATCTTGCCGGCCGCGCCGCAGCGCCTGCGCAGCCATGACACGCACTATGCCTATCGCCAGGACAGCGACTTCTGGTACCTGAGCGGGTTTGCCGAGCCCGACGCAGTGCTGGTGCTGGTTCCGGGGCGCGTGCACGGCGAGGCGCTGCTGTTCTGCCGCGAGCGCGATTCCGAGCGCGAGTCCTGGGACGGCGAGCGTGCCGGGCCGGAGGGCGCGGTCGAGCGCTTCGGCATGGACGATGCGTATCCGATCGCCGATATGGACGAGATCCTGCCGGGCCTGTTGGAGGGACGTAGCCGGGTGTACTACCACTTCGGCCGCGACGTCGAGTTCGACCTCAAGCTGATGGGCTGGGTGAACCGGGTGCGGGCGCAGGTGCGTCATGGCGCGCAGCCGCCGCACGAATTTCTCGAACTCGGCCACCTGCTGCATGAATTGCGCCTGTTCAAAAGCCCGGCCGAACTGCGGCTGATGCGACGCGCCGCGGCGATCACCGCGCAGGCGCATGCGGCAGCCATGGCGGTGGCGCGGCCGGGGGTGTACGAATACGAAGTGGAAGCGGCGCTGTTGCATGCCTTCCGTCGCAACAACGCGCACGCCGCGTACCTGCCCATCGTCGGTGGCGGCGCGCGTGCCTGCGTGCTGCATTACGTCGACAACGCACGCTGCCTGAGCGACGGCGAGTTGCTGCTGATCGACGCCGGTGCTGAGTTCGACAACTACGCCTGCGACGTGACCCGCACGTTCCCGGTGAACGGGCATTACTCGCCCGAGCAGCGCCAGCTCTACCAGATCGTGCTGGACGCGCAGAGCGCGGCGTTGGCGCAGGCACGGCCGGGGCGGCCATGGATCGACGGGCACGACGCCGCGGTGCGCGTACTCACCGAGGGGTTGCTGAGCGTCGGGCTACTCAAGGGCAGCCTCAAGCAGGCGTTGGTCAACGAGACCTACAAGCGCTTCTACATGCACAAGACCGGCCATTGGCTCGGGCTGGACGTGCACGACGTCGGCGAATACCGGCTGGCGGGCGATTACCGCGAACTGGAGCCCGGGATGGTATTCACGGTGGAGCCGGGCTTGTACGTTGCGCCCGGCAGCAAAGGCGTACCGGCGCGCTGGCACGGCATCGGCATCCGCATCGAGGACGACGTGGCGATCACCGCCGATGGCCACGAAGTGCTGACCGCGGCAATCCCGAAGACGCTGGACGAGGTGGAAGCGGCGTTGGCGCGGTAGGGGGAGCGCGGGACGCAACGGGGTCGGGACTCGGGACTCGCATAAGGCCCTCAGGGGCCGCAATGGACGCAATGCGTTTTGCGTCATTGGCGTCCTTTGCGGACTGCATCGCTTGGCTTTGCTGGGTCGGTCAGCGCGGCTCAGGGCTTGGGTCAGGCTTGCGCCAGCGCGGTGAGCACGGCGTCGCCGTAGCGCTCGAGCTTGCGTGCGCCGACGCCGTCGATGCGCGCCAACTCGTCGAGGTCGCGCGGGTGAAACTGCGCGATCTGGCGCAGGGTGGCGTCGTGAAAGATCACGTACGGCGGTACGTTCTGCTCGCGCGCCAGTTGCGAGCGCAGCGTGCGCAGGCGTTCGAACGCGGGCGTCGCCTGCGCACCCAGTGGCGAACTTGCAGCGCCGTCGCGCGTACGTGTGCGGCTGCGAGCCGGCGGCGCCAGGTCGCGGCGCAGCACCAGCCGGCGCTCGCCGCGCAGTACCGCACCGGCAGCGGGAGTCAGGCGCAAGCCGCCGTGGCCTTCGGGATCGACCCCCAACAACCCGGCGGCTACCAGTTGCCGGAACACGCTGCGCCACTGTCGCGTGTCGAGGTCGCCACCGATGCCGAAGGTGCTGACGCGGTCATGACCGAAGCGTTGCATGCGCTCGCTGTCGGTGCCGCGCAACACATCGATCAGGTGACCCACGCCAAAGCGCTGGCCGGTGCGGTATACGCACGACAGCGCCTTTTGCGCGGCTTCGCTGGCATCCCAGGTGGCGGGCGGCTGCAGGCAGTTGTCGCAGTTGCCGCAGGGCGCCGGGTAATCCTCACCGAAGCACGCCAACAGCGTCTGGCGCCGACAACGGGTGTCCTCGCAATAGGCAAGCAGTGAGTCGAGCTTGGCGTGCTCCAGCCGCTTGCGCTGTTCGTCGGCCTCGCCCGACGCGATCATCTGCGCCAGCGTCACCGCATCGCCCAGGCCGTAACACAGCCACGCCTCTGCAGGCGCGCCATCACGACCGGCACGACCGGTTTCCTGGTAATACCCTTCGATCGACTTGGGCAGGTCCAGATGCGCCACGAAGCGCACGTCGGGCTTGTCGATGCCCATGCCGAAGGCGATGGTGGCAGTCATCACCAGCCCCTCCTCGCGCAGGAAGCGCCGCTGGTGCGCGGCACGCTGCTCGGCCGGCAGGCCGGCGTGATAGGGCAGCGCGGCGATGCCATGATCGCTCAGGAATTGCGCGGTGTCCTCGACCTTGCGGCGCGACAGGCAATACACGATGCCGGCCTCGCCACGGTGGTCTTCGAGAAATCTTAGCAACTGCTTGCGCGCATCGTCCTTCTGCACCACGCGGTAGCGGATGTTGGCGCGGTCGAAACTGGCGACGAACAGGGCCGCTTCGCGCAGCGCCAGGTGTTCGACGATCTCGATGCGGGTGCGTTCGTCGGCAGTGGCGGTGAGCGCGATGCGCGGCACCTGCGGCCAGCGCGCGTGCAGGCAGTCGAGCGCGCGGTATTCCGGGCGGAAGTCGTGGCCCCACTGCGATACGCAATGCGCCTCATCGATCGCGAACAGCGCGATCCGGCAGCGTTCCAGCAGCGCCAGGAAACGTGGCATCAGCAGCCGTTCGGGGGCGACGTAGAGCAGGTCGAGTTCGCCGGCCAGCAGCGACTGTTCGACCGCCGCCGCCTCGGCGCCGCTCAGCGAGGAATTGAGGAATGCGGCGCGCACGCCAAGCTGTGCCAGCGCCTCCACCTGATCCTGCATCAGCGCGATCAACGGCGACACCACGATGCCGGTGCCCTCTCGCAGGATCGCCGGAATCTGATAGCACAGCGACTTGCCGCCGCCGGTGGGCATCAGCACCAGGCAATCGCGCCCGTCGATCAGGGCCTCGATGATGCCCTGCTGCGCACCGCGGAAATGATCGAATCCAAAAATGCGGCGCAGTAGATCGTGAGGCGTTTCGGGCATGCGCGGAAGGGTAGCAGAGGAGCCGGGATTGCGGGACTCTCGGGGCTCGATGAAGCCGGGACTCGGGACTCGGGACTACAAGCTTGCGAGCATTTGCTTCTGACGTAGGCTGGCGGTGAGCGCAGCGAACCCCAGCAGCGATCTCTGTGTCGCATGGCTGGGGTTTGCCGCGCTCACCGCCAGCCTACCGCGCCTTGGCCTTTCCGAGTCCCGAGTCCCGAGTCCCCAGCCCCGGCTTCATCCCCGCTCACTCCAACAACGACCGCAACATCCACGCATACTTCTCATGCACCACCAGGCGCTGGGTCAGCAGGTCGGCGCTGGGTTCGTCGTTGGCTTCGACAGCGTTGGCGAGTACCTTGCGGGCGCTGCGGCAGACGGCTTCGTTGCCGAGCACCAGTTGCTTCACCACTTCCTTCCAGTCGGGCGCTTCGTCGCTGGCGGGGGCTTCCTCGATGCTGGACAGCTTGGCGAACTGGCCGTAGGAGCCGGGCGCCTTGAAGCCGAGCGCGCGGATGCGTTCGGCGATGCCGTCCAGCGCGGTCCACTGCTCGGTGTACTGCTGCTCGAACATGACGTGCAGGGTATTGAACATCGGCCCGGTGACGTTCCAGTGGAAGCTGTGGGTACGCAGATAGAGCGTGTAGCTGTCCGCCAGGAAATGGGACAATCCGTCAGCGATCTTGCGGCGGTGCTTCTCGTTGATGCCGATATCGATCTTCATCTGCGTGCTCCTGTGTGCGACGAGGTGATGCCACGGTATGACATGGCGAGCGTGGGTGAAAATGATTCGTTTCGATCTTTTCGATAGATGTCATGAATGACGACAGTTCGCCAGTGAAGTCCCGGCAATCCCTACAACGCAAAATCGAGCAGGCTTTGACCCGCGACCAGGGGCGTCTGCGCAAGCTGGCGTCGCGTTGCGCGCGTGCGCCGGACGACGTCAAGGCCGCGGCGGCGTTGGAGGCCGCATTGGCGCGTTCGATCGCGGCGCGCGAGGCCCGTGCGGCGGCGCTGCCGACGCCGCGCATCGATGCCGATCTGCCGATCGCCGGCGAGGCCGGGCGCATCGTCGAACTGATCCGAGCGCATCAGGTACTGGTGGTGGCAGGCGAGACCGGCTCGGGCAAGACCACGCAGTTGCCGCAACTGTGCCTGGCCGCCGGGCGCGGTGCCGCCGGCATCATCGGCTGCACCCAGCCGCGCCGGATCGCGGCGCGCACGGTGGCGCAGCGGGTCGCCTCGGAAATGGGGCTGGCGCTGGGCGGTGCGGTCGGCTACCAGGTGCGCTTCACCGAACGGGTCAGCGACAACACCTGCATCAAGTTCATGACCGACGGCATCCTGCTGGCGGAAATCCAGTCGGATCGTTTCCTCTCGGCCTACGACACCCTCATCCTCGACGAGGCGCACGAGCGCAGCCTCAACATCGATTTCCTGCTCGGCTATCTCAAGACCCTGTTGCGGCGCCGCCCCGATCTCAAGCTGGTGGTGACCTCGGCCACCATCGATACCGAACGCTTCGCGCGGCATTTCGATGGCGCGCCGGTGGTGACGGTGGAAGGGCGCACCTATCCGGTGGAGGTGCGCTACCGCCCGCTCGATGGCGCCGATGCTGAAGCCCGGAGCGACGACGACGAAGCCGGCGACGGTGGCAGCGTGCTCGATGGCCTGATCGCCGCGGTCGATGAGATCACCCGCGAAGACCCACTTGGCGACGTGCTGGTGTTCCTGCCCGGCGAGCGCGAGATCCGCGACGCCCACCTCGCGCTGGCCAAGCGCAAGTACCGCGCCACCAGCGTGCTGGCGTTGTACGCGCGGTTGTCGGCGCAGGAACAGGATCGCGTGTTCCATCCCGGCCCCGGCCGCCGTATCGTGCTCGCCACCAACGTCGCTGAAACCTCGTTGACGGTACCGCGCATCCGCTACGTGATCGATCCCGGCCTGGCGCGGGTGAAGCGCTACAGCCCGCGCCAGAAGCTCGACCGCTTGCACATCGAGGCGATCTCGCGCGCCAGCGCCGACCAGCGCAAGGGCCGTTGCGGCCGCGTCGCCGCCGGTGTCTGCTATCGCCTGTACGGCGAGGCCGATTACTTGTCGCGCCCGGCCTTCACCGATCCGGAAATCCGCCGTTCCAGCCTGGCTGGGGTGATCCTGCGCATGCTGGCGCTGGGCCTCGGGCGGGTGGAGGAGTTTCCGTTCCTGGAGGCGCCCGACGTGCGCGCCATCGCCGATGGCTGGCAGCAGTTGCAGGAGCTGGGCGCGGTCGATCGCGAGCGCGTGCTCACCGGCATCGGCCGCGAGATGGCGCGCCTGCCGGTGGATGTGAAGCTGGCGCGCATGCTGGTGGCCGCGCGCGGCCACGGCTGCCTGCGCGAGATGATCGCAATTGCCGCGTTCCTGGGTATCCAGGACCCGCGCGAACGCCCGGCCGATGCGCGCCAGGCCGCCGATCAGGCGCATGCCCAGTTCGCCGACGCCAAGTCCGAATTCGTCGGCATGCTGAAGCTTTGGGATGCCTATCGCGAGGCGCACGAGGCGATGACGCAATCGCGCCTGCGCGCCTGGTGCGGGCAACACTTCCTGTCGTTTCTGCGCATGCGCGAGTGGCGCGAGTTGCATCGGCAGTTGCTGCTGCTGTGCGAGGGCATGGGTTGGGAGCTCAACGCCGCACCGGCCGACTACGCTCCGCTGCATCGCGCCTTGATCGCCGGTCTGCCCACGCAGATCGGCAACAAGATCGACAAAGGACAATACGAGGGGCCACGCGGGCGTCGCTACGTGCTGTTTCCCGGCTCGCCGCTGGCGAAGACGCCGCCGGCCTGGGTGCTCAGCGCGGTGCTGCTGGACACCCAGCGCGTGTGGGCCATGGCGAATGCGCGGATCGAGCCGGACTGGGCGATCGCTGAGCTGCCGCATCTGCTGGCGCGCCGGCACTTCGATCCGCATTGGTCGCGTTCGCAGGGACGGGTGATCGCCTCCGAGCAGATCAGCCTGTTCGGTCTGGTGCTGGCGCCGAAGCGGCCGGTGCACTACGGCTCGATCGCGCCGATGGAAGCGCGCGAGTTGTTCGTGCGGCAAGGATTGGTACCGGCCGAGATCAACACCCGCGCTGCCTTTGTGGCACGCAACCAAGCCACGTTGGAGCAGGCGCGCGAGGAAGAAGCGAAGCTGCGCCGTGCCGGTCTGGTGGCCGACGAGGACTGGCAGGCGCGCTGGTATCTGGATCGCCTGCCCGAGGACATGCACAGCGCTGCGGCGCTGGATGGCTGGTATCGGCGCGCCACGCCGGCGCAGCGCAATGCCATGGAATGGTCGCTGGTCGACCTGCTGCCGGGCGAGGGCAGCGAACTCGACCGCTTCCCCAAATTGCTGCAATTGGCGTCGCTGCGCCTGCCGCTGCATTACCGCTTCGAGCCCGGTCATCCCGACGATGGGGTCACGGTGGAGGTGCCGATCCATCTGCTGAACGCGCTCGATGGCGCGCGCCTGGAGTGGCTGGTACCGGGCCTGCTGGAAGACAAGGCGGCGGCGCTGATCCGCAGCCTGCCCAAGGCGCTGCGTCGCAACTATGTGCCGGCGCCGGATTTTGCGCGCGCCTTCGCGCAGGCGTGGCCGCAGCCCTCGGCCGATGGTCTGCGCGGCGAACTGGCGCGCTTCCTTAGCCGCGCCACCGGCGCGCCGCTGGCGGCCACCGATTTCGATCCCGCGGCCGTGCCGGCGCACCTGAACATGCATATCCGCGTGCTCGATGCTGCCGGCAAAGTAGTGGCCGAGAGCCGCGACCTCGATGCCCTGCGCGCCAGCCTGGGCGAGCGCGCCGAGCGCGCTTTCGCGCAGCGCGTGGGCGAGGGCCTGCGCCAGCAGGGCCTACGCGAGTTTCCCGCCGATGGCGTGCCGGTCTCAGTCACCGGCGAGGCGGGGCTGCCGGCGTTTCCGGCGCTGGTGGCGCGCGATGGCGAGGTGGTGCTGGAAGTATTCGCCGACGCCGAACGCGCGCGCGCCGAGCATCCGCGTGGCGTGGTCGCGCTGCTGCGCTTGGCGCTGGCGGATCGGTTGCGGCAATTGCCGCGCCAGTTGCCGGTGTCGGCCAAACTGGGGCTGGTGTATTCGGCGATCGAGAGCGCCGAGCGGCTGCGCGGCGATCTGGTGGAGGCGGCATTCGCCGCGCTCACCGAGGACGGAGTCGGCGAGATCCGGAGCGCCGAGGCGTTTCACGCCCGCGTCGAGGCGATCGCGAAGGGTTTGATGCCGGCAGCCGTGGAGCGCCTGCAGCGGGTGGAAGCGATCGTGAGCGCCTACGTCGCGCTATTGCCGTTGCTTGAGCCGCCGCTGATGGGCTGGGCCACCGCCAGCTACGCCGATCTGCGCGCGCAGTTGCAGGCGCTGATCCATCCTGGATTCCTGCGCAGCACACCAGCCAGCGCGCTGCGCGAATTGCCGCGCTACCTGCGCGCCATGGCGTTGCGCGCCGAACGCCTGCGGCTGGATCCGCAGCGCGATCAGGCGCGCCTGCTGGAACTGCAACCGTTCACGACGGCGCTGGAGCAGGCGCGTGCCGCTGGTCGCGACGTCGATTCGCGCTGGCAGGCGCTGCGCTGGGAGATCGAGGAACTGCGGGTGTCGCAGTTCGCGCAGGCGCTGGGAACGCGCCAGCCGGTGTCGATCAAGCGGCTGGCGCGCGAACTGGCGTTGTTGCAGGCGCTTACTTGAGGCGCTTGACCCGCAACTGGGTGTTGTAGCCGGATACCGACAGGTACCAGCCGCCGACCCGGCCGCGCCGGATGGTGGCGGTGGCGTCGACCAGGGTCACGCCGCCCAGCGAGCGGGTGGAATCGACGATCTGCCATTCCTGTCCGTTCTCCAGCGTAATACGCTGCTGGTTGGTCAGCCCATGCAGTTCGCCCATGATGCGCGACACGATGTCGTCGTCCGGCCCCTGGTCGGTGGCGCGCAGCGGAAACCCGCGGCGGTCTTCCGGCGGTTGCGCCACCGCGACCGGCGCCCGCTCCAGATCCTTGCGCAGCCAGGCGTTGAGCGCGGCCAGTTGTTCCGGTGTGAGCTGGTCCAGCCCGGCCGCCTTGAACTCGTTGCCGGTCATGCGTTCCTCCAGCGACGAAAACTGCTGGGAGGCCGCGGTGCCGGCGGTAAACAACAGCATCAAGCCCAGCAGGGCCAACACGGAATGGCGCATGGAAAACTTCCCTCGATTCGATGCAGCTAGTGTAAACCGTGCCGGCCGGTGGCGGGACCGTCACGTCGGCCTTGCATCGCGGCCGGCGTGGTGGTTGATTGAACGTATGAATCGCCCATTGTTCCGACGTGCCCGATGAGGCACGCGCCGCCCCCCACGGTTTCTCTCGCGCAATGGCTGCGCGCGCGCGCGCCCGAGTTGGGGCTGGGCGACGCCGCCCAGCAGGCCATCCTGATGCCGGCAGCGGAAGCGGCCGAGCACTGTGACGACGAGACGCTGGTGCAGACACTGGAAGTGTTGGTCGGCCTGCGTGCCGATGCCGAGGTGCTGGCGGCCACCATCCTGCACGAGCGCCCGGCGTTGCGCGAGGTGGCCGATGCACAAGGATGTGCGAGTGCCGCGAGCGCAGGACGCGCAAGAGCGGCCGATGCACAAGGATGTGCGAGTGGCGTTGCGCTCCCTGCGGTCGCCGCGAGCGCAGGATGCGCAAGAGCGGCCAAGGAGCGCCTCGCGCAAGTGTTCCCCGGCGTGGCCGCGCTGCTGGAAGGCCAGCGCGCCGCCGAACAGGTGTGGAGCCTGCACGCCGAGCGCCCCGCCGGCAGTAACGCAGAGGGCCTGCGGCGCCTGCTGCTGGCGCTGATCCGCGACGTGCGCGGCATCCTGATCGTGCTGGCGCGGCAACTGGTGCGACTGCGCCGCGCCGCCCGTCTGCCGCCCGAACAGCAGCGCGCGCTGGCGCGCCTGACCGCCGATATCCACGCGCCGCTGGCCAACCGGCTGGGCATCTGGCAACTCAAGTGGGAGCTGGAGGACCTGGCGTTTCGCTACCTGCAGCCCGACACCTACAAGCGAATCGCCAGCCTGCTGGACGAAAAACGCGGCGATCGCGAGCGTTTCATCGTCGAGGCCAAGGCGCGCATCCAGCAGGCGCTGCGCGAGGCGGGTATCGAAGGCGAAGTGGCCGGGCGCCCCAAGCACATCTTCAGCATCTGGAAAAAGATGCAGCGCAAGGAGGTGCCGTTCAGCGAGTTGTATGACATCCGCGCGGTGCGCGTACTGGTGCGCGACGTCGCCGCCTGCTACGCCACCCTGGGCGTGGTGCACTCGCTGTGGTCGCCGATTCCGAGCGAATTCGACGACTACATCGCCAACCCCAAGGGCAACAACTACCGCTCGCTGCACACTGCGGTGATCGGCCCCGGCGGGCGCACGCTGGAAGTGCAGATCCGCACCCACGAGATGCACGCTCATGCCGAACTGGGCGTGGCCGCGCACTGGCGCTACAAGGAGGGCGGCGGCAGCGACGCCGGCTTCGAACGCAAGATCGCCTGGATGCGGCAACTGTTGGAGGGCCGCGACGGCGAGGGCGGCGACGATGAGGCCACGATCCTCGCCGGCCTGCGCACCGATCTGATCGAGGACCGCGTGTACGCGCTCACCCCGCGTGGCGAGGTGATCGACCTGCCGCGCGGCGCCAGCGTGCTCGACTTCGCCTACCACGTGCACACCGAGGTGGGGCATCGCTGTCGCGGCGCCAAGGTCAACGGCCGCATCGTGCCGCTGACGCACCAGCCGGCTAGCGGCGAGACCGTGGAAATCCTCACCGGCAAGGTGGCCGAACCGCGTCGCGACTGGCTTGCGCCGGGCAGCGGCCTGCTCGCCAGCGCGCGTGCGCGCGACAAGGTGCGTGCCTGGTTCCACCGGCTCGACCACGAACGCAACCTGCAGGCCGGTCGCGATTTGCTGGACCGCGAGCTCAAGCGGCTGGTGCTGCACAAGCACGATTTGACGCCGATACTGGCGCGCTTCCGGATGGCGTCGCTGGACGACCTGTACATCGCGGTATCGCTGGGCGACATCGGGCCCAGCCAAGTGGCGCGGGTGCTGCACGAAAGCCTGCACGCGAGCGAGGCCAAGGAACCCATACGTCCGGAGTCGCGGATCAAGCCGGCGCGTCCCGACCGGCATTTCGTGGTCGAGGGTGTGGGCAACCTGCTCACCCAACTTGCGCGTTGCTGCCAACCGGTGGCCGGCGACCCGGTGGTGGGTTATCTCACCCGCGGTCGCGGCGTCAGCATCCATCGTCAGAACTGCGCCGCGTTTGCGCGGCTAGCCGCCGATCATCCCGAGCGCGTGTTGCCGGTGGAATGGGGGCATGGGGCGCGCGCCAGCTACAGCGTCGACGTGCGCGTGCGCGGGGTGGACCGCAAGGGCCTGCTCAAGGACATCACCACCTTGATCGCCCAGGCTAGCGCCCATGTGCTGGCGATCAGCAGCCGGCTGGACGAAGCGCGCGCGGCCGCCGAGGTGCGAGTGACGTTGAAAGTGGCCGACTTCGAGCAGCTCAGCCAGTTACTGGCGTGCCTGGCAGCGGTGCCTGGCGTGCACGAAGTGGTGCGGTTGTCGGAGTGAAAGCGGGTGAAGAAGTCGCCCGCCGACTGCGACCGCCAGCTTTTTCACACGCTCCGCGACGCGCGTCCGCGATGCGCGCGGCTGCTATCGTTGCAACCATGAAACCCGACACCTTGTGCCGATGAGTTCGCCATTCCGGCGCGGTCCGTGGCCGTGGGTACTGCTGCTGGCGATCATCGCCGTGGCGTTGTTGCGCACTCCTTTGGCGGACCGGTTGCTGCCGCCGTCGGCACGCGAACGCTTGCTGGCGCAGGCGGAGCAGGCGCTGGCCGAGGGCCGCCTGAGCGCACCCGACGGCAGCGGCGCGCGCGAGCGCTTCGCGCAGGTGCTGGCGCTGGACCCCGATCAATCCGCCGCGCGCCGTGGCTTGGAGCAGGTGGGTCAGCTCGCGCTGGCGCGCGCGCAGCAGGCGCTCGGCGCGGATGATGACGAGACCGCGCTGAGCCTGTTGGAGATCGCGCGCGCGGCCGGCGCGCCGGCCGCGGCGATCGATGCGCTGGACGCGCAGATGCGGTTCGCGCAGACCAGCGAGGAATCGCTGCGCGAACTGCTCGACGGTGCGCGGCAGGCGCGCGCTGACGCGCGTCTCGACGGCGGCTCGGATTCGGCGCTGGCCCTGTACGCCGACGTGCTGGCGCGCGATCCCGGCAACGCGCTGGCAGTGGCGGGTCGCAATGAGGTGCTGGCGGCGCTGCTGGCGCAAGCCGATGCGCGTCTCGCCGCGGACGATGGCAGCGCCGCGCTGGCGCTGGTGGATCGGGTCGAGCGCATCGACCCTGCCCATCTCGGTCTGCCCGCGGCCCGCGCGGCGCTGGCGCAGCGACTGGGCGCGGCGGAACGCGACGTCGGCCTGCGTCTGCGCGCCATCGACATCGCCTTGCGCGACGACGCGCTCGAAGGCGCGCAGGCGATGTTCGACGTGCTGGCGCAGGAGCAGCCCGCGCTGGCGGCGCTCGGCGAAGTGCACGACAAGCTCGTGGCCGGGTGGGCACGGCGCGCGATCGTCGAATCCATTCGCGGCCGACCACGCGCTGCCGTAAAGGCCCGCGCCCACGCGGCGTCCGGCGATGACGGATTGTTGACCGGCTATGCGGATGCGCGCATCGCACGATGGACTGCGCGTCGCAGCGGCGATGCGGACGACGAGGACTGGCAACCCCTCCTGCGCCGCTGGCCCGGGGCGTTCGCGGCCGCCGAACGCGCCACAGCCGCCGCGACCATGCAAAGCTGCTTCGAACAGGCGCTGGCGCGCATCGAGCTCGAACGCGCTTCCAGTTGCCTGGAACTGCGCGACGCGCTCGTCACTACCGCCGACCCAACCGCGCCGCAGCGTCTCGCCGCCGCCTGGCTCGGCATTGCCGAAGAACGCCTCGGCGCCGGCCAGATCGGCCCCGCCCGCAACGCCCTCGCCGCTGCCATCCTGTGGGGCGCCGCCCGCCACGCCGTCGCACCGCTGCGTGAGCGCATCGACAGCGCGGCCGCCCGACGCACCACGGCCGGCGCAGCAATGCCGTAGCGCTTCGCGGGTACGAGCCTGTGGCACTCGCCGTGGTGGGAATCCGAAGTTCCGATTTGGAGCTCCGACTCCGCTCGCTGCCCTTCTGAGCGATGGCCTTTGGCGCACGATTGGCCGCATCTTCGTGCCTCCCCCGTTCTCCGCATGAAGAAGGGACGCGCGCGTTCCCGCGTTTCCTGCTCTCACTTTCCGGCTTTCCACTCACAAACGCCCGCAAGGGCAAGCATTGGAGGGCTTATCCATGCCAGCCAGGAAAATCGGCCGAGACGCAGGCACCGGGAAATTCAAGTCGGTGAAAGCGGCGCAGAAGGACAAACAGGGCTCTGTGGTGGAGACGATCAGAACTCCACCCAAATCGCCACCGCCAAAGCGGGCGAAATAGCACCTCCGGGAAGCATCCTGGTCCTCGGCGCCGCTGCGGTCATGCCGGGGTGGCAGGCGTGCTTTTGCCTTGCGCGGCTGCGCTTCGGGCACACGACAGAACCCGATCCCGAGTTGCTGCGGCGCTACTGAGCCCGGAGGCATGGGCGAGCGCTCGCGTTGCGCCGCCGCTCCCGCAGCGCGTCGATTGGATTCGGCGCGGTGTTGCGACCACCTACGTGCCGGCCGTGATCCCCAGAATCCGCGCGATCGCCGCACCAGCGGCCTCGAAGGAGTAGTGCTCGCGCACGTTCTCGATGCCATGGTCGGAGAGTTGCTGCCATAGCGAGGGGTCGCGGTACAGCCGCACCACGGCGTCGGCGAAGGCTTGCGGGTCGTCGGCCACCAGCACGTCGTGGCCGTCGCGCAGGTGCATGCCTTCGGCGGCGCAGGCGGTGGCCACCACCGGCTGGCCATGAGCCATGCTCTGGTTGATCTTGCCTTTCACGCCGGCGCCGTAGCGCAGTGGGGCAAGCGCGATGCGGCAGCCGTCGAGATAGGGGTCGAGGTCGGGCACGTGGCCGTGAAAGCGCACGCCGGGTTGTGCGCCGAGCGCGCGCACGTGCTCCGGGGCGTCGCCGCCGATCAGGTGTAATTCGACTTCGGGCAGCGCGGCACGAATATGCGGGAATATCTGTTCGACCAGCCAACAGGCGGCGTCGACGTTCGGCGGATGCCGGTAGCCGCCGACGAACAACAGACCCTCGCGTGCGGCGTAGTCGCGGCGGCTGCCCACCACGGCGTGCACGTTGGACAGCACCTCGATGCGGGCGCCGGGCACTTCGCGGGCGAGCAGGGCTTGCTCGTAGGGGCTTACCACCAGCGTGGCGTCGGTATCGCGGATCAGGCGCAGTTCCTGTTCGCGGGTGCCAGCGGCGGCGCGGCGACGGGCGGGGTCGCCGCTGAGTTCGGCTTCGCGCTGTTCGCGCAGGTAGTGCAGGTCGACGGTGTCGAACAACACCCGAGCCTTGGGCGCGAAGCGGCGTATCAGCGGCAGGTACACGGCGGCGACGTAGTGGCGCGACAGAATCACGGTGTCGAAACGCGCGGCGTGCTCGCTCATCCAGCGCGCCGGGTCCGACACCCAGGGATGCCACCAGGCTTCCACGCCCAGTTGCTGCAGCGCTTCGGTGTAGGCGCCGCCGTGCGCCGGATTTTCGGCGAGGAAACTGACTGCGCAGCCCTGTGCCACCAGCAGGCGCATCAGGTTGAGCATGCGCAGCGAGCCGGAATCCCGATCCGGAGTAGGCGTGCAGGCGTCGATCACCAGCACGCGCCGCAGCCGGGTACGCGCCGACGCCTGCGGCGCCGGGGTGCCGGGCGGCTGGTGTGCGCGCTGCAATGGCTCGCGCCAGCGCGCAGCGAAGCGGTGCTGGTTGCGCGCCTGATACGCCTTGATGCCGCTGCCGAGATCGGTGCCGCTGCTGACGCCTTCGAAGTGCACCACTTCCGCGCGCGGCTGGTAGTACACGCGCAAGCCGTGTGCGCGGACTTTCATCGCGAGGTCGGTGTCTTCGTAGTAGGCCGGGGCGTAGTGCGGGTCGAAACCGCCGAGTTGTTCGAACAGGTCGCGGCCGATCGCGATGGCGGCGCCGGAGCAGTAGTCCACTTCGCGCACGAAGTTGAAGCGCGGGTCGGCGGGATCGGCGAAGCGGCCGTAGTTCCAGCCGGAGCCGTCGCTGAAGACGATGCCGCCGGCTTCTTGCAGGCGGCCGTCGGGGTAGATCAGCTTGGCGCCGACCAGACCGGCATCGGGCAGCGTCGCGAACGACTCGATCAGGGCGTCGAGCCAGCCCGGGCGCGGCTGGGTGTCGTTGTTGAGGAACACCAGATAGCGGCCGCGCGCTCGCTCGGCGCCGGCGTTGCAGGCGCCGATGAAGCCGAGGTTCTCGGCGTTGCGGTGCCAGCGCAGACCGGCGATCGCGGCCAGCGCCTGGGCGGTGTCGTCGCTGGAGCAGTCGTCGACCACAATCACCTCGAACGGGGTGCGCGGGCGGTCGTTGGCGAGCGCGGCGAGGCAGGCGAGGGTGTGATCGAGGTGGTTGTAGGCGGGCACGATGATGCTGGCGAGCGGGTGCTCGGCGCAGGGCAGCGCGGTCACTGGCGTTGCCGGCAGTGCGGGAGTCGTCGCTGCATCCGGCACGGCCCGCTCGCGGGTGAGGTAGTCGTGCACGCGCGCCGACGTTACCACCACGCCGCGCGTGCGCAGGCTGGCGAGGCCGCGCCGGCACAGCGAGAGCAGCAGGCGGCGGCGGAACGCCAGCGACGCCAGCGCGGTGCTCAGCAGGCGGCGAAGCCCGCGCACCGGTCGCGTGATCCGCCAGGAGTGACTGGAGAGCAGACCGTCGATTTCCTTGCGCAACTGGTCGCGCTGGGCGATCGCGACGTCACGTTGTTGCGCGAGGTCGCGAGTGTCGCGCTGGTAGTACTGGTGCGCGCGGTCGAGGCCCTGCAACTGTGCCTGCATGGCGGCGATCGCCTCCTGCATCTGCCGCAGGCGCGCGCCGACGGCGGCCGGAGTGTGCTCTCCGTGGTCGAGCGCTTCCGCCAGTTGCTGCCACTGTTGCAGCTCGTTCGACTGCCCGGCGATCTGCTGCTGCAATTCCAGCGCCCAGCGCGCGCGCGCGTCGAGTTCGGCCTGTTGCCGCTGCGCCTGCCGCTGTCCGTGCGCCAGTGCCTGTTTGTGCTCGCTCACTTCCTGCTCCAGTGTCAGTGCCCAGCGGGTGCGTTCGTCGAGTGCGGCGCGGGTCTGTGTTTCCTGCTCCCGTGCAGCCCGCAATTCCTGGCGTTGACGACGCAACGCGCATTCCAGCGTATGTTGCGCCAACAACCTTTCGGCAGGGTGTGGGTCGCACTGCGCCAATTGCAGCGACGCCGGTAGCGCGCGCGCCCAGGCCGCCAGGCTGGTGTCGAGCGTTGGCACCACACCCGGTCGCAGGCGTGCCAGAGCGCTGCGATCGCGCACGAGGCGCGCCAACTGCGCCACGATGGCATCGGCATCGGGCGCCACCAGCAACCCGGTTTCGCCATCGTGGATGCGCTCGGCGAGGCTGCCCAGCGCGGTTGCCATCACCGGCACGCCCAGGCTCCACATCTCCGACAGCGTGTAGCTCCAGGTTTCCGGCACCGTGCTGGGCAGCAGCGCCAGATCGGGTGCCAACGCGCGCACCTGCATCGGCAGCTCAGCGTGCCGGTAGTTCAGTTGCACGTGCACCTGCGCCGACCCGAAGAATCGCATGCCGGCAGCGCCGCAGCCCAACAGCACCAGCTCCACCCCGGCCGGCAGCTTGCCCAGCAGTTGCGCCAGCAGGCGTTCGCCTTTGCCGATGCCGATGCGGCCCGGCACCAGCACCCGCAGCGCGCGCGCGGTTCTGACACGTGGTGGTTCGGGCGGCGGCGATGGCCACGGCGCCTGGCCATGGCCGATCCGCGCCCAGCGCCGCACCGCCAGCGCGGGCACGAGGCGGCAGACAGCATCCTGCGCGCTTTGGGTCGGGGCGACCAGCACCACGTCGTGCTCTGTCAGCGCTTGCACGAACGCATCGCGCAAGCGTGTCCAGTGCGCCGGGTCGCGCTCGACGAATGGCGCCGGGGTCTCGCTCGCCAGTCGTGCCGCGAGCGTGGGCGGGTCGAAGGCGGTGGTCTCGGTCAGCGGGTCGTCGCCGAGGAAAGGCCACAGCGGATAGCAATCGTGCGCACACCAGGCGGTGGCGCGGCCGCTGCGCAGGGCGTCGAGTCCGTGGCCGATCAGCGACGACACCAGCACCGCGCCGACGCCCCAGCGCGTGAGCACATGCTGCAGCAGGGCGCGGTACGCGGACGACGCCAGTGCGGTATCGCCGATCGCGACCGGCAGCGTCCACTCGCACAGCGGCGCGTGGTCCAGGTCCGCATGCAGCGCGATGCGTTGGCCGTGCTCGCCGCTGGCGGGGTCGCCCAGGCTGACCAGGGCGAGGTGATCGCGCTCGCGATCATGGCGCATCATGTCGCGTACGAAGCGCCACACCCCGCCGCCCCAGCCATGCACCACATGCAACAGCACCGGCCGCTGGCCGCAACCGGGGCGGAGCGCGGGCTGCGGCTGGCGCAACGCGATGCGCTCGGCCAGCGCCGCCACCGGCGCCGGCAACTCTGCGGCGGCGGATTCCGAACCGGAGCTGCCGCTCACGTACAGGCTGGTCAGCACACCAGCGCGCAGGTGGTCTGGCGCCCGGGCGCGCCATGCGCCGTGCACGCGATCCGCCACGCCAGCGCGCCACCAGCTCAGCGCGGGCGACAGCCACGCGCAATCGGACACGGCATGGTCACCCAGCAACCAGCACAGCGTGTCGCGCACGTCGGGTGCGGGGGGCTGCGCTTCGCCCATCCAGGGCTCCAGCGCGGGCACGGTGTGGTCCAGCGCCGAAATCACGTCGAAGTCTCCCCCGCTTGCCGTCGCTGCGGCCAAGCGCGGCCACCACCCTGGCGGCGGGAGCGCTTCGGTGCCGATGAGCACGATGTCGTGGGTCGGGGCATACGCCTGCGCCTTGTGCAGAGCGTCGAGCGGATCGCGCGCGCCAGGCATCGGCTGCCAGCCCGGCGGCAGGGTGTCGGGCAACGCAGTCGCGCCGAACGCGAGCCCGATCGAGCCCGCCGGCAGCACCGACCATTCGATGCCGTCCGGCGCGCGCGCGAGGGCAGCGGGTGCGATCAGGCAGACCGTAACGGGACGCACAGCGGGCATGGACGGGACCAGGGCGTTTATGACAGCACGGTTGCGTGACAATGACATTGCACCGCAGGGCAGGCGCCGGTCGCGCGTGCGGCGCCTGCGCGGCGGCGTGGGCGCCGCGTACCCATCCGGCGCACGCTAGCAGCCTGTCGGACTTGAGGTGAATCTACTGCGCCGGTGCGATAGCGGTCCAGATTCGGCCGATTGATCGTTACATAGTCCCGCTATGCGCCTCACAATCGGCCGAATCTGGCCTCGCTCTCGCCCTCGGCTCGCTACGATCACTCAAGTCCGACAGGCTGCTAG
>JANRIF010000052.1:0-1914 GCA_033765245.1 Lysobacteraceae bacterium
TCGAACATGACGCGCAGCAGGCCAATGATCTGGAGGTCGGGGTTGAGGTTGGCGTGGATCTGTTTGATGGTGTTGACGAGATCGGTCAGACCTTCGAGCGCGAAGTACTCGCACTGCATCGGCACGATGACACCGTGCGCGCTGCACAGGCCGTTGAGGGTGAGCATCGACAAGGATGGCGGGCAGTCGATGAGGATGAAGTCGTACTCGGCGGCGACCTCGGCGATCGCGGTCTTGATGCGCTTCTCGCGGCGCTCCAGGGCAACCAGATCAACCTCGGCGCCGGCCAGCTCGCGGTTGGCGCCGAGCACGTCGTAGCCGGACTTCTCGGCGCGGATGCGGGCTTCAGCGATCGAGGCGGATTCGAGCAGGACGTCGTAGACCGTGAGTTCGAGCTTGCGCTTGTCGATGCCCGAACCCATGGTGGCATTGCCTTGGGGATCGAGGTCGATGACCAGCACGCGCTGCCCGACCTGGGCCAGGCCGGCGGCGAGGTTGATAGTGGTGGTGGTCTTGCCGACGCCGCCCTTCTGGTTGGCGATGGCGATGATGCGGGTCATGGGCTACTCCGTGCGACTGGCGGGACCGACGCTGGCGACGTGCGCGTCACTACGATCAGATGGCGCGCGGCGGTTTCCCCGGGTACCGCGAGCACATGGCTGGCCTGCACCTGCCAGGACGCTGGCAGGGCCGCGATTTCGTCGGCCGGGTACTGGCCCTTCATGGCGAGCAGTTGCCCATCGGGGCGCAACAGGTGCCCGCCAAACTGGACCAGTTGCGCAAGAGTACCCAAGGCGCGCGCGGTTATACAGCCATAGGCCCCCGGCTCGGCGAGGTTTTCCGCGCGTTCCTGCACCACCCGCACCCGGCTCAGGCCGAGCTGGCGTACCGCTTCGCGCAGGAAACGCGCCTTCTTGCCGTTGCTTTCCACCAGCGTGACCGCCAGTTCCGGCCGCGCCAGCGCGATCACCAGCCCGGGCAGACCGGCGCCGCTGCCCAGGTCGGCCAACGGCCCGGCGGGGACGAACGGCACGACGCTCAGCGAGTCCAGCAGGTGGCGGCCCACCATTTCCTGCGGATCGCGCACTGCGGTCAGGTTGTAGGCCTGGTTCCATTGCGCCAGCAGGGCGAGATAGTCGAGCAGGCGCGCGGCCAGCGCCGAGTCGGCCTGGCCCATGGCGGCCATGCCGCGCTCGAGGGCGGGCTGCAAGGGGGCGAAGGGGTTCAACCGGCGGGCCTTGACGGATGCGGTGGGGCCGGCAGTTTACCGTGTCGCGGCGCTGGCTCGCCGACCGCGCTAGCAGCCTGCCGGACTTGAGTGATCGTAGCGAGCCGAGGGCGAGAGCGAGGCCGGATTCGGCCGATTTTGAGGCGCATAGCGGGACTATGTAACGAAAAATCGGCCGAATCCGGGCCGCTATCGCACCGGCGCAGTAGAGTCATCTCAAGTCCGACAGGCTGCTAGGGCCGCGGTAAACTCGGCGCTCCTTTGAATTCGCGGGGCACGGCCATGAATCGGCGCATGCGGGCACTGGTGATGGGGATGGCGGCGCTTGGCGCCGGGGCGGCGGCGGCACAGACGGTGGAAGCGCCGGTGGCGACGGTGATTCTGAAGGCAGCCCACCTGTTCGATGGGCGCAGCGGCCGACTCAGCTCACCCGGGTTGCTGGTAGTGCGCGGCGACAAGATCGTCGCGGTGGGTGCCAACGCGACGATTCCGGCCGATGCCAACGTGATCGACCTGGGCGATGCCACCCTGATGCCGGGCATCGTCGATGCCCACACCCACATCGCCAGCGATCACGACGACGACTGGGCCAAAGGCTTCTACGAAGGCATGCTGCGTTTCCCGGTGGAGCAGGCCCTGCATGCCGCGCGCAATGCCAGGCTGACGCTGCAGGCCGGCGTCACCAG
>JANRIF010000057.1:0-7520 GCA_033765245.1 Lysobacteraceae bacterium
GCGGCGTCCGTGTTCGGCGATCCACTGGCTTATACGTTCGCCGACCCGGACCACTCCGAAGGTGAGGAGCGCCTGCTGACCTTCGGGCTGTCGCTCAATCGGCGCATCCTCGTGGTATCGCACATCGAGCACGCACAAGGCATCCGCATCATCAGTGCAAGGGAAGCCACCGCACATGAAAGAAAAATCTACCAAGAAGACTAAGGCCGCTGCTCCGGCACCGGACGAGATGCGTAGCGAGTATCGCCGCGAGGCGCTGGGCAAAGGCGTGCGCGGCAAGTATTTCAAGGCGCACGCACAAGGCACCAACCTCGTTCTGCTCCAGCCCGAGGTGGCGAAGGTGTTCACGACCCCAGAGGCAGTCAACGAAGCCCTGCGCGGACTCATCCAGGTGGCGCAGCAGGTGGGGCATCCTTGACGGCGAGCGACGTCTCGGATCAGCCATACAATCGGCGCAGCAGCGACGCTAGGCGTGCGGTCGCGTGCTGAGCCGACAGGCCGCGGCGACGCCGACAATTCCTGTGCTCAATCCGACTGCGCGCTCCGAAAACCACCGCTGGTTGCGCATCGGTGCCGTGGAACGAACCCGGCCTGCGATTGCCAAAAGCGACGCGGGCTCGCTTGCGCGAATGGTACTGAGGCAAGGTGCGAGGTCACGAAAGGAATGGGGCATAATGATTAGATACCCCAACACCGTGATCCCAACACCGCCCCAGCACCACTAATGAATAGAAGACTTGCGGATCGATCAGACCATTCCTCACCGGATAAAATATATGCGCTCACATTTCACTAGTTTAATGACGTGCGTGTTGATGTCACAAATTTGTGCGTCTTCGGCACATGCCGTCTGCGCCTCCGTTGGTAACAACGAACCTATATGTTACTCCGTGCATTCAATTCCTGATGATTTTCGCGGAAAAATCACCTACAATGGACATGTTCGGGGCGACGTGACAATGCCGGGGCATCGAAAATGTAAAGATATAATGGACTGCGGACAAATAGTTCCAATTAATGGCACCTATCAAGCTACGATTGAGTTCAATGGTGGCGACTGGGTCGCCAGTGAACGTACATATACGCAAGTTGGTGGCGAGGCGAATAATGTATTGCACGGAACAAAGCGAGGGGACATTTGCAGATTCTTCTGGGAGGGGCAAGGAATTTCCGCAAGATGCACAAGAGAGGGGTTTTTTTATTACCAAGACAATTTTGATAATAAAGGAAATCATTTTAGATTAAATATCGAGTCCAATCTCTCTCAACTAGATGATTATGCGGGACGCGGCCGACAACACGCTGTTGTTACAGCACAGATCCCCGACGCCCCTGATCAGGAACAGTCGACTACTGAGCCCAACACACAGCCACGCCAGATTGATGTAATGACGTCGTATTTTGACGACATAGTTGCTCAAGATGCGGAGCGCTGGGTGAAGAACAGCTATGATCGTAACAGCATGCACAATCTAAAAATAGCTCCTTCCACTAACAGCAAAGCGAAAACGATACTCTATGGCGAATACACATTTAACAACGGTCAATTTGGGTGGGTAAAGGCGCAATTTGCCAACCAAAAACTCGTGTGCCTCGAATTCTGGGATTATCCTGAACAATGCCGACCCTTGGGCGGCTCGCCATCGCGAGACGTTGCCGTCGGCGTGACTGCTGTGTTAGCCACTGCGCTGGCTGCCGCAGTGATTTCGGGCACAACCTCATCAGACAATGAAAATCCAGAGACGGGCGGAAAATGTGATGTGCGCACTGGACAATTTTGCACAAGCGATGAAATAAACCAAATTAACACCGATCGATTTTACTTGTACCAACAGCAACAGCAACAGCAACAGCATGAGTAGCACCGGTTTTGATTTTGAGCAAAAGGTCACCAAAAAACGCCAAAAAACGAAAAACGAAAAACCGGGGGTCACCATTTCGCCGCCGCTGTCAATAGGGCATAGCTTTCCCGTCCGCTGCGCAAGCAGCGAGGTGATGAATCCAGCAGCAAAAAACGCAGCAAAAAACGGGGTCAGGTCTAGCATCGTAGCATCGATGGCTTTCCGCTTGATGCAACAAAGCTAGACCTGAATACTCATGTCGCCGCCTCCGGAGCGTGGCGGTAACCTCGTGATTCCACAAGCACGAGGGAGCCACTCCCAGGAGGCGACCATGAAACTGTACGCCGCGATCGATCTGCATTCCAACAATGGGGTTCTGTCGGTCCTCGACGAGGAAGATCGGCTGCTGTTCGAGCGCCGGTTGCCGAATGAACTCCCCGTGGTGCTCGATGCATTGGCGCCCTATCGCGACCAACTCGTTGCGGTAGCGATCGAATCGACCTACAACTGGTACTGGTTGGTCGATGGCTTGATGGAACACGGGCACAACGTGCGACTGGTCAACACCGCAGCGGTGCCGCAGTACGAAGGCATCAAGCACGGCAACGACCACACGGATGCGCGTCACCTGGCGCATCTGTTGCGTTTGGGCATCTTGCCCGAGGGATACATCTATCCGCGCGAAGGCCGCGCATTGCGCGACCTGTTGCGACGCCGCTTCCAACTGGTGCACCAATCGACCGCGCTGATGCACGCCATGCAATGCGCGTGGTCGCGGCGCACCGGGCATGGCCTCTCGGCCAATGCCTTTCGCCACCTGACCGGTGACGCGATCTGCACCGCGATCATCGATCCCATCGAGCGACTGGCGCTCCTCGCCCAGATCAAGGTCTGGCACGCGCTCGACGCGCAGGTTGTGCAGGTGGAAAAGTGGGTGAGCGAGCACTTGCAGGGCTCAGCAAAGTTGCAGGCGCTGCGCAGCACGCCCGGCATCGGCGTGATTCTGGGCAGCACCATCGTGCTCGAAACCGGCGACATCAGCCGCTTCGCCAGCGTCGGCGACTACGCCTCGTATTGCCGCATGGTCGACAGCAAGCGACTGTCGAACGGCAAGCTCAAGGGCCGCGGCAACGCCAAGCGCAGCGACGGGGTCAGGTCCTTCATAGTTGCAGTTGCCAATCTGCACGAGCCTTTGTGGTGCGACCGGCTCGCTATCCAACCATACTGCTCGAACGCCCAGCCAGCGTTGCCAACGGTGGAGCCAATGCGTCGTGCTCGTCTTCGATGCCAACTGCGCACGGGCCGTGCATCGACCGGCAGCATACGTGCCGGGCTGCCGATCCGTCGCAATCCTGGTGGCGCACGTCCCTACCGCTGCGTGCGCGATGGGTCACGTTTTGCCATTTGTCTCCGAAATGGCGCTTGACGACATTGCGGGTGCGGCAGATGATCCGTGCGGACCAGCGATGGCTTGCAGCTACGATCTCCTTCGCCCATGCCGCAGGCTGGATGCGCCTTGGTGCGAGGCACCTTCGACAAACTCAGGACAGGAATACACATCCATGGATCTCGACAAGGCGATTGCGGCGCACGCGGAATGGAAGACCAGGCTGCGCGGTGCGATCCAGAAGAAGGAACAACTGGATGCCGGCGCGATTGCTGCGGACAACCAGTGCCCACTGGGGCAATGGCTGCATGGCGAAGCCAAAAGGCAGTATTCGTCGCTGGGCAGCTACGGCACGTGCGTCGCCAGGCACGCGGAGTTTCATCGCCGCGCGGGCGACGTAGCCAAGACCATCAATGCCGGCAAACTCAGCGAGGCGGAGGCGATGCTGGCGGGTGGCACGCCTTATTCGGCGGCTTCCGGTGCTGTCGGAACGGCAATTCTGGCCTTGCGCAAGGAAGCAAAGCTCTGAATCCCTGACGCTGCGGGATCAAGCTTTGGCTGGGGCCTCGTTCGCTGCGATGACGCGGCTTGCCGCTTCAACCAGGAACCCCGAGCGGCTCAGGCCGTGGCGGCGGGCGTATTCGTCGATGCGGCGCAGGGTGTACACCGGCACCGTGATGTTGATCTTCTGTGCCGGGCCGAGATAGCGCTCCACCGGGACGTCAACGTAGCCCCAAGCCATGCCGGCATAGTCCGCGTTCGCCATGTGTACCGCCGGATCGGCGGGCGCCGGCAGCTTGGCGCCATCTTCGAGCAGTATCTCGACGTGGCCGTCGATGGCTTCGGCAGCCATCGCGAACGCTTCGTCCAGGGTATCCCCGGCGGAGAAACAGCCCGGCAGGTCGGGGACGATGACGCCGTAGGCGGTGCGCTCGGTGCCCGGTTCGATGGCGATCAGAAATTTCATCGTGTGCTCCTCATTTCAGCCCGGCGTCCTTCAGCAGTTTGCGGACCAGTCCAGTGCCGAGGTCTTTCTTCGGATGCGGCACGCTGATATGGCCCGGCTTGGTGGGGTGGGTGAACACCTTGTGGCTGCCCTTGCCGCCACGGAGCGTCCAACCGTCCCGCTCAAGCTGCTTGATAAGCTCCGCGCTGTTCATGGTGGTTATTGTACCCACCACCAAAGGCATGTCAACGCCTTGCCCAATCGTATGACGCGATGAGGAAACAGGAGTCGCGGCTCAAGCGCGGCGTCAGAGGTCGGCGAGCGCTACCGCGCGCTCCGGGAACGCCCGGCAAAGTTTGGCGTCTGCCGAGGCCTGCTTGACGCCCAGATGCTCGGCAAGCTCGACGTCCTCGCAGTCGTACACCGCGCAACCGCTCGCCGCCACGCTTGCTGTAGCCTGCGCGTTGGCTACACTCCGTCACTTCGCCTTGCGCAGGAGCGCATCCGCCGATGAACCGCGCCACGTCGCCCGCATCACCCGCACCCGACCTGTGGAACGCCGACCTCGCGCCCACGGACAGCACGCAACGCACCTGGGACTGGCGCGCTTACGCGGCGTTGTGGGTGGCGATGGTGGTATGCGTGCCGACTTACATGCTGGCGGGCGGCTTGGTGAGCCAGGGCATGAACTGGTGGCAGGCGGTGCTGACGGTGTTGCTGGGCAATGTAATCGTGCTGCTGCCGATGGTGTTGATCGGTCATGCGGGTGCCAAGCACGGGGTGCCGTTTCCGGTGCTGCTGCGCTCTGCCTTCGGGCCCAAGGGCGCGCGCATTCCGGCGTTGGCGCGAGGGTTGGTGGCCTGCGGTTGGTTCGGCATCAATACCTGGGTGGGTGGGTCGGCGATCTATGTGATCCTCAACGCGCTCAGCGGCGATGCGTTTCATGGCGCACCGCTGCCGCTGCTCGGCATCGATCCGACGCAGACGCTGTGCTTTCTCGCGTTCTGGGGCCTGCATCTGTACTTCATCAAGCACGGCACTGAATCGATCCGCTGGCTGGAAACGATCAGCGCGCCGTTTTTGCTGCTGATGGGCCTCGCCTTGCTGGCCTGGGCTTACGTGAAGGCGGATGGCTTCGGCAACATGCTGTCCACGCCCTCGCAGTTCGTGCCGGGCGGCGCCAGGGAGGGCCAGTTCTGGCCGACGTTCTTCGCCGGGCTCACCGCGATGGTGGGCTTCTGGGCGACGATGGCGCTGAACATTCCCGATTTCACCCGCTTCGCCAAATCGCAGCGCGACCAGATTGTGGGACAGGCGCTCGGCTTGCCGCTGCCGATGGCGCTATTCGCGTTCATCGGCGTGGCGGTCACTTCGGCCACAGTCACCATCTACGGCGAGGCGATCTGGGACCCGGTGCAACTGGCCGGGCGCATGGGCGGCTTCGGTGTGGTGGCGGCATTGTTCGCGCTGCTGGTCGCTACCCTCACCACCAATCTCGCCGCCAACGTGGTGGCACCGGCCTACGGTTTCTCCAACCTCTCGCCGAACAAGATTTCCTTCCGCATGGGTGGCTACATCACCGCCGGTATCGGCATCGCCATGTTCCCGTGGAAGCTGATGGAGTCAGCCGGCACCTACCTGTTCACCTGGCTGGTTGGCTACTCGGCGCTGCTCGGGCCGATCGCCGGCATCCTCGTCGCCGACTACTTCTTCATCCGCCGCACCGAACTCGCACTCGACGAGCTGTTTCGCCACGACGGCCGCTATCAAGCCAGCAACGGTTGGAACTGGGCCGGTCTGAGCGCGCTGGTGATCGGCGTGCTGCCCAACCTGCCCGGCTTCGCCCACGCCGCCGGCCTCGTCGCCTCGGTGCCGCCGGTGTTCGACACGATCTACGGCTATGCCTGGTTCGTCGGCTTCGCGCTGGCGGCGGTGGTGTATCTGGGGTTGGCGCGGCGGGGGTGATCGCGATCGCGGAACCCGCCACACGCCACGATGGTGCACCGCGTCGTGACAGAGTCCCGGACCAGACCCTAGCGTACGGCCCGGGTAGCGCTAAGCATAAGGACTCGTGAACCGGCTTCGTCAGCCGTTTGCGAAGGGGGCCTTCGACGCGCTGGCCGAGGCCGTTGGGCTTTCACACTCGTCTTTAATTTTCTTTGGGGAGAACTATGAACATCCGTCCTCTCGGCAGCCGCGTCCGGCTGTTGGCTACCATGGCTGTGCTCGCCGTCAGTTCGAACGGGCTGGCCAGCACACTGAACCAGAACGTCTCCTGGACCGTCGATCGCGCCGGCACCACCACCAAGTATCGCGTCGTGGCCTACGGCGATTCGATCTATGCCGGCTACAACGGCTCGACCCTCAACGCCGCGAAGTATTCGGCGCCGACGGTGGATTCCGAGTACCTGTCGGCGCTGTGGAACGCCGACATCGAGAACATCCGCCGCGCCAAGTCGGGTGCGGTGGCGTCTGACGTCTACAACAACAAGATCGTCAGCGAGCGCTCCTACATGCAGGCCAGTTCGACCCGCGTGGTGACGTTCGAGATGTGCGGCAACGACGGTCTGCAGGCGCGCTCCAGCTTCAAGTCGCAGACCGGCACCTGCAACTTCGGCGTGCTGGACACGGCGGTGAACAACTGCAAGACCTACGTGGCCGCGGCGATGAACTACATCAATGCCAACGCCCATGTGAACACCAAGCTCAAGGTCATCTCCAACCTGTACTACCCCGGCTACGCCGCCGACAACGTGCAGAGCTCGTGCCGCGACAGTGCGACCGGCGCCACGGTGAATCTGCGCGACCGCTTCCTGCCGGCGATCGCCAAGATGAACTACTGGATGTGCGAGAACGCGCGACTCAAGGGCTTCAAGTGCGCCGACAGCTTCGCCCAGTTCATGGGCGCGGACTACGACAGCAACGGCGACGGCAAGATCGACTCCGACGCGCTGCGCTACGTGGCCGGCGAGAGCGAAGCCACTTATCTTGCGCGCATCACTGGCAGCCTGAAGTCCACCCTGCGCGACGCCAACACCAAGTTCGTTTCGTCCAGCAGCAGCTTCGACTACATCCAGTCCGACGACACGCATCCGACCTTCACCGGCGGCACCGTGACTGCCGGTCTTTTTGGCGGTAGCACCGGCACTGGCGTAGCACGTCAGACCAGCTATACCGGTGGCAAGAGCACGATCTGGAACCGCTACGGCCACGAGCGCATGGGTTGGGCGGTGTCGGTGTTCAACCCGGCCACGCCGTAACGGCATCGCGCACGAGCGACCCGGATGCAACGTCCGCAACCGCCTCACACCACGCCGCCCCACCCGGACGGCGACGGTGTGCGCAT
>JANRIF010000066.1:0-9841 GCA_033765245.1 Lysobacteraceae bacterium
GCGCGCAGGCTGAACGGCATTGCCGCCACCAGCGAGGTGCGTGGCAATGCCTTGTGACGCAGCAGGTATTCGCGCAAAGCCGCGCCGCACAGCGCCATCACCACATCGTTGAGGCTGACGCCGAAGCCCTTGGCGATCCGGCGCAGATCGGCCAGCGCCACGCTGCCTACCGCCAGCCGCCGGCCCGGCCCGACCTGCACGTTGAACGGCGTACGCGGCGCCAGCATCACGCTGTCGCGCAGGCGTTCGATCACCTGCGGCGCGCTCGACCATACTTCGCGCAGCGTCTGCGGCAGACCCAGCAAGGCCGAACCCACGCGCGTGAGGGTGCTTGGCGCGCTGCGCGCCGGTGCGGCTGCGTGCGGCGTCTGCGCGGGGATCGCCACGCCCGGCGCGAGGTCGAGCAGCGCACGCGCCAGCGCCACCGCGCCCTGCCCGTCGAGCAGGGCGTGGTGGAGGCGACTGAACAGCGCAACGTTGCCGTCGTCCAGTCCCTCGATCAAGTGCAACGCCCACAGCGGGCGGCTGCGATCCAGCGGTTGTGCATGCAGACGGGCGACCAACGCCAGCAACTGCGCGCGGGTGCCGGGCCTGGGAAGGCGATGCGTGGACAGATGCTGATCGAGATCGAAATCGGTCGCGTCCACCCAATGCGGGTGATCGAGTGCATACGGCGCCGGTTGCAGCACGCGACGCAGCGCCTTGGCGCGCGGCAAGCGCTGCAGCAGATGCGCGCGCAAGCGCGGCGCGAATCCGCCCTTGCCTAACTTCGGCGGCGCCAGCAGCATCAACGCGCCGACGTGCATCGGCGTGCCGGCGGCTTCGAGATACACGAAGGCGGCATCGAGGCCGCTGAGCGGTTGCCCGCTCGCGGCCTTGACCTTGTTACCGCTCATCGCAACGACGCATTGAGCTTGGCGAGGGTAGCGGTGCCCGGGCACAGTTCGGCTGCGCCCAACTGGTTGAGCGGCTGCACCACGGTGTGCAGGTGGCCGTGCAGATCGGTGGCGTCGGGATCGACGAACAACAGGCCGGTCACCACTTCGCCCCTGGCGTGATGATGCTGCAGGTAGTGCATCGCGGCGATGCGGTCGCGCGGGTCGTGGTCGGCCGCAAGCTTGTGCAGTCGCAGGGTCTGGCCGTCGTGTTGGGTCACCTCGATGCTCTCGCCGGCGCCGTATTCCACCGTGATTTCGCTGCGTGCGGGGAACACGTCGAGCCGGTTCACGGCATCGTTGTGCTCGCGCACGTATTCGTAGCTCTTGGTGCTGCCGGCGTGGTTGTTGAATGCCACGCAGGGGCTGATCACATCGATGAAGGCGGCGCCGCGATGGGCGATGGCGGCCTCGATCAGCGGTACCAGTTGCTGCTTGTCGCCGGAAAAGCCGCGCGCCACGAAGGTGGCGCCAAGTTGCAGCGCCATCGCCACTAGGTCGAGCGGGCTGTCGGAGTTGACCACGCCGCGCTTGGAAGTGGAACCTTGGTCGGCGGTGGCCGAGAACTGTCCCTTGGTGAGGCCGTACACGCCGTTGTTTTCGACGATGTAGACCATGTTCACGCCACGGCGCATCGCGTGCACGAACTGGCCGATACCGATCGATGCGGAGTCGCCATCGCCGGACACGCCGAGATAAAGCAATTCGCGATTGGCCATGTTGGCGCCGGTCAGCACCGAAGGCATGCGGCCGTGCACGGTGTTGAAGCCGTGCGAGTTGCCGAGAAAGTAATCGGGGGTCTTGGAACTGCAGCCGATGCCGGACAGCTTGGCCACCCGATGCGGTTCGATCGAGAGCGACCAGCATGCCTGGATGATCGCGGCCGAGATCGAGTCGTGGCCGCAACCGGCGCACAACGTCGAGACCTTGCCCTCGTAGTCGCGGCGGGTGCAGCCCAGCGCGTTGCGCTGCAGACTGGGATGATGCAGCTTGGGTTTGGTGATCCAGGTCATGTCGGGGTGCCTGCGGTTACGGCGTTATCGGGTGCGCGAAAAGCGGGAAGCGTTGGGGTCCGCAAAAGACGCAAAGGAAACCAAACGCCGGTTTTGCTCGTGACCAACAGATCATTGTTGCTCTTGCTGTCTTTGCGTGCTTCGCGTCCTTTGCGGACCCAATGCTCTCGGTCACCCACCAGCAAACGGCCGGTTCTCACGCCACCCGCTCCTTCGCTGCGGCGCGATTGGCGATGCGCGTGCCGATCGTATCGATGATGAAGCGTGCGGTGATCGGGGTGCCGTCGTAATGCAGCACCGCGATCAAGCGCGCCGGATCGGTGCCCAGTTCGTTGATCAACATCGCGCGCATCTGGCCGTCGCGATTCTGTTCCACCACGAACACCTGCTCGTGTTCGGCGACGAATCTGGCGACCGCCTCGGGGAACGGGAACGCACGCAGGCGCAGGGTGTCGAGCGCCACTCCGCGCTCCGCGAAGTTCGCCATCGCCTCGTCCATGGCGGCGCTGGTGGAACCGAAGTAGATCGCGCCGCAGTGCGCCGGCACGTCGCCCTGCTGCAGCACCGGCGCCGGCACCAGATTCTTGGCGGTGTCCCACTTCCTCAGCAGGCGCTCCATGTTGTAGACGTAGTCCGGGCCGCGCTCGGAGTAGCGTGCGTAGGCGTCCTTGCTGGTGCCGCGGGTGAAGAAACCACCGCGCTCGGGATGGGTACCGGGCAGCGTGCGCCACGGGATGCCGTCGCCATCGACGTCGTTGTAACGGCCAAAATCGCGCCCGGCTTCCAGCTCGGCTGCGCTCATCACCTTGCCGCGGTCGTAGATGCGCCCTTCCTGCCACTGCAATGGCGCGCACAGACGCTGGTTCATGCCGATGTCGAGATCGGTCATCACGAACACCGGCGTCTGCAGGCGGTCGGCCAGATCCAGCGCCGCCGCCGCGTGGTCGAACGCCTCTGACGGATCCTGCGGCAACAGCAGCACGTGCCGGGTGTCGCCGTGCGAGGCATAGGCGCACGACAGCAGGTCGGCCTGCTGGGTGCGCGTGGGCATGCCGGTGGACGGGCCGCCGCGCTGCACGTTGATCAGCGTGACCGGAATCTCGGCGAAGTAAGCCAGGCCGAGGAACTCGGTCATCAACGACACGCCTGGACCGGAGGTGGCGGTGAACGCACGCGCGCCGTTCCAGCCGGCGCCCACCACCATGCCGATCGAGGCGATCTCGTCCTCGGCCTGGATGATGGCGTAGCGGTTTTCGCCGGTGGCCGGATCGACGCGGTATTTCTGGCAGAACTTCTGGAACGACTCCGCCAGCGAACTCGACGGCGTGATCGGATACCACGCGCACACCGTGGCGCCGCCGTACACGCAGCCCAGCGCGGCCGACGTGTTGCCGTCGACGAAGATGCGATCACCCACCGCGTCGGCGCGGCGCACGCGCAGACCGAGGGGATGGGGCAAGTTGGCGAGGGCGTAGTCGCGCCCCAGATGCAGGGCGTGCTTGTTGGCGTCGACCAGTTTTTCCTTGCCCTTGTACTGCTCCAGGAACAGCGCTTCGATCACCGCCGGGTCGATGTCCAGCAGCGCCGACAGGGCGCCGACGTACATGATGTTCTTGAACAGTTGTCGCTGGCGCGGATCGGCGTAGGTCTCGTTGCAGATGCGGGTGAGCGGCACGCCAAGCAGATGGATGTCGTCGCGCATGCGCTCGTGCGGCAGCGGCTTGGTGCTGTCGTACATCAGATAGCCACCGGGCGGCAGCTCGGCCACGTCCCAGACGAAGGTTTGCGGGTTCATCGCCACCATCAGGTCGACGCCGCCGCGCCGCCCCAGCCAGCCGGCTTCGCTCACCCGCACCTCGTACCAGGTGGGCAGGCCCTGAATGTTGGAGGGGAAGATGTTGCGCGGGCTGACCGGCACCCCCATGCGCAGGATCGCCTTGGCGAACAGTTCATTGGCCGACGCCGAGCCGGAGCCGTTGACGTTGGCGAACTTGACGACGAAATCGTTGACGGCGGTGATGGGGGAAGGTTTCACACGAGCCTCGTTCATGGTTCATTCCAACAGCAAAGCATTCGGTCCGCAAAGTGCGCAAAAAACGCAAACAGGAGCCTCAATAAAGAAACGTCGTTGATCTCGCGTCCTTTGCGTCCTTTGCGTCTTTTGCGGACCCAACCTGCATTTCACGCGGCCTTGCGCTGCGCATCGCCGCCGCAGCCCTGCCCGGCCTGCGCGGTTTGCAGCAGGAATTTCTGCATGTCCCAGGCACCCGTGGGGCAACGTTCGGCGCACAGTCCGCAGTGCAGACATACGTCCTCGTCCTTCACCATCACCCGCCCGGTCTTGAGCACGTCGGACACGTACAGATCCTGATCGGTGTTGAGCGCCGGCGCGCTGAGGTGCTTTCGCAACTCGGGTTCGTCGGCGTTGAGGGTGAAGCTGATGCAGTCCATCGGGCAGATGTCGGTGCAGGCATCGCATTCGATGCAGCGGTCGCGCAGGAACACGGTCTGCACGTCGCAGTTCAGGCAGCGCTGGGTTTCGCGCCAGGCAGTCTGCGCGTCGAAGCCCAGTTCGACTTCCATGGCGATGCTGCTCAGGGTCTTTTCCGGTGACGCCCACGGCACCTTGAAGCGCTGCTCGGGCGAGACGTCGTTGTCGTAGCTCCACTCGTGAATACCCATCTTCTGCGAGACCAGATTCACCAACGGGTCGGGCCGCGCTTGCAGCGACTCGCCGCGCAGGTACAGGTCGATGCTGATCGCGGCGGCGTGGCCGTGCGCCACCGCCCAGATGATGTTCTTCGGGCCAAACGCGCTGTCGCCGCCGAAGAATACGTTGGGCAGGCTCGACTGGAACGTGGTCTCGTCGAGTTCGGGCAGGCCCCAACGGTTGAATTTCACGCCGATGTCGCGCTCGATCCACGGAAAGGCGTTTTCCTGACCGATCGCCACCAACACATCGTCGCACGGATGGAACTCGTCGGGCTCGCCGGTGGGCACCAGTTGCCGGCGGCCGTCGGCGTCGTACTGCGCGCTGACTTTCTCGAACACCATGCCGGTGATCGCGCCGTTGTCGTGCAGCACCGCCTTGGGCACGCGGAAATCGAGGATCGGAATGCCCTCGTGCTGGGCGTCTTCCTTTTCCCACGGGCTAGCCTTCATTTCGGCGAAACCCGAGCGCACGATCACTTTCACGTCGCTGCCGCCGAGGCGCCGCGCCGAACGGCAGCAGTCCATCGCGGTATTGCCGCCACCGAGCACGATCA
Organism: Lysobacteraceae bacterium; assembly: GCA_033765245.1. GTDB lineage: Bacteria > Pseudomonadota > Gammaproteobacteria > Xanthomonadales > Xanthomonadaceae. Next base: position 5,215 of record JANRIF010000066.1, read on the forward strand.
CGCGCTTGCCGACCGAGCTGATGTGGCCGAACGATACCGATGACAGCCAGTCGATGCCGATGTGGATATGGGCAGCGGCTTCCTTGCGGCCCGGCACGTCGAGATCGCGCCCGCGCGGTGCGCCAGTGCCGACGAACACCGCATCCCAGCCATCCGCCAGCAACGCCTTGAGCGAATCGATGCGACGGCTGCCCTCGAAGGCGACGCCGCAATCGAGCACGTAACCCACTTCTTCGTCGATCACCGACTCGGGCAGGCGAAAACGCGGCACCTGGGTGCGCATGAAGCCGCCGGCCTTGGGGTCCTGATCGAACACCACTACCTCGTAACCCAACGGCGCCAGATCGCGCGCCACCGTCAGCGAGGCCGGACCGGCGCCGACACAGGCCACACGCTTACCGTTGCGGCGCGCCGCGGGTTTGGGCATGCCGGCGCGCGGGTCGCTCTTGAGATCGGCGGCGACGCGCTTGAGGCGGCAGATCGCGACCGGTTCGGGATGTTCGCCGTTGCTTTCTTCCACGCGACCGCGACGGCAGGCCGGCTCGCAGGGGCGATCGCAAGTGCGACCGAGCACTCCGGGGAACACGTTCGAGCGCCAGTTCACCAGATAGGCATCGGTGTAGCGCTGTGCCGCGATCAGACGGATGTACTCGGGGACCGGCGTGTGTGCGGGGCAGGCCCACTGACAATCGACCACTTTGTGAAAGTAATCGGCTCCAGCAATGTCAGTCGGCTTCATCTTGGCTTCCGGTGCAAGGGGTGAAGGGGTGCGAAGGTTCGACTATATCCGGGTTCGCAGCAATTGCATTATGCGCTGCGCCAAATGGCGTTGCATGTGACCGGGATCAACCATGCGGATGGCCCAGCGCCTCGCCTTCGAGGGTGACGCCAAGCCCCAGCACCACCCGATTGGCGTAACAAAAATAGCCGGCCACCTGGTTGATTTCGAGGATCTGGCCGTCGTCCAACCCGCCGGCGCGCATGGCGTCGATGTCGGCGGCGGCGATCGATGCCGGCGCCAGCGCCAGCTTGCCGGCATAGGCCAACCCGGCTCGCTCGCCGGCGCTGAACGGCGCGCCCGGGACGTCGTCTTCCAGCGCCGCCAGCATCGCCGCGCCGGCTGCCGCATCGGCGGCCTCGCGCAGCACGCCAGCGCGATGGTGCGCCACGCAATAGGCGCAGCCGTTGAGCCGGCTCACGCGCACGCCGATCGCCTCCAGATACACCTTGGGCAGGGTGTTGGCGCTGTGGTGCAGGGCGGCGCGATACAACGCCAGATGTCCTTCCAGCGTGTGCGGGCGCAGGCCATGCACGGTGATGATGTTGTCGAGCCGGCCATCAGGGCCGAGCAGACGGTCGTACTGGGCTTTCAGGCGGCCGCTGGATTCAGCGGGCGGGATCGAGCGAATCCAACTCATGCAGTACATCTCACCGGAAACGGGCGCGTGCGGCACGCACCGGCATCGGGCCGGGGCGCGTCGCGCGGCGTGGGGTCAGGATTTTTTCTTGGCGCCGGCAGCACTTTTCTTGGGCGCGGCTTCGGCCTTCGCTTCGGCGTCGGGCTGGTCGCCGATCAGGCGCGTGGCGGGACAGACGGAAAACACCGGGCAACGGCGGCAACCCACCGCGAGGGCAACGGGACACACGGTCATGGCAATCTCCTGGGTTCGCGCCGCGCGGAAACTCCGCCGCGGCGCCAGCGCACGATACCGCATTTGCCGCGCGCTGCGCTGCGCTATGCTGCACTCCCATGAGCGCCCGCGAACTCACTTCCCGCAGCGACATCGACACCCTGCTCGGCGGCATCCAACGAGTGGCGGTGCTGGGCATCAAGACCGAAGCGCACGCCGAGCAACCGGCGTATTACGTGCCGGCGGCGCTGCGCGAGGAGGGTCTGCAGATCGTGCCGGTGCCGGTGTATTACCCGGAGGTCACGCGGATTCTGGGACAGCCGGTGTACCGCCGCCTTGCCGACATCCCCAGCCGCGTCGACGTGGTGTGCGTGTTCCGGCGACCGCGCGATCTGGCGATGCACCTGGACGACGTGCTGGCCGCTCGGCCGCGCGCGGTGTGGCTGCAATCGGGCATCCGCGACGATGCCTTCGCCGCAGCGTTGACGGCAGCCGGAATCGACGTGGTGCAGGACCGCTGCCTGATGGTGGAATACGCGCGTTTTGCGCGCGCGCGATCAGGCTGACACGACGCGATTGCGCCCGCCTTCCTTGGCCTCGTACATCGCCTGATCCGCTCGCACCAGCAGCGATTCGGCATCATCCCCCGGCCTGCGCAGCGTCAGGCCGATGCTCACCGTGACCGGGCTCCTGGCATCGACACCCGGCAGCACGATCTGCGCCACCGCCTCGCGCAGTCGCTCCGCGACCGCTTCCGCGATGGCGCGGTCGCTGCCCGGCAATGCGATCACGAATTCCTCGCCGCCGTAGCGGCCCAGCAAGTCCTGATCGCGCAGGCAGTTCTCCAGCGCACGCGCGGTTGCGCACAGGGCATCGTCGCCGACGTGGTGGCCGTGGCGATCGTTCAATCGCTTGAAATCGTCCAGGTCCAGAAACATCAGCGCGATCGGCCGTTCCCGCAGGCGGCCATCGCGCAGCAACACATTGAGCTGCGACAACACGTGGCGCCGATTGGGCAGCCCGGTGAGCGCATCGGTATCCGCCAGTTCCTGCACCCGATCGCGCTCGCGCCGCACTTGCAGGCTGCGATCGGCCAATCCCATCGACAGCACCAACGCCTCCAGCGCGCCGGCAGCCAGATTCGCATCCGGCAGCCACGGCACACCCGCAAACGCGCCACCCAATTGCGCACTGGACAGCACCGTGACGATCAGCAAGGGCACCCAACCCGCCAGGAAAAACCAGGCGTAACGAGAGCCGCGCCAGGCCGCCACCACACCGGCAACCAACAACAGCGGGCCACCGACGATCAGCAACGGATTGATCAGGGCGCGACCGAACGCATTCGCCGCCGGCCATGGCAGCATGCCCGGCAGCATTGCCAACGCCACCAGCGCGGCAAATCCCAGCACCAGCCGGCGCCAGCGCGGCGCATGGCGTTCGAGCCGCATGAATCGCACCGCGAACAGGCATGCCAGCGTCACCGAAAGCCCGGTCGCGACGCGGCCCCACGACAATGGTGCGTCGGCGATCCATCTCCATCCCAACGGATGCGCCACGAATCCGTTCTGTATCCCCAGCACTAGCGCATACGCCAGCACGTAGCCGCCGTAAAGCAAGAAAGTGCGGTCGCGCAAGAACACCCCGAATGCCGACGCCACCAGTGCGATCGACAGCATCACCGCGAAGCACGCGCTGACGAATGCCACCCAGCCGTTCTGCTGATGCTGGAACCGGTCGATCGATTGCGCGGCAAAACCCAGCGGTGATTGGATCACCGGTTCGCTCGGCAATTCCAGTTCGATTGCGACGTCGGCCGCCACCGGCCTGGCGATCAAGAACCCGATCCGGCCGGTGCCAATCCATCCGGATCGATGCGATGCCAACAACGATGCGCGCCGACGGTGGCCGTCGTGCGGATCAATCAACTCCACGGTGCCCACGCCGGGATTGCTCACCACCAGCACAAACGGCGCGGCGGGCCAGCGGCCGTCCTGAGCGAACAAGCGCACCCGCGCGCCCGACGGCGCGCGCTCGATGCGGGTCAGGCGCTGCGGCGAAAACGCCTGCCATCCGCTTGCCGCCGTATCGGCGGCGAGCGACTGCCACTGTCCCCGCAAAGCCCCGCGGCTTGGTGCGTACGCCTGTGTGGCGCCGGCAACTGCCAGCGCAAGCACCACAACGACCCACCACAGCGTATGAGAGACGTGCCAACCCAGGCCACTGGCACCGGGTCCAACATTGCCGACACGCCCGCTTGCCAGTGTCATTCCTGTCCCCTGCTGCGATGCCCCGCGCGCCAAGGCTAGCGGAATTCGCCACACGGCAACGTGAATGGGTGCGCGATGCCGCACCGTGCGTTACGCCAGCCATCGGCGAGCGGCGCAGCGGCATCCCGCCCAGGCTCACTCAGTGCGCGTGACCGTGCGGTCCATGCACGTGACCATGTTCGGTCTCCTCGTCGGTCGCTGCGCGGACTTCGGTGACTTCGATGGCGAAGTGCAGGGTCTGGCCAGCCAGCGGATGATTGCCGTCGACCGTCACTTCGTCGCCCTCGATCGCGGTGATCACCACCGACATCGGACCCTGGTTGCTGCTGGCCTGGAACTCCATGCCGATCGCCAGTTCGTCCACGCCCTGGAACGCGGCGCGCGGCACCACCTGGATCAGTCCTTCGTGACGAATGCCGTAGCCTTCCTCCGGCACCACGTCGACGGTGAACTGATCGCCAACGCGATGACCGACCATCGCTCGCTCCAGACCCGGCACGATGTTGCCACCACCGTGCAGATAGGCCAGCGGCTCGTGCCCCGTCGAGGAATCGATGACGGTACCGGCATCATCGGTGAGGGTGTAGTGAAAGCTGGCAACGCAATGGTCCGCAATCTGCATGATCTGAATCCTGTGGGTGGTGCGCAACGAATCCCGGCGCACGTCGGGGAGAAAAAGCGGTCGGCTAGCCTAGCAGGCTGTGACGCGGGAAGGGAATCGATGGC